>NZ_JADOUX010000013.1:0-108306 GCF_015751745.1 Cryobacterium sp. CAN_C2
CACCCGACTTCACACCCTACTGGGCTGTCGCTCCGGGGCAACTTTCCTAACTTACCCCTCCAGCCACACCCTGTCAAATCACGTCGTACCCACAACAGGGCTCTGTTTTCGGCGCAAAAAACGCGACGAAACAACGACTCGACCAACAAGGAAAAGCAGGAGGGAGGCTTACCATCCTAGACCCAACACCCACGAACCTGCACACACGAAATGCGGCACACGTCCCGATATTGCAACGGCCAAGATGCGGTCCCACATGAGGCCGAAAAGCACAACGGCTTTTTCGCACCTTTGGGGTACGTATAGATACATTACGGCCACCCAGCCCACCCGTCAAAACGCCCCCCACCCGGGCGTGTCGCCAGACCAACACCCCACACCCCACACCCCGAGAGCCACTCCCCGCGCCACGCAGGAACCCCGGTCCCACCGTCGGAAAGAAGCGGTAAGGGAATTGGAACCTCGGAAAGGTAGGGGCATAGGGAAGACTGGGGACGTGAGCCGGACATCGAACACGACGCAGCAGCATCCGTTTGAGCATCGCGCGTGGATTCTGCGCCTCGGGTTTCGACGGAGCCTGTTGCGGCCTGACGATTCCGAGCGCAGCGATCGGGTCACCTACATTGAGTTGTTCTTCGATCTCATCTTCGTCTTCGCGCTCACCCAGCTGTCGCGGTATCTCTATGCCAACCAGTCCTGGGTCGGCGCGCTTGAGTCGATCATTCTCGTGCTCGCGCTGTGGTGGATGTGGGTCTACACGACCTGGGTGACCAACTGGCTCGATCCGGCCAAGCTCCCGGTGCGCTCCGTCGTGATCGGGCTCTCCCTAGTGGGTCTTGTGGTCAGCACGTCGATCTACGATTCGTTCGGCGACCAGGGGCTGGTCTTCGCCGTCGCCTATTCTGCCCTGCAACTGGGCCGCACGGTGTTCATGGTGCTCGCCCTCGCCCGGCACGATCCGGCTCTGCACGCGACGTTTCTGCGTATTCTGCTGTGGCTCGCGGTCGCCAGTGTGTTCTGGATCGTGGGGGCGCTTATGCCACTGTCGGTGCGGCTGCCGGCCTGGCTGATCGCTCTCGCGATTGAGTATGGCTCGGCGAGCTTCGGGTTTCGTATTCCGGGGCTGAAAGCGCCGGGCGTTGATGACTGGGATGTCTCGGGGCCGCATATTGCGGAGCGCAGCGCCCTGTTCGTGATCATCGCCGTCGGTGAGTCTTTTCTGGTGACCGGGTTCGCATTTGTCGACCAAGAGGCATCCGTTCTCGGGATAACCGGGTTGTTTCTTGCCTTTGTGAACGGCGTGGCCATGTGGTGGCTCTATTTCGATCACGGAGAGCGGGCCGGGAGCAAGGCAATCTCAGCATCGAGCGAGCCGGGCCGCATCGCTCGGCTGGCATATACCTACGTACACGCGATCATCATCGCGGGAATCGTGGTGACCTCGGTCGCCGATAAGTCGGTTCTGGAACACCCCGAGGATGCCATGACGCTGCCGGTAGCCGTCACCATCGTTGGCGGGCCGCTGTTCTACCTCGTGGGACTGCTTCTGTTTCGTTGGATCGTCACACGCGTGGTGATCGTGTCGCACGTCGTCGGGCTCGGTCTGCTCGCCCTGGCCGGTGCGGCGGCAGCGGTTCTGACTCCGCTGGGGCTGGGCGCGGCGACCTCGGTCATTCTGGTCACCGTCGCGGCGTGGGAGACGATTGCTCGTGTTCGTGCCGGTACGACCGACGATGACGCCGGCTGAGTGGATGCGGGCAGGCGGATACCCGTGGTCAAATTCATCAGAGCGATGCGGGCCCACCGTACGACAGCAGGCCCGGGCCCGGAACGCAGTGGGCAGTGGGCAGTGGGACTTGGGCGCTAGCCGGACGCAGCCGAAGGACTGACGTGAGTGACATTGCTGAATCGATCAGGAAGACAATCATGGGTTCTCGCACGTATGACCGCCTCGTCGTGGAAATCGATGATCGCGCCCGCGCGCACCGACAACGCGCTCACTCAATCCGTGAAGCGAGCGCGAGTGGCGGCTGAGTCATTGGCCGACCGCTCAGGCCGGTGTACCACCGGGTTCGGTTGTGAGGGCCCTAGTGCTTGGCGACCAGAGTGAGCACGTCGTAGGACGCGACGAGCTCATCGTGCTGGTTGGTCAGCACGGCATCCCAGCGCACTTCGCCGTACTCGTCGGTTTCGCGGGGCGTGATCTGCTTCGCGGTGAGGGCGACACGGATACTGTCGCCCGGAGAGACCGGCGTGACGAAACGCAGGTTCTCGAGGCCGGAGTTCGCGAGCACGGGCCCGGGCGCCGGATCCACGAACAGGCCGGCGGCCCAGGAGACGAGCAGGTAACCGTGCGCCACCCGGCCCGGGAAGAACGGGTTGGCGGCGGCCGCCTCTTCGTCCATGTGGGCGTAGAAAGTGTCCCCGGTGAACCGGGCGAAGGTTTCGATGTCCTCGAGGGTCACCGTGCGCGAGTCCGAAACGATCTGGTCGCCAATCACGAGTTCGGCCAGGCTCTTCCTAAACGGATGGGTGTCGCCGGCTCGCGCAGACGCGCCCTGGTGCCAGATTCCGGTAATGGCCGTGAGCATCTCGGGCGAGCCCTGAATGGCGGTGCGCTGCATGTGGTGCAGCACCGCACGGATGCCGCCGAGCTCTTCGCCGCCGCCAGCCCGGCCGGGGCCTCCGTGCACGAGCTGCGGCACCGGCGAACCGTGCCCGGTCGAGGTGCGTGCGTCGTCGCGGTCGAGGACGAGCACGCGGCCGTTGAAAGCGGAAATGCCCGTCATCAGGGCGACGGCAACGGCCGGGTCATGCGTGGCAATGCTGGTCACGAGCGACCCGCCGCCGCGGCGCACGAGGGCGATGGCCTCATCGAGCGTGTCGTAGCCGAGCACACTGGAGACCGGGCCGAAGGCCTCGACCTCGTGCACGGCGGCGGCGGACGCGTCGTCGAAGCGCAGCAGCAGCGGCTCGACGAAGGCGCCGTCGGGAGCAACGGCGGTCGTACCATCCGCGTGCAGCACAACCGGGGCATCCGTTCTGCCGACGACCAGCTGGCCGCCGGCGGCCTGCAGACGGGTCACCTGCTTGAGCACTTCAAGGCGCTGCGCGGTCGAGGCGAGCGGGCCCATGGTGACACCCACGGCGCGGGGGTCGCCGAGCACGATGCGTTCGCTGATGCGGGCCTGCACGGCCGTGACGACGTCATCCATAGCCGCGCGCGGCACGATGACGCGGCGGATGGCGGTGCACTTCTGGCCGGCCTTGACCGTCATCTCGGTGACGACCTGCTTGACGAAGGCGTCGAATTCGGGCGTGCCCGGAATGGCATCTGTTCCAAGAATCGAGGCGTTGATCGAGTCGGTCTCGTTGGTGAAGCGCACTCCCCCGGTCTGCACCGAGTCGCTCGCACGCAGCTTCTCGGCGGTGGAGGCGGATCCGGTGAAGGCGACGAGGTCGCCGAGGCGCACATCGTCGAACAGGGTCGGAACACTGCCCGAAGCGAGCTGCAGCGAACCCTCGGGAAGCAGGCCGGAGTCGGCGAGGATGCGCACGAAGGCCTCGGCGAGGAAGCCGGAGGGGGTCGCGGGCTTGACCAGGCTGGGCACGCCGGCCAGAAAGGCGGGCGCAAACTTTTCAAGCGCGCCCCAGACCGGAAAGTTGAACGCGTTGATCTGCACGGCAACACCGAGCAGACGCGAGTAGATGTGGCGCGCGATGAAGGATCCGTCTTTGGAGAGCGGCTCGACCGGCCCGTCGACGTAGACGCGGGCGTTCGGCAGCTCGCGGCGGCCTTTCGAGGAGTAGCTGAACAGTACGCCGATGCCGCCGTCGATATCGACCCAGGAATCCACCTTCGTGGCGCCGGTGCGGCTGGACAGCGCGTAGAGCTCCTGCTTGCGCTCGGTCAGCAGCAGCGCCATCTGCTTGAGCAACACGGCACGCTGGTGAAAGGTGAGCTCGCCGAGCGACTTCTGGCCGATCGTGCGAGCGTACTCGAGCGCCGCGGCTAGGTCGAGGCCCTGCGTACTGACGCGGGTAACGACCTCGCCGGTCGAGGCGTCGCAGACCTCGACGGCAGCGACGGCGTCTTCTTCGGTCGGGGTCCACCAGGCGCCCTGGACGTAGCTGGGCAGAATGGTCGTCATGGGATCTCCTTTGTGGTGCGTGCGCGGTGCTGGCGGGGCGTCGATGTGGGCGGACATCAGGCCTCGTCCCAGCGGTAGAAGCCCTGGCCGGATTTGCGGCCGAGCTTGCCCTCTGCGACGAGCCTGCGAAGCAGCGCCGGCGGTTCAAAACGGGCGCCGAGTTGCTTGTGCAGGTACTCGGCGATGCCGAGACGCACGTCAAGCCCAATCAGATCGGTGAGTTTCAACGGCCCCACTGGATGTTTGTAGCCAAGCATCATGGCGGCGTCGATATCCGAGGCGCTCGCGACACCCTCCTCGAGCATGCGGATGGCTTCGAGTCCGAGGGCCACTCCGAGCCGGGAGGAGGCGAATCCGGGCGCGTCGCTGACGGTGATCGGAGTCTTGCCGAGGGCCAAAACCCAGTTCTGGGCATCCGCTACCAATTCGGGCGAGGTAGCGCTGCCGGTGACGAGTTCGACCAGGTTTGAGGCGGGCACCGGGTTGAAGAAGTGCAGGCCGAGAAAACGCGTCGGGCGCGCCAGCTCATCGGCAAGGTCGTCGATCGAGATGGACGAGGTGTTGCTCGCGAGCGCGGCGTCGGCGGGAAGCTGCGCCTCGACCTTCTGCAGGGCCTCGACCTTGAGCGCGCGCACCTCGGGAACGGCCTCGACGACGAGTTCCCGGTCGCTGAACAGGCCGAAATCGGCGCCAACGGCGAGGCGAGCCTCGATTTCCGGGCGTGTTTCACCGGTTGCACCGCGGGTGATGCTCACGTCTACGGCGCGCAGCACGCGCTCGCGGGCGGCCGCAGCCTCGGTGTCGTTGCGTTCGACGAGGGCCACGTGGGCTCCGGCGAGCAGGAAGGCGTGCGCAATGCCGGCGCCCATGCGCCCGCCGCCGAGCACACCGACCCGGTCCGGCACGCCCGACTCTCCTCGATCGCCGAGTTCACGTTCAGAAACGCTCATCAGACACGCTCCAGAATGAGGGCCGAGCCCTGGCCGACGCCGACACACATGGTGGCGAGGCCGTGCTGGGCATCTTCCCGCTCCATACGCGCGAGCAGGGTGACGATGAGGCGAGCCCCGCTCGATCCAAGCGGATGCCCGAGCGCGATAGCGCCGCCGTCCCGGTTGACGAGTTCTTCGTCGAGGCCGAGGCGACGGATGCACGCGATGGACTGGGTGGCGAAAGCTTCGTTGAGCTCGATCGCACCCAGGTCGGCGATGTTCAGCCCGCTGCGATCGAGGGCGCGCTGGGTGGCGGCAACCGGGCCGAGGCCCATGATCTCCGGGGCGAGCCCAACACTGGCGCCGACGACGATGCGGGCACGCGGCGTGAGGCCGTACCGTTTCACGGCCTCGCCACTCGCCACGAGAATCGCCGAGGCGCCATCGTTGAGCGAGCTCGCGTTGCCGGCCGTGACGACAGCGCCGCCGGTGACGATGGGCCGCAAAGCGGCAAGTCCCTCGAGGCTGGTATCACGGCGCACGCCCTCGTCGACGAGCACCTCGCCCTTCTTGGTCAAAACGCCGACGATTTCATCGACGAAGTGGCCGGCGTCGATCGCGGCGGCGGCGCGCTGATGGCTGCGGAGGGCGAAGGCATCCGCTTCTGAACGGGTGATGCCGTCGAGCCGGGCGACTTCTTCGGCCGTCTCCGACATGGAGAAGGTGGCCTTGTCGCGGGCCGCAAGCTTGGGGTTCACGAACCGCCAGCCGATAGAGGTGTCGAACTGGGCGCCGGGCTTGGCCCAGGCGCGATCGGGTTTGGCCTGCACCCAGGGGGCGCGGGTCATGGATTCGACGCCGCCGGCGACCATCAGGTCGGCATCGCCGGCACGGATGGCCTGGGCGGCCATGGTGATCGCCGACATGCCCGATGCGCAGAGCCGGTTGACGGTGATGCCCGGCACGTGATCGGGCAGTCCGGCGAGCAGCCCGGCCATGCGGGCGACGTTGCGGTTGTCTTCGCCTGCCTGGGTCGCGGCACCGAAGATGATCTCTTCGATCAGGCCCGGGTCGATGCCGGCGCGGTGGACGGCCTCGCCGACCACGAGCGCGGCGAGATCATCGGGACGAACCGTGGCCAGCACGCCACCGTAACGGCCAACGGGGGTGCGTGCTCCTCCAACGAGGTAGGCCTCAGCCATGTTCTCTCCTGACGACGGTGTCTGCGCGTGCGTGCGGGAACGACGAATAAGTTACCGATCGTTCGGAAAGTAATTCTGGCAGATGCGAGCGGCTTCGGCAACCCGCCGCGCGCTGGGGCATGCAGAAGGGGCACCCGCCGGCTGGCGGGTGCCCCTTCTGCGGATCAAGCGGATGCTAGATGTTGGCGAGTTCGCGCACAGCCGCGCCACCGGGGGTGGCGGAGGTGTAGCTCGCGTCGATCTCGGCACGGTCGAGCAGCTCGTCCATGCGGCGCTTGCGCTGCTTGGGAATGAGCGTCACAACGGTTCCGGTCTTGCCCGCGCGACCGGTACGGCCGGCACGGTGGAGGTACGTCTTGTACTCGTCGGGGGCGTCGGCCTGGATGACCAGATCGATGTCGTCGACGTGGATGCCGCGAGCAGCGACATCCGTTGCGACGAGCACGTTGACCCGGCCGCTCGTGAGCATCTGCAGGTTGCGGGTACGACGGGCCTGGTTGAGGTCACCGTGCAGGCTCGTAGCCTTCACTCCGGCGTCTTCGAGCTGGTCTGCTAGCTGCTCAGCGTAGGCACGGGTGCGGCTGAAGATGAGCGTCTTACCCTCGCGATTGACGAGTTCCTCGATGATGCGGCCCTTGTCGCGGTGCTCGATGACGAGCACGCGGTGGTCGATCGTGGAGGACGCCTGGTCTTCACCGGCAACCTCGTGCACGGCCGGGTTGGTCAAGAATTCCCTGACCAGCGAGGCAACGCCCTTGTCGAGGGTGGCGGAGAAGAGCAGCTTCTGGCCGCCGGCCTTGGTCTGGCGCAGGATGCGCTGAACCGGTTCAAGGAACCCGAGGTCGCACATGTAGTCGGCTTCGTCGAGCACGGTGACGACAACTTCGGACAGGTCAAGACGACCCTGTTCAATGAGGTCTTCGATGCGGCCGGCGGTACCGATGATGATATCCACGCCGCGCTGGAGGGCGCTGACCTGACGGTACTGGGGCACACCTCCATAGATCTGGGTGGTGAAGAGGCCGACACTGCGGGCGATGGGCTGCACGGTGCGGTCGATCTGCAGCGCGAGCTCACGGGTTGGGGCCAGAATGAGTGCGCGGGGCTTGCGGGCCATCTTGCGGTCCTTGGCGCCGTTGTTCTCCATGAGCTTTTCGACGAGCGGAGCACCGAAGGCGATGGTCTTGCCGGATCCGGTCTTGCCACGGCCGAGCACGTCGCGCCCGGCGAGCACGTCCGGGATGGTTGCCGCCTGGATCGGGAACGGTGACGGAGCGCCGAGGGCGGCGAGCTCGCGCACGATGTTCTCGCCGAGGCCCAGGTCGCCGAAAGTCACACCGACGACATCGGATGCCGTCGTCGCGATGGCTTCGAGACGCTCAAGCACGACGTCCTCGCCACCGGCGAAGGTCGGCTTGGCGCCGTTCTCGCTGCGCTTCGGGTAGAACTTGCTGTCGCCATCGGCGGAGCGGGTGGAACGGTCGTTACCGAAATCGCGACGGGGCGGGCGGTCGTCGTTCGAGCGACGAGGGGCGCGGTCTTCGTAGCTGCGCGGTGCGCGATCGCCGAAGGACGGGCGCTCGGTGCGAGATGCGCTGGTGCGGTCACCATAGGAGGGCCGCTCGGTGCGAGCCGGGCGGTCTTTGTTGTAGGCCGGACGATCGGTGCGCGGGGCACGGTCACCGTACGACGGGCGCTCGGTGCGCGATGCGCTGTTGCGGTCACCATACGACGGGCGCTCGGTGCGCGATGCGCTGTTGCGGTCACCATACGACGGGCGCTCGGTGCGCGATGCGCTGTTGCGGTCACCATACGACGGGCGCTCGGTGCGCGATGCGCTGTTGCGGTCACCATACGACGGGCGCTCGGTGCGCGATGCGCTGTTGCGGTCACCATACGACGGGCGCTCGGTGCGCGATGCGCTGTTGCGGTCACCATACGACGGGCGGTCGTTGTTATAGGACGGACGGTCGGTGCGGGGACGGTCGTTGTTGTAGGCGGGACGCTCGTTGCGCTCACTGTTGGTGCGGCCACCGTTTTCGGGGCGAACGGAACGCGAACCGTAGGCCGGGCGTTCGCTCGAGGGGCGTTCATTCGAGCGTGCGGCGCGTTCGTCGGCGTTCCAGCGCTGCTTCTTCGGGGCGCCCTCGTCAGCGCGGTATCCGCGGTGTCCGGGACTCTTGCTACCGGAGTTGTTGGAACCACCGTGGCCCGAGCCATTCTTGGAGGCATACTTGGGCTCGAAGTTCTTACCGCCACGACCGACGGTGGAGTTGTGTGAATTGCCTTGAGGCATAGAGATTTTCCTGGGTTGTGTTCAGTACATGGCAGAACAACGACGCACATGCGACGCAACTGAGAACCCGAGCAATCTATGGCCGGGGCCGTTCACATACAGTGATTTTTCACCAGCGAATTGCTGGGAAACCGGCCCAACTTGACTTACAAACCCATCCGCGCACAGCACGGTGTCAAGAGCCGACTTATATACGCTACCCGATGCACCCCGAAAAGTCACGGAAAGAGCCCATATTGCGTGGCTCTATTCTGGTGACATGACCATTTCGATCAGTGTTGAGCCACCCCGGCAGGCCGATGTCGAGGCACTGCTGACCGCTGGCACCGCCTTCGCGCACTCCCTTTATCCGGAGGGGAACAGCTTTCTGCTCAACACCGACGAACTCGAACGTCCGGGCGTCGACGTATACGTGGCCCGCGACGAACACGGTTCCGCCTGCGGCATGGCCGCTCTGGTACCGCTGGGCTCCGATACGACGCCCCCCCTCAATACCGCGGAGTTAAAGCGGCTGTTTGTGCACTCCGATGCTCGGGGGCGCGGTGTAGCCGGCCGCCTGCTCGACCGCATCGAAGCGGATGCCGCGAGTCGCGGCATCCGCTCACTCGCATTGGAAACCGGCCCGCTGCAACACGCGGCGGTGGCACTGTACCGCGGCCGCGGCTACGAGCAGATTGAGCTGTTCGGCCAGTACGTCGGCGAAGACTTCAGCGTCTGCTTCGCCAAGACCCTGTAGCTCAGGCGGCCCCTTCGAACACCCGGGCTGGGAACGGGTCGGCCAGGGTGCTCCAGTACAGGGTTCCGGCGAGAAACTCCTCGTCGGTGATCAGGCAGGCATCGAGGTTGGCACTGAGAAGACGTGAATCGAGAAGGTTCCGGGATCGCGGATCATCCGTCAACGTAAACCCGCGCGCCGCTTTCCATCATCACGACCCTGCATGACCTGAGTCGTGACTATTCCCTCGAAACCAGCAGCATCCGACGGGCTGCTGTGAGGGCGTATTACGGGATGTAATTGAACTCGTCGGGGTTCGGGCCGGTGCGCTCGTCGCGGTTGAGCGCTGCGATCGCGAGCAGGTCAGTATCCGTCAGCTCAAAGTCGAAGAGTGCGAAGTTCTCGTCGACCCGGGCCCGGGTGACCGACTTCGGGAAGACTACGTCGCCACGCTGCAGGTGCCAGCGCAGCGTCACCTGGGCGGTCGTTCGGCCCACGCGCTCAGCGATCGCCGCTATGACGGGGTCGCCGAGCACCTTTCCCTGGGCGAGGGGCGACCACGCCTCCGTCACGATGCCGTGCTCGGTGTTGAACGCACGCAGTTGCTCTTGGGTGAGGTACGGGTGTACCTCGATCTGGTTGACGGCTGGAACAGTGTCGGTCTCGTCGAAGAGGCGCTGCAGGTGAACCTGCTGAAAGTTGGACACGCCGATGGTCGACACACGGCCCGAGCGGTGCATCTCCTCCATGGCCTTCCAGGTCTCCACGTAGTCGCCCACGGCGGGCAGCGGCCAGTGAATCAGGAAAAGGTCAAGCGACTCCAGGCCGAGTTCGTCGAGCGTGCGATCGAAGGCGGCGAGGGCATCCGCTCGCGCATGAAAGCCATTGTTGAGCTTGCTCGTGACGTAGACGTCAGCGCGGGCGAGACCGGATTCGGCGACGGCCTGACCGACCTCCTTCTCGTTTCCGTACATCTCGGCGGTGTCGATGTGGCGGTAGCCTGCTTCAAGCGCGGCGAGTGTGGCGGCCTTAGCGTCGGCCGGGGCGATCTGGTACGTGCCGAAACCGAGCTGCGGAATGGTGGTGCCGTTACTCAACGCAGCGGTGGGGACGACGGTGGTGGTAGCAGGTGTAGTCATCTGTAATTCTCCTTGATCGGTGAAAAAGTCTATGGTTACGGCTGATCAACGGTGACGATGATCTTGCCACGGGTGTGTCCCAGCATGTTGAGACGGTAGGCATCCGCTGCCTCGGCGAGGGGAAAGGCACGGGCGATATCGACGGTGAAGCGGCGCTCGTCGACGAGGTCGGCAAGCTGCTGCAGGTCGGTGCCGGCCGGATCGACCCACATCCAGGTGCCGCCATGCGATTCAACATCACCGTCGGCAACGGATGCGTGACGTCCGCCCTCGGCGAGAACCGCGAGAGTGGTGGGCAGCACGCCGCCGACGAAATCGGCGACGACCTCAACACCCGCAGGGGCCAGCCCGCGCACTCGTTCGGCGAGGCCGTTCCCGTAGGCCACCGGTTCGGCGCCGAGCGAACGAAGATACTCATGATTGGCCTCCGACGCCGTGGCGAGCACGCGCGCCCCTCGGGAGACGGCGATCTGTGTGGCGAGGGACCCCACTCCCCCGGCGCCACCGTGAATCAATACCGTGTCGGTGCCAGAAACACCCAAACGACTGATGACCTGAAGGGCGGTGAGGCCGGCGAGCGGCAGCCCAGCCGACTGCTCCCACGTGAGCGAAGCGGGCCTGCGCGCCACGAGACGCTCGGGAAGAGCAATGAATTCGGCGAAGCTACCGCCGTGCACATAATCCTTACGACCGTTGGAGATGACCTCGTCGCCGACAGTGAAGCGTGGCGAATCGACGCCGACGGCCTCGACCACGCCAGCGACATCCCACCCGGGAATGGCAGGAAAAATGATGTCCAGCATCGTGTCGAGGTATCCGGCCATAACCTTCCAATCCACTGGATTGACGGCGGCGGCCTTCACCCTGATCAGCACCATTCCGGGGCCGACCTTGGGAAGGGGCTGCTCGGTCAACTCCAGAACATCGGGGCTGCCATAGTGACTGTACGTAATTGCTTGCATGGGGCGTGGTAACCCTCGCCGGTGGGCGGGTATTCCAATGGTCAGCGTGCTGTCAGAAAGCGTTGGGCTGAACTCAGCCCTGCCGCGGTTACGGGAAACCGAGCGGCAGGAGCCCGTTCGTCATGAAGTAGCGTCGCTGTGTAGCCCGGGTCATGGCGACGCACAGCGCGCCGGAACCCGTGCGGCGACCTCGGTAATCTGGCTCAGCGTGCGGTTGTTGACCGTGAGCTCTTCAGCGAGGCCGGCCGCCGATGCGGCGAGACAATTCAGCAGCGGTCGCCGCCACGGTTGCGGCGAGTGCCGGCCATTCCCCGTCGGTGAACCGGTCGTGCGCGAACGTCACGGCAATCGCGGCGGCAGGCCAGCCGGCATGGTCCCGCACGGCCAGCGCCACCGAGGCGATGCCGGGCGTGATTTCACCGTTTTCGGTGGCGTAGGCATCCGTTCGCACACGATCGAGCACGGCCCGCAACTCAATCCTGGTGCGCGGGCCACGGCCGTCGCGTTGTTCAAGCGCCGCCCGGTTCGGGTAGAGCGCGCGCAATTGCGCGGCGGGCAGAGCCGCGAGCAGGGCACGTCCACTCGCTGTGAGGTGGGCGGGCAGCCGCACCCCCACATCAGAGACGAGTGAGGGGCGATGCGCGGCGCGTTCCTCGACGAGGTAGATCACGTCACGCCCGTGCAGCACCACGAGGTGCGCGCTCTCCCCCAACCGGTCGACGAGCTGCGCGATCAACGGGCGGCCGAGCCGGGAGAGCGGCTCCTGGCGACTGAACCCCGAGCTCAGCTCGAAGGCGGCGATGCCGAGTCCGTACCGGTGTTCCTCGGGCAGATACACGACAAACCCCTGGGTCACGAGCACGCCGAGCAGCTGATACACGGTCGAGCGCGGCAGGCCGAGCGCGCTCGCCAGGACCGCCGCCGGTATCGGCCCGCGTTGCGCGGCGAGATGCGTCAGAATGCGCAGGGTGCTCTGTGCCGCCGGAACCTTCGATGCCATCGGTTCCCTCCCGAGGGAATGCTCGTGTCCGGTATCCCAGACACCATCCAGCGTATCGCCCTGTCGCCGCGCACCACGAGGGTGTGCAATCGAAACATGAACCTCGTGACCGCCCCCAGCATCTCCGCCTCCCCGCTCGACCAGGTCGGTGCCTCCGCTGCCCGAGCGAGCGTCGTCGTGGGAACCGCCGCGCTCTCGTTTGCCGACGTGATCGCCGTGGCACGGCACAGTGCGCGCGTCACCCTCGACCCGGCGAGCCTTGAGGAAGTCGCGGCGACCCGCACGATCATCGATGCGCTCGCGGCCGACAGCGAGCCACATTACGGAATCTCCACCGGATTCGGCGCCCTCGCGACGACGTTCATTGCGCCCGACCGTCGCGCCCAACTGCAGGCGAGCCTCGTACGCTCACACGCCGCCGGAAGCGGCGCCGAGGTGGAACCCGAGGTCGTGCGCGCGCTCATGCTGTTGCGGCTCAGCACCCTGATGACCGGTCGTACCGGCGTGCGGCCGGCCACCGCCGCCACCTACGCCGCCGTGCTGAACGCGCAGATCACGCCGGTCGTGCACGAATATGGATCGCTCGGTTGCTCCGGCGACCTGGCCCCGCTCGCCCACTGCGCTCTCGTCGTGATGGGCGAAGGCCAGGCGCGCGATGCGAGCGGCGCACTGCTGGGCGGCGGCGATGCCCTGGCCGCCGCCGGCATCGCACCGGTCGTGCTCGCCGAAAAGGAGGGCCTCGCCCTGATCAACGGCACCGACGGCATGCTCGGCATGCTCGTGCTCGCCCTCGACGACCTGGCGCGTTTGCTCACCACCGCCGACATCGCCGCGGCGATGAGCGTTGAGGCCCTGCTCGGAACGGATGCCGTCTTCGCAGCCGACCTGCAGCAGCTGCGGCCCCAGCTCGGCCAGGCCGACAGCGCCGCCAACCTGCGCCGGCTGCTGCACGGCTCCGGCCTTCTCGCGAGCCACGCCGGCCCGGAAGACACGTCCGTGCAGGATGCCTACTCGTTGCGCTGCGCCCCGCAGGTGCACGGCGCCGCGCGCGACACGGCCGCCCACGCCGCCCTCGTGGCCGGTCGCGAACTGGCAAGCGCCATCGACAACCCGGTCGTCACCGTCGACGGACACGTCTCATCGAACGGCAACTTTCACGGCGCTCCGCTCGGCTACGTGCTCGATTTTCTCGCCATTGCGTCAGCGGATGTCGCGAGCATGAGTGAGCGACGCACCGACCGTCACCTCGATGCAGGCCGCAGCAAGGGCCTGCCGCCATTTCTCGCGCACGAAGTGGGCGTGGATTCCGGGCTCATGATCGCGCAGTACACGGCAGCCGGCATCGTGTCGGAGCTGAAGCGACTCGCCGCGCCGGCATCCGTTGATTCGATTCCCTCCTCGGCCATGCAGGAGGACCACGTGTCGATGGGCTGGCACGCCGCCCGCAAGCTGCGCCGCTCACTCGACGGGCTCGGCCGGGTGCTGGCGATCGAGATCATGACCGCGGCGCGGTCGCTCGATCTGCGGGCGCCGCTCACTCCCGCCGGGGCGACCGGGGCGGTGCGCGATCTCGTGCGTACGGTTGCCGCCGGGCCCGGGCACGACCGCTTTCTTTCCCCCGAAATCGAGGGGGTCGCGGCCCTCGTGGCGTCGGGCGCGGTGCGCGCGGCAGCAGGAACCGATTTGGCGTAGCGCCCGGCCAACCTTGCAGCAACCCTGCACGATGATTTTGCCCCGTTGTGGCCTCTGCGACACCGTGCCATACTTGCGCCACGCTGGCCCGCCCGAGCCGCGCACATCCATTACCCGAATGGATCAGGTACTGCAATGTTGCTACCCGAGAACCGCCGTCGCACCGTGCGGCTCGTGCGCGCACAGCCGCGGCATCGGGCCGAGACCCACCGGGCGCCGCGGAGCATCGTCGGCTGGCTGGCGACGGTCGTGGTCACGGCACTCGTCCTGTTCGGCGCACCCATCGCGGCGAGCGCCGACGACGCGCTCGTTGGCGCCCCCGCCACGCCCACACCGATCGTCAGCACGACCCCGGAGCCGGAACCACTGCCCGCGCCGTCGCCACAACCGGTGTCGCCACCGACCAGCAACCCCATGCCGGAACCCACGCCGGAACCCACGCCTGAACCCACGCCTGAACCCACGCCTGAACCCATCGTCGCGCCGATCCCTGAACCCATTGCAGAACCGACCCCCGAGCCCACGGCCGGCCCCACACCGACACCGACACCGACCCCGGCCCCGACCCCGACCGCGGAACCCTCGCCGGAACCAAGCGATGGCCCCATCCCGCCGGTGACCGAGACCCCAGACCCGACCGAAGCCCCGGCCGAAGCCCCGGCCGCAGATCCGAGCCTGGTCACGCCCACCCCAACCGGCGCGCAGATCGCGGCAGAGGCTGCTGCCCAGGCTCAGCCATCACCTCGGCCATCAGCCACCGCCCGCGCGGCCGCCGCACAGGCGCACGTGGCGCAGCAGGCTGCCGCCGAGCGGGCCGCAACTGCGCGCGCCGCCGCCCAAGAACTCACCGTGCAACGGGCATCGGCGCTGGCGAGCGCCCTGACCCGCTCCCAAGCCGCGCAAGCCGCGCTCGACACCGCGCGCGGCGACCTGGAATCAACCCTGGCGAGCCAGAGGATCGCACTGGGTCGAGCCTCCCTCGTGCACCGTTTAGCCGTGGAGGCGTCGCAGACAGCCGCCGAAACCACCCGCAGCTTCGCCGTGCTCGCGCGCAAACTGGCCCAGCAACGAAGCGGCGCCATCGTCACCGATGTCTTTCTCGGCGGGCATTCGCTCAGCAACGTGCTCGACCAGCTCAGCACGCTGGACCAGCTGGACCGCGTCACCGAGAACATCGAGACGATCCAGGCCCGCGCCCAGGCCGACACCGTGCGCGCGGTCAAGCTGAATCAACAAGACACCGAGACACGCGCGGCTGCGAGTACGTTGTCGGTTGACGCCAGCCAGGCAAAACTCGACGCGGCCACGAGCGACTTCGAGGCAGCGGGTCTGGCACTGGTCGCTGCGGCGTCGCAGGCGGCGACCGCCGCCGCAAGCCTGGCCGCACTCGACGTGCGCCCGATCATTCGCACCGACGTCGGCCAGCTGAGCGATCAGGGCTGGGCCAACCCGGCAAGCGGTCCGATAACGGATGGCTACGGGCCGCGCCCGGTTCGCCCGCTCCCCGGCGTCGGAGCGTTCCACTATGGCACCGACATCGGGGCGAGCTGCGGAACACCCGTCTTTGCCGCCACCTCCGGGATCGTGCACGCCGCCGGCTCCGTCGGGAGCTACGGCAACTGGATCATTATCGAACACGGTGAGGGCGTGCAGACGGGCTACGCCCACCTCGCCACCGGCGACACCCTGGTCACTGTCGGTAAACACGTCGCCGCCGGCCAACAGATTGGGAACGTCGGCAGCACCGGTCTGTCCACCGGCTGTCACACGCACGTCGAGGTTCGGGTCGACGGCGTGCGCATCGATCCCCAATCGTTCTTCCTGAACCGCGGCGTCGTCCTCGGCGGTTGATCGCGCGGTCGCAGGAACGTGTTCTGCGCGCCATCTGAGCGACCTCGCAGCTTCAGGCCCGCTGGTTACGTCTCCGCGCCGATGGCCCGGTAGAACTGATCGACGGCCAGCCGGGTATATGCGCCGTGGTCGAACGCGCCGGAACGAACCTGCCCGCTCAGAAACGTTCTCAGCCCTGCGGCCAGTCCGGCGTCAGTTTGAGGCACGACCAGCCCGAAACCGATCGGGAGAGCATTCTGCACAGACTCGAAGTCAACCGTGACGATCGGCAGGCCGAGCACCAGCGCTTCGAGAATGACCATGGGCTGGCCCTCATAGTCGCTCGAGAGAACGAAGCAGTCCGACGCGGCAAGGATGGCGTAGGGGTTCTGCTGCACGCCCGTGAGGGTGACCGCCCCCTCCAACCCCAGCTTCTTGATCAGGGCCTCGAGCGCGCCACGAAGAACACCCTCACCAACGAGAACGAGCCGAGTGGCGGGCGTCTGCGCGTGCACGAGACCGAACGCACGGATAAGGCGTGCCTGATTCTTCTCCGGAGAGAGCCGCCCGACCGAAACGAAGGTTGTTATATCGTCATCGGCGAGAATGTCGTCCACCCAGGCGGGAGTTATCCCCGTCAGCGTATCTCGAGCCGTTTCCCGCAAGTCCTGCGCGCCCGCGACCAGGACGTGTGTTGCATTTGCCGTGTTGGGCGCGAATGTGAATTTCGCCGGCTCGGCATAGTGGGCAAGTTTGCGACTATTGATCTGCGACAGACTCTGTGAAACCGACACGAGATGGTCGTATTGCTCGTACAGTGTGAAGTTTTGGGTGAGACTTCGCAGCATTCTTTTTCTACCCCGCACCGTACGGTGCGCGTCGGAAGCCAAGTCGTTGTGCAGCCAGATCGATCGGATCGCCTCGGGAGAATGAAGCAGTAGCGCCGACCAGAACGGTCCATATCCGCTGAAGTCGATCACGTAGTCAAAGCGACTGTCCCCGAAACAACGCGCCCACTCGTCATCCCACAGTCTTTTCTGCGTCGCTTGGCCTTGATGCTGACTAATTCGACCGAAATAATAGTGGAGGCGCCGGGCCAGCTGATCACGGGCGGAGCCGTTCATCCCGCCCACTCGCGCAAACTGGCGGACTGCGGGATGGATCGCGTTTTGGTTGGCGATTGCGGCCGGTACTGCGCTCTGGGCGAAAAATGCGGAAACGTCGAACCGGGTGTGGTCGATGTTATTCAGTAAGTTCAAAGCGGATGTCGTTATGCCGTTTGGCTGCATCCCGCCCAGGTAGACCAGAATGGACCGATGAGCCGAGGAAGCTACGCTGCGAACGTGGTGCGCCCCCACGTTGCCACGAAAGACGATGTCCACAATGCGGGCACTCGCGCCACCATCATTCCGGCCGCAGAATTCGAGCTGGGCGGCGCGGTACCGGGCGGCTGATTCAGCCGGCAGACCACCGGTCAGCAAGGTTCTTGCGAGCTCAATCGTCAGCTCTTCCATCGTGCGGCAGACTGGGCCTGGCCAGTTTTCGGGCGCGAAATACAGACCCCTCGTACCCTCATATTCATCCAGGTCCGGAGCAAAGAACACGATCGGTCGCCCTGTGCACAGAAAATCAAAGAAGATACTCGAATAATCCGTGATCAGAACGCCGGCGAGTCCGAGGACGACATTGGTGGGCATATCGTTCGGCACCAGCAAACGCGTCAGATCCGGCCTGGAAGCGGCACGGGCATGAACGATTTGGTGCGTTTTTAGGAGGACCACGTACTTGCTGGTGTCGATCCTCGCTGTTATTCGGGCGACGTGGTCGAGCAGTTGGTCGATGTCGTCGTTCGGCCGGGCGAAAGACGCGCCCTTCCACGTCGGAGCGTAGAGCACGATTGTGCGATCGCCCAGGGGGATGCCCGCGTCGGTCAAGCGTGCGCGGCCCGCAAAGACGCCAGCACCGTCGAGAGCCTGCCGGTCGATGCGCGGGTACCCTTCCTCAATGATCAGACCTGTGAAAATGCCACTGAGTTTGTATCCTTTTTCATACATCTGCTCGGCCATGAACGGATTGGCAGCGAGCAGGTAGTCGGCGGCAACGAAGTTGCGTACGATATTGGCCGTTCCGCGCGCACCGCCGTCTATGTCATAGCCCATGCGTTTCAAGGGTGTGCCATGCCAAGTATTGAGGTATGTCTGGCCAGGCCGCTTGCTGAACTGAGGCGGAAAAGTCGAGTTATTAACAAGAAATTCGCTCGTCGCCAGAGCGCGATGGTACGACGGTGAGCCGTGGCGAACAAACGTCACGTTGGGCGCGCCAGAAAACTCCGCGACGGTCCGTCCATACTGTTTCAGGTCTGACAAAACCCAAATATGGTTGAGCTGCCCCATATCGGGCGTTGCCAAGAGCTGGCGAAAGATGGCTTCCGGGTTGCAGAGCACGCCATTACCGGAGAACGACTCATAGAGAACAGTTCCCTGTCGGATCGGCTCACCGCGCCAATGAGCGTGGAGTTGGGATTGGGCAAAACGTTTTGCTCGCGACGCGAGGCGCATCACACGGGTGAGGTTCATGGCCCGCCGCATCTCCTCTCCTCTTTTTTTCGCGCCCACCGTGATCACTCACCAACGCCGCGCGAAGCCGTCAGTTTAGTTCGCTTCTCCGGTGCACTTTCACGGGAGTGCAAGCGCTGGATAGCATAAAGGAATGCGCATTGTGCCACGTACCGCTTCCATTCGTGCAAACCGTGCCGTCGACAGAATCCGTCGGGCCGCAGTGGCCGAGGTGTACGCATTCTGGCGCCGGCGCCCTGTCGACCCGAATCTGGTGCTCTACGAGTCGTTTGCGGGAAATGGAATGCTGTGCAATCCGGAGGCGATTTTTCGAGGCTTGCGCGCGGCACCCGACTTCACGCATCTCAAGCACGTGTGGGTGCTCGCGAACAATCACGATAACCTATCGGTCACTCGTGAATTTGCCGGTGATTCTTCTGTTCGATTTGTTCGCCCGCAGTCCCTGGCCTACTACCGAGCACTCGCCACCAGCGGGTACCTCATCAATAACGCCACGTTTCCCGCGCAATTCAGCAAGCGTATCGAGCAGGTCTATCTCAACACGTGGCATGGAACACCGCTCAAGCGCATGGGGTACGACATCGGAGATCGTGCGGCACGGGTGGGCAATGTGGTCCGAAACTTTCTATTGGCGGACTACCTCCTCGCCGCGAATCGGTTCATGACCGAACAAATGTATGAAACCGGCCATCGACTTCACAACATTTACCGGGGCCACATCATCGAGGAGGGTTATCCCCGAATCGACCGTCAGTTTGTTGACTCCAGCGGCGTCGCCGCCATAACCGAGCGACTCGAAGCGACCGGCCTGCCCATCGGCGGGCGAAAGATCATCCTGTACGCGCCGACGTGGAAGGGGGAGTCTTTCGCCCGCCCCAGTGATGATGCGGCCGAGCTGTTGCGTCGGGTGACCGAACTGGAAGCGCTTATCGACACGAAGCGCTACGTGGTCCTCCTGAAGATTCACCAGGTGGTCTACAAATTCGCCGCTGAGCGAACCGAATTCAGCGGGCGACTGGTGCCCAACGAAATACCGACGAACGCCGTTCTGGCTGCAACAGAAATTCTCGTCACCGATTATTCCAGTACGTTTTTCGATTTTTTGTCGACCGGGCGACCCATTGCGTTCCTTACTCCGGACATCGACGACTATGCCGGATACCGTGGTTTGTACACCGAGTCCGACAACTGGCCGGGGCCAGTGGTGCGCACGGTCAGCGAACTGGCCGTTGAATTGAACATAATCGCGCGCTCGGGGCCGCGACCTGACAGTGCTCAGAAGTATCGCGTTATGGCGCAGAAGTATGCGGGGCACGAAGACGGCCACGCAACGGAGCGCGTTATCGACATCGTTTTTCGGGGTCAGCGCGACGGTTACGAGGTGAGACACGTGGCCACGGACGACAGGACATCCATTCTCATCAACGTCGGCAGCTTGCGACCCGGCCACATAACGACCGCGGCACTGAACTTGCTGAACGCCATCGATCACGGCCGATACGACGTTTCAGTGGTATTTCCGAACAGTCGCGTGCGCGGCGTCTTGGAAAAACAAGCGGAAATTCACCCTGCAGTCCGCCAGTTCGTGCGCGTGGGCGGGATGAACGGCGCCAAAATTGCCCATCTCAGGCGTCGGTACCAGTGGCACAGCGCTGACCTGAGCGCACACTCGAGATCCCCGCGGCAGAAATCCCTGTGGGATGAGGAATGGACTCGGTGTTTTGGAAGCAGTGTTTTCGATTACGCCGTTGACTTCAGCGGGCGGGATCCGCTCTGGGCAACCCTGATGCTGCATGCGCCGTCAGCCCGACGATCGATCTGGTTGCATGATGGTGTATCTGTCGAGGTGCCAGAGACCGACGGCGAGAACCACCGGCAATCACAGCACGCACGGGGCATTTTGTCGCTCTATCGTGAATACGATAATCTTGTGTCCACTTCACCGGAGCTCGAAGAAATCAATGCTGAAAGACTCGCTCAGTATGCTCCTCGAGAGAAATTTGTTTCAACGTTCGATCGTGAAGATGTGCCACCGTCGCCCCCCGATGCACTGAACCACCGCGCTGCTGCGTTTGACCGGTTTCAGCGTGCCATCGGGGCGCTGCCCCGGAGTGCGTAGCCGACTCGTCATCTGGATACCCGGGCCCGGAACTTCGCCGTAGCCCGGGCTGTGATCTGCGAGGTGTATCGGGCCAGGCGGTGGGATGGTCGTTCGATGACCCGATAAAATCCCCAGGCCGCGACCAGTGCAACGGGAACGGTGAGCACTGCCACCAGCCACCATTTATGGTCGCCGAGCACGAAGGTCAGGGTGGCCAGAATGGGGATGTGAATGAGGTAGAGGCTGAAAGATATCCGTCCAAGCCATTGACCGGGGCGGGAGTCTAGCGCGCGGCGCAGAAACGGTACCCCGATAGCAGCCCACACGAGGCCCGCCGCACCGAGCACTGGCATCAGGCGTAAGACGCTGTCTGAGAGCGTGCCAAAGGAAGCAAGCGAGCCGGCCCACCACCGGGCGACCAAAAGCAGGAGCACGCCGACGACCAAGATGATTCCCCAGAGGGTCGCACGCGGGCGCTTGAGGCGTTGCCGAGTCCACTCGTTGATGGAATCCAATCGCACGGCCAAAAGCGTGCCGATGAAAAAAACCGGGAGATATTTTAGAGCGTCGATGTGGGCCAGCGTCCCCAGCAGAATAAGAATAAACGCGACAGCGCCTGCTAGTAGCCAGCGACGTCGAACCACCTGGGCCACCGCCACGAACAATGGCAGCAGCACGGAAAAAATGAGCTCCCACCTCAAGGACCAGAGCACGTTGTTGATGTCATACGAGACGGCGGTGAGACTCATTTGGCCCCACAGCGTCGAAGGCGTCACGGCCGTGGCGTTCGACTGGCTCATCCAGGAGCCGGCGGTGACAACCGACTGGTCTCGGGGAAGAAGCCAAATCAGCGCGGTTCCTATCGCCAGAGAAGCCCAAACCGGCAGATAGATGCGCACCATCCGACCCGTGAGAAACCCCGTCCAGGAAAACCCAGGCTTGCGCAACGCGGGAAGGGCGACGACGAGTCCGCTCAGCACAAAGAAGACCAGTACCGCTTCTGATCCCGCGGTCACGAGTTTCAGGGGAGTCTCGGACACCACCCAATACACGCTTCCCGGTGCGGATCCGCCAGCACTGACCAGCGTCGGCTTTGCGACGAGATAGATATGGTGCAACATCACCACGAGTGCCGCAACTCCCCGCAGACCATCGAGGGATGTCAGGCGGTTCGTCGGTATGGGCGTCGTCGACGCGGGTAGCGCGGCAGCGGTCTGTAAAGTCACCCAATTGAGGGTAGTAGCTCTTGCTGACCGTTCGCTTGCCGGTGCTCCAGAGCACGGCGGATATTCCGACGCTCGCGGGTGCCCTCGACCAACAGATAGAGCACCGGAAGCACGATCAGCGTCAGCACCGTCGATGACACGAGCCCTCCGATGACCACGAGGGCGAGCGGCTGGGAGATGAATCCGCCGTGGCCAGTGAGGCCGATCGCCATCGGCAGCAGGGCGAAGATCGTGGCGAGCGCCGTCATCAGAATGGGTCGCAACCGGCGGCTCGCACCGGCGATGAGTGCGTCGGGTACCGAGAGACCGCGCCGCCGGTACTGATTGACCAGGTCGACGAGCACGATCGCGTTGGTCACCACGATTCCAATCAGCATGAGCACGCCGATGAGCGAGGGCACCCCGAGCGGAATGCCGGTCGCGACCTGCAGCGCGATCGCCCCGGTCGCCGCGAACGGCACCGACACGAGCAGCAGCAGCGGCTGCAACAACGATTGGAACGTCGCCACCATCACGATGTACACGATGAGGACGGCCACGAGCATGGCGACCCCGAGTTGCTGAAAAGCCTCGGCCTGGTCGGCACTCACCCCGCCGAGTGTCGCGGTTGCCCCGGTCGGCAGCTTCGTGTCGACGAGTATCTGGCTCAGCTGCGCGTTCGCCGTGCCCAGATCGTCGCTCGCGGGCGTCGCCGAGACGGTCGCCGTGCGCAGTCCCTTCGCCGTGGTGAGGGTGCTTGGGCCGTCGACCTGTTCGACGGTCGCGAGGGTGTCGAGGGCCACCGATCCGGTGCGCGTGGCAATCTGCACAGCCGCGAGATCAGCAGACGTCGTCGGCGGAGACTGCGCTGTGAGATACACGGTCAGGTTGGTCTCGTCGATCGCGATCGACCCGATCACGCTCGGCTGCATGGCCTGCGACACGAGGGTTCCGAGGGCGAATTCGCTGAGACCGGCGGCGGCCGCCGCCCTTCGATTGACCGTGACGGCCAGGTACGGCAGCGAGGAGGCGAGGGTGCTCGCACTCTCCTTGATGGCCCTGAGTTTCTGGACCGCGCTGAGAATGGACGTCGTCGCGGTCTGCAGGTCGGCATCCGTTGCCGCCGTGATATCGACGGCAATGTCGGAGGATGCCCCGAACCCGCTCGCCGCAGCCACCGAGATCTCGCCAACATTGCCCAGGCCGGCCAGAGCGCGGCGCGCGCGGTCTTGCACCGCATCGGCGTCGGCACCGTCGGCGGTCGTGATCGAATAGGTCACGGCGCTCGAAGCGGGCGCCCCGCCACGAAACGCGCTCCCAGCGCTACCGCCGCCAATCGACAACTGCACAATGTCGATGCCGTCCAGGGCACGCAGCGCTGTCTCCACCGAAGCTGATGCCGCATCCTGCGCAGCCAGGCTGCTGCCCACCGGCAGCGTTTGCGTCACCCGGAACGTGTTCTGCCCGGTCGACCCGAGAAAGTTAACCTTCATGAACGGCACGAGCGCGGCCGTTCCGCTGAGCACGAGCACGGCGAGCAGCAACGTCGCGACGGCGTGCTTGAGCGTGAATCGAATGACCGGCAGATAGCCCTTCTGCAGCCGCCCGGGGTTCTCGCCGGCCTCGGCGGCCGCCGACAGACCCGTCGCAGCGGGCACGCTCGCCGATTCGGTGGCCGTGTCATTCGGGGTAGCAGGATCGGCAGCAAGATCGAGCGTAGCCACGGCCTTCGGCGCCCGCAGAAACCAATACGCGAGCACGGGCACGATCGTGAGCGACACGAGCAGCGACGCCAGCAGGGCGATCGTCACGGTGAGCGCGAACGGCCGAAACAGTTCGCCGGTCGCCCCACCCACGAAGGAGATCGGCAGGAACACGGTCACCGTCGTGACGGTCGAGGCCGTGATGGCTCCGGCCACTTCACGCACGGCGAAGACGATCGTGGCGGCGCGGTCGGCGCCGGCGACGAGGTGCCGTTTGATGTTCTCGATGACCACGATCGAGTCGTCAACGACCCGGCCGATGGCGATCGTGAGCGCTCCGAGGGTGAGGATATTGAGCGAATATCCCACGCTCTGCAGGCCGATGAAGGTAATGAGCACCGAGGTGGGGATCGAAATCGCCGTGACCAGCGTGGCCCGCACCGAGAGCAGAAACAGCAGAATCACGATCACCGCGAAGCCGAGGCCGAGCAGGCCCTCCTGGGTGAGCGCGTCGATCGACTGCTGGATGAACGGCGCCTGATCGAACACGACCGTGAACGTGGCGGGCGCGACGGCCGCCTCAAGCTGCGGCAGAATCGTGCGCACGGCCTTCGACACATCGACCGTATTCGCGGCCGGCACCTTGGTGACGGCGATCGTGAGGGCAGGTTCGCCGTTCACCCGGGAAATGCTCGTGACCGGGTTCTCAACGAGGGCGACAGTGGCGACGTCGCCGATGGTTGTGGGGGTGGCATCCGCTGTAATGCCCGCTGTGGCGATGAAGCCGGTCGAGCTCGCCACAAGCGGCAGTGCGGCGATGTCGTCGACCGAGCCGAGTTTACTGCCGGCCTGCACCGACAGGGTCGTGTCGCCCTCGGTGATGGCGCCGGCCGGAATCAGCGCGCCGTTCTGCTGCAGTGCATCCCGCAGGCTTTGCGTGCTCAGTCCGCGCGCGGCGAGCTCGTCGGCATTGGGGGTGATCGTGACCCGGCGGCCGATGTCGCCGACCAGGGCGGCGTCGCGCACGCCGGCCACGTCGCGGAGGTCGCCGAGCACGCTGCGTTTAAGCTGGTCGGCGAGCGCCACGGTATCGCTCGACGAGACCGCGAGCGAGATCACCGGAAAGTCGTCGATGCTGCCGCTGATCACCTGCGGGTCGAGACCGGCCGGCAGAACGTTCGTGATGCGGTTGATGGCCTGGTCGATGCGGGATTCGGCCTTGACCAGGTCGGTGCCGTAGGTGAAGGTGGCGCTCACGAGGGACGAGTTCGTGTTGCTTGTCGTCGACGTCGTTTCGAGCCCGGCGAGGCCCTGAATGGCGGTTTCGATCGGGGTCGACACGTCGTCGTTGACGACCTGCGGCGAAGCGCCCGGATAGCTCGTCGACACGAGCAGCTGCGGCAGCTGCAGTGACGGAATCAGCTCTTGCTTGAGGCTGGTCAGGGCCAGGCTGCCGAACACGGCCGCGACAATCGTGATGAGGGCGATGAGCGCCCGATTCTTCATGCTCAGAACCGCGAGAAAATGCACCCGCTCAGTATGTCAGTGCCCGGGTTGTTCCGTGGGCGACTAGACCACGTCGGCGAGTTGCGAGCTCAGCGGGCTGCCGAGATTCACCCCGGCGGTTACGCCGCCGTGCACGTGCGGCACCTGCCAGCTCGAAAAAAGCATCGGCGAGGCGCTCACGAGGTCGGAGCAGCCAACCCGGAGACCGCCCCACACGGCCTTGCCGACCGATCCGACCGTGACAACCGTGTCCGCGCTGCCACCAGCCGATGCGACACAGGGCAGAAACGTGCCTTTCCGGTCGATGTTGGGTTCAGCGATTGTCTCGTCGACAATCAGAACCGTGCCCTGCCTGGCTGCGGCCGCGACCACGCGTTCGCGCTGATCGATGGGCATGGTCCGGCCGGTCGGGTTATGAAAGTCGGGCATGAGGTAACCGAGCTGCGGGTTGCTCCGCTCCAGAATTTGCAGCAGCGCCGTTTCGTCCCAGCCCTTGTCGCCGTCGGTTTCGTCGGGGACGAAACCCGACCCGCCGAGGTGCACGCCCGGGCTCTGAGCTACAGCTCCGCCATAAATCCGCTCCAGGCATAGTGGCTACTTGATAACAGAGAGGTTATAGAATTGGATGGGTTTTTATGACCCGACGCCTCGTCCAGCTCTTTATTGGCCTCTTCCTCTACGGACTGGGCATCGCGTTGATCGTGCGTGGTGGCATCGGGGTCGCGCCGTGGGACGTCCTGACCCAGGGCATCGACAAGCACACCGGGCTTGGTTTCGGTCTGGTGACGGTCATGACGAGTGCGATCGTGCTGTTGTTCTGGATTCCGATTCGGCAAAAGCTCGGTGTCGGCACAATCTTCAACGCCGTATTGGTCGGGCCGGCTGCGGATGTCGGTCTGCACCTGATTCCGGCGGATCTCGACCTGTGGCTGCGCATTATTCTGTTCGCGCTCGGTCTCTTCACGCTTGCCTGCGCGACCGGCCTGTACATTGGTGCGCACTTCGGGCCCGGCCCGCGCGACGGTCTGATGACCGGGCTGCACAAGCGCACCGGCTGGAATATCTGGGTGGTGCGCACCCTGCTCGAGGCCACCGTGCTCGGCATCGGCTGGGCGCTCGGCGGCAATGTCGGCATCGGAACCGTGCTCTTTGCCGTATTGATCGGCCCCCTCTGCAACTGGACACTGCCCCTCTTCGCGATCCGCCGCCCCGGCCTGATCGCCCGCGCCGACGTCTCCCCCGAGATCGACGTGGAGGCAGCTCCCCTCGCGGAACGCAGGTAAGGGCGGGGTTAGAGGTTGCGCCGGGCGAACTCACCCACATCGACCCCGACAACACCCATCTGGTCACCGACTCGTGGCACGAGGGTCGGGGCTGCGAACGGATCAGCCGGCCGTAGCCCCGCAGAACTCGGTGATGGTGCCCTCCAGGATGTCGGCGAGCGCGCGCACCGAGGCGGCGTCGACCCACTCGGTGTCGGCGTGCAGGCCCTCACCGTCGGCGCCGAACACGACGCACGGGATGCCGGCCTCGTGAATGAGTCCGGCATCGGTCCAGAACGGTTCGCCGCGGGTGGCCGCCGGGTGGCCGAGCACCCGTTCGGCGTGGCCGGACAGCGCACGCACGATCGGCCAGTGCGGCTCGGCCGCAAAGGCCGCGCGCGCCACCAGCCGAGTCAGCGTGAACTGAAATTGTGGCGCGGTGCGCGCCAGTTCACTGAACAGCGCGCGCAGCTCGGTCTCGACGCTCTCGGGCGACTGGCCGGGCAGCATCCGTCGTTCCAAAGTGAGCACACAGCGGGCTGCGACCGTGGCCGCATCATCACCACCGGCAATCTGCGACACCCGCACGGCGCCGTGACCGAGCGTGACATGTGCCGGGGCGGCGTTCAACTGCTGACGCAGGCCGTCGAGGGCGCAGAGGGCGAGGCCGGCATGCCAGATGGCGTCGACGCCGAGCTCGGGCTGCGAGCCGTGCGCGGCGAGGCCGGTCAGCTCGAGCTCGAACCAAGCGAATCCGCGGTGTGCGGTGGTGAGTTCGAGGCTGCTCGGCTCGATAACGAGGGCGGCGTCGGCACGAAAACTACGCAGCACCTCTTCGGTTCCGATGCTGCCGAATTCTTCGTCCGCGACGAGCGTCACGATCACATCGCCGGGAAGCCCGGCAGCGGACGCCCGCGCGGCCGCCACGAGAATGGCCGCGAGCCCGCTCTTGGTGTCGAGGGCCCCGCGCCCGTGCACCCGGCCCCCTGTGAGATCACCGCTGAACGGATCGCCCGCGTAGGTCGCGATGCCGACCGTATCGAGGTGGGCGTTGAGCATGAGCGAGCGACCACCGCCGGTGCCGCGCTTCAGGCCGACGACGGACGGTCGCCCGGGAGTCTGCTCCAGCACGGTGACGTCGAAGCCCTGCTTGAGCAGCCAGTCACCGCACCACGCGGCGATCTCGGCTTCACCGGCGGCGTCGGGCACGAGATCGGGGTTGACGGAGTCGATGCGCACGAGCTGCTGCAGGATCGCGACGGGGTCGCTCTCGGCGGGTAGACGGGTCATCCTTCGAACCTAGCGCCTCGCACGAGAAGGGCTAAACCACTACTTCGGGGCACAGCGGCCGGGTGCGGGCTCCCCGAATTGGGAGGCGCTCCCGGTAGGGTGCAGCATGCGTTCCACTTCCCGATTGGGGCTGATTCCAGCTGCGCTGGTGAGCGCATCCGCGGTTCTACTCTTTGCGCTGCGCCTGCCGCTGCCCGGTTACGCCGTTCTGGCAGCAGCCCTGACGCTCGCGTTCGTGATCAACCGCGCACTGTTTCGCGATCTGTTGCTCATTGCGGTCGGACTCGCGATTATCAGCTCGATCTCGGTCGAAGCGAACATCAGCTACCCCAACATCGCCCTCATGGGCACGGTGCTGAGCCTCTCGGTGCTCGTGCCATACCTGCTCTCGCGCTACTACTTCATGGACCACGCGATTCGCTTTCCGATTCGCACCGGGCAGCGCTGGACCACGCTCGAACGCGCCTACCTCCCGATCGTAGTACTGCTCGGGTACCTGATTCTGCCGAGCTATTTCATCGGAAGCGGCGCGTACCGGAACTGGCCGGCGGTGACCGCGCCCGATGAGATTGCCCGGCTGTTCGTGGGTGTGGGCTTCGTGGGCATCTGGGACGAACTGTTCTTCATCTGCATCGCGTTCGCCCTGCTGCGCCGGCACTTTGCCGACTGGCAGGCCAATATTCTGCAGGCCGTGATCTTCTCGTCGTTCCTCTGGGAACTCGGCTACCAAAGTTGGGGGCCCCTGCTGACCGTACCGTTCGCGCTTCTCCAGGGCTACACCTTTGCCCGCACCCGGTCGCTGACCTATGTGGTCTGCGTGCACCTGCTCTTCGATGTGGTCGTGTTTCTCGTGCTCGTGCACGCCCACAATCGCGACTGGCTGGCCATCTTTTTGTATTGACCCTCGTGAACCCCTCAGGAACGCGCTATAAAGTGTCATTCAGTACACGCGATATAACGCGAGATTCAAGCTGAAAGGACAACGCAGTGTCACTGGAAAAATGGCTGGTCGCCCCTGGGCAGACCAAGAGTATCGATGTCGAACTGGTGCGCAAGCTGAAGGTCGGCCTCATCAGCGGCACGGTCGACATCATCGGCCGTGACGAGCCCGGCGCCCGCATCGAAGTGCACGGCGTCACCGGCAAAGACCTCAAGATCTCGATGGACGGCGACCGCCTCGAAATCGACCACCCACAACTGCGCTGGGACAACTTCATCGAGGTATTCGCCTCGTTCCGCGGCACCGCACGCGCCGATGTGAGCATCTCGGTTCCCCGCGACGTCGCGCTGCGCTTCGGGGTCGTCTCGGCCGATGCCCTCGTCTCGGGCCTGCGCAACGACGCCAGACTCAGCACCGTCTCCGGCGATCTCGTCATCGACGATGTCGAGGGCGACCTCGAACTCAACGCGGTGAACGGCGAAATCTCGGTGCGTAACCACGCGGGAGCGCTGGTCGTGCACACCGTATCGGGCGATATCACGGCGAGCGGCAGTATCAATCAATTCACGCTCGACGGGGTCTCCAGCAACGTATTTCTCGACCTGACCAGCACGCCCGACCAGATTGTGACGAATTCGGTCAGCGGCAACCTCACCGTGCGGCTCGAGCCGGGCGTCGCCGCGCGCTACCACCTCAACACCATCTCCGGCACGATCCAGCTCGACGATCAGACGGTGCGCACCGCGTTCGGTAAGGGCTACGAGGGCTCCACCGGTGCCCTCGACGGCAGCTGGGTCGACGTCCGCTCCAACTCGGTGTCGGGCGATATCTCGGTCGTGCGCCGCGAGACTGCCAGCCCAGCGTCGACCAGCACGGCGTCGACCAGCACGGCGGATGGCGCAGCGGCGGCCTCCGCGGACGCCCCGCAGGAGCAGGCATGAGTGCCATGTTCGCGCACGGTAGCCTGCGCCTCTACCTGCTGAGCCTGCTCGCCGAGCGGCCCCGGCACGGCTACGAGCTGATCCAGGCGCTCAGCGACCGCTTCGGCGGCACCTACAGCCCGAGCGCCGGCACGATCTACCCGCGGCTGGCCAAGCTGGAGGAGGACGGGCTCGTCACGAAGTCGACCGACGGCCGCAAGACCGTGTACGAGATCACCGCTGCGGGCCGTGCCGAACTGCTCGCCCGCGACGGCGAACTCGGCGCGATCGAAGACGAGGTGACCGACTCGGTGCGGCGCCTCGCCGACCAGGTGCGCAGCGGCGTCAACTCCGCCATGAAGACCCTGCGGGCCGACCTCGCCTCGGCCGCCCGCCAGGCCCGCGATGCCGCTTCGGCAGACTCGCGCGGCTACGACGGTACCGCCGATTCGTGGGACCCCACGGGCTCGTCGACCTGGAACCGTGGCCACCCGACACCGACCGCAACCGAGGAAAAGTCCACCGAGGAAAAGTCCACCGAGACCTCGAATGCTGACACCACGACGGGCGACGGCACAGCCCCACGCCATGACTCCACGCGGTCCCTGCGCGAGGCCGACATGGTGCTGAACGAGTTCCGACAGCAGCTGCGCGCCGATCTGCGCACGCAGGCCTATCGGTCGGTCGTGCCGCCTGACACCGTCCCGTCGCTCCGTCGGCAGCTCGCCGACGTGCGCGCGAGCATCCTCGCCACCCTCCACCAGTAGGAGCCTGCGGCGGCCCCGCAACGATGTCAGAAAACGCCCAATAAATGAGGTCGATTTGACACGGGTCGCCGTGGGTGTAGTGTCGATGCTCGTGACAACCGAGGCGAACGCCCCAGTACCGGAAAGCCGTTCACCAAAGCGGTGGATCATTGGCGATCCGCTCCCAACCGAGCACTTAGAGGGCCAGCTACTTCCCAAGCACCTCGCCCTCCCGATTTTTGCGAGCGACCCGCTATCGAGCGTGGCGTACGCGCCCCAGGAACTCCTCATGATCCTGACCCTCGGCGGGCTCGCATTCCTCAGCTTCGCACCGTGGGTCGCCGCCGTCGTGGTCGTGCTGCTCCTCGTCGTGGTCGCGTCGTATCGCCAGCTGATCAAGGCCTATCCCTCGGGGGGCGGCGACTACGAAGTCGCCCACAAGAACCTCGGCGAGAAGGCCGGCCTCGTCGTCGCATCCGCTCTCCTGGTCGACTACGTCATGACCGTGGTGGTCTCGGTGGCCAGCGGCGTGGACAACATCATCTCGGCACTACCTGGCCTGGCTCCGTTCCGGGTCGAACTCGCCGTGGTTTTCATCATTCTGCTCGCCGCGGTCAACCTGCGCGGCGTTCGCGAGTCAAGCAACGCGTTCGCCCTCCCGACGTACCTGTTTATCGGCAGTGTGCTGCTGATGATCATGGTAGGACTCGGTCGGGCCCTGCTGGGGGATGCCCCCATTGCGGAATCGGCCGGGTACGACGTACAGGGCGAGAACCTGGCTCAGGCCGCGTTCATCTTGCTTCTCCTGCGCTCCTTCGCGAGCGGATGCAGCGCGCTCACCGGGGTCGAAGCCATCGCCAACGGGGTTCCCGCGTTCAAACACCCCAAGGTCAAGAATGCGCAGCGCACCCTCACTCTCATGGGCGCCATCGCCATCGTGTTGTTCGTCGGGTTGACCGCGCTCGCGCTCATCTCCAAGGTGCACTACGCCGAGAATCCCTGCGACTTGATCGGCTGGGCTGAGTGCGCCACCGAGCCCCAGCGCAGTCTCATCGCGCAGGTGGCCGCGGCGACCTTCGGCGACTTCTCGGTCATGTTCTTCGTGCTGCAGGCCGCGACCGCGGCCGTGCTGCTGCTCGCCGCCAACACCGCCTTCAACGGCTTCCCGCTCTTGGGCTCCGTTCTCGCCCGGGACTCCTACGCACCCAAGTCGCTCAGCACGCGCGGCGATCGGCTCATCTACTCCAACGGTGTCGTTCTGCTGGCCCTGGCCGCGGTGGCGATCATGGTCGTCTACCAGGCCAACCTCACCGTTCTGATCCAGCTGTATATCATCGGTGTTTTCGTGTCGTTCACCCTCGGGCAAACCGGAATGGTGCGGCACTGGCTGAAACTACTCAAGAAGAACCCGCCCAATCGCAGTTCGATTATCTTCAGCTTGTCCATCAACGGATTCGGCGCGCTGCTGACCGGAGTCGTGCTCATCGTCGTCACCGTCACCAAGTTCACCCACGGCGCCTGGCTCGTCTTCGTGATGATGCCGATTCTGTTCTTTCTCATGATGGGGGTCAACCGGTACTACCGCGACGTTGCGAAGGAGATCGAGGTCGACCCGATTACGACGTTCGGCTCGCAGGGCGACCACGCAATCGTGCTCGTCGGCAAGATGCAGAAGCCGGTGCTCAAGGCGCTCGACTATGCCATTGCCGCGCGGCATGTCAGCCTTGAGGCGGTGCACATCTCGATCGACAACGCCGAGACCAAAGAGCTCAAACGCGCCTGGGTCAGGCAGAACATCCAGGTGCCATTACGAATCGTCGCCTCGCCGTACCGCGACATCAGCTGGCCGTTGATCAGCTACATTCGCGGTCGCCGTGAGGACCACGGCTCCGAGGTCATCACCGTGTACACACCGATCTACATCGTCGGCCACTGGTGGGAGGGGCTGTTGCACAACCACAAGGCCCGCCGGCTGCGTCAGAAGCTCATGCTCGTGCACGGCGTCACGATTGCCCTCGTGCCGTGGCTGCTCGACTCCTCGGAGCTCATCTACGGTCGGCGGTCCCGCCCTATTCCCGGTCAGGACCGCCGCGGCGAGCCGGTGCGGTCGCGCCCGGTGTCGCGCCGGCCACTCGCGCCCCCCCCGGGAGCGCTCGACACTGGGACGAAGTCGACCACGATCGTCGGAACCGTCCCCGCGCAGTCCAGGCCCGCGGCATCCCGTCGCCGCAAGCGCAAGTAGCGGCTTCGCCCTTCCGCAGCGCAGACAGAAGGCGACGGACGGACCAGCCTGGCCGGCTCCGATAATGACGTTGGGCACGCTGAGATTGCCCGTCATGCCACCCCGTTTCTACGGATTAGCCGTGCGAACGGCGTCCGCGGGGCGCTAGGCCCACCATGCTAAACTAAGGTTTAGTTTTTACACATTCCGTTCGGCAAATCCCGAGGGTCTCGCGACCTGCTCGGCCTGGCATCGTAAGGGGGTCACGCATGGGGCGCGGCCGTCAAAAAGCAAAGCACACCAAGGTAGCTCGGGAGCTGAAGTATTTCAGCCCGGATACCAACTACAACGCGCTCGAACGTGAGCTGACCGGGCATCCGTCCGACCCGCGCCTTGACGAAGACCTCGCCAAGTGGCCCGAGTACGAAGCGGACAAGGCCAAGCAGGGCGCCGACGCTGACGCCACGGATTCCGCTGACGGTGACGATGACCCCGACGGCGACGACGACCGCTACGTAGACCACTACGCCACCGAAGACGAGAAGAAACGCGCCTAGGCAGAGCTGTCGCTGAGATTGGTAACAGTGACCCAACCGTTCGGGCGTTGGAAGGTGAGCAGATCCGTTCTGCCGGCCTCCATCCACTCGAGTCCGCCGCTTCGACCGACAGCTGCCCGAACCAGGCCGGCTGCGGAAGAATGCCGGATCCTGCCGGTCGGCAGCGGGGATCGAGGCGACCTGCGGTAACCCCAGTTCGTCACCCTGATACAGGTAGGCAGACCCCGGCAGAGCCGACTCCAGCAGGGTCGCTGCCCGCGGCCACCCAGCGCCGGCAGTAAGTACCGGGTCGCCAGGCGCACAAGGTCGTGGTTGGAGAGCACCCACGTCGATGATGAGCCGGTCTGCTCGGTGGCGACGTAGGTGGCAACTGACCCGCGGGGACTGCTGCCGGCCGGGTTTGACCGGCCGTACCGGGCCCGTTGAGCGCATCGGCAAACGGGCGCCCGCACGCAGTGTGCTTCAGCTCGCGTAGGCCCCGACGAGGCGCACGGCACCGCCATTGACACCCTTTGCACCCTGCTCGAACCCGGTCAGGTCGTGCGCGGCGCGTGAGACGCGGCCGGCGGCCCAGGCCGGTATAGCGCTTCGCGCCAGCCTCGCAATGACCGACGAAACGGATGCCGCATCGACGACCGCGAACATGCCCACTCCGAGGTTCCACGTTCCCTCCGCGCTTTCCAGCGTGGAACCAGCCATGTCACCGAGAATGCGAAACACGGGCGCGGGCGACCAGGTGGAGCGGTCCACCTCCACCCACGAGCCGACCGGCAGCACGCGGGCGAGGTTCGCGGCGATTCCGCCACCGGTCACGTGGCTGAGTGAGTGGATGGCGCCGGCCAGCTCAGGGTCGCCGAGTACGTCGAGGAGAGGGCCGGTATACAGCCGGGTCGGCTCGAGCAGAACTTCGCCGACCATACCGCCAAGTTCGGCTGACATGGCGGTGTAACCGATGCCGCGCTGGGCCAGAATATGGCGCACGAGCGAGTACCCGTTGGAGTGCAGGCCGCTGGAGGCCATGGCGATGACGACGTCGCCGGAAATGACCTTGTCGGCGCCGAGCACCTGGTCGGCTTCCACCACACCGGTGGCCGCGCCGGCGACGTCATAGTCGTCGGGGCCGAGCAGGCCAGGATGTTCGGCGGTCTCGCCGCCGACCAGGGCCGTTCCGGTCTCGGAGCAGGCGCGGGCGATTCCGGCCACGATCGACGCGATGCGCTCGGGCACCACCTTGCCGCAGGCGATGTAGTCCGTCATGAACAGCGGGCGGGCGCCGACGACGACGATGTCATCGACGACCATGCCCACCAGGTCTTGCCCGATGGTGTCGTGCTTGTCAATCGCCTGGGCGATGGCAACCTTGGTACCGACGCCGTCGGTCGACGTGGCCAGCAGCGGCTGGCGAAACTTGGTGAGGAACGACACATCGAAAAGCCCGGCGAAACCCCCAACACCGCCCCAGACCTCGGGGCCGTGCGTCTTCGAGACAGCAGACTTCATGAGCTCGACCGCGAGGTCACCGGCCCGGGTATCGACACCGGCTGCTGCATACGATGCCTGAGAAGTTGTGGGGGTGTTGCTCATTCTGGTCTTCCCGGGTCACCGAACGGTACCTGGCCCAGGCGGGCAAGGGCTTCTTCTTTGCGCGTTGCGGGTGCCAACACTGCTTCCAGGTCGGAATCCGGGCCGGGGTCGCATCCGTTTGATGCCGCCGGACGCTCGAGCAGGTTCTTGCCGAGGTGCTGCGACTCGGGCAGCGCAATCGGGTACACGCCGGTGAAACAGGCGGTGCAGAGACGTTCGCGCGGCTGCTCGGTGGCTTCGATCATGCCGTCTTCCGAGAGGTAGCCGAGGCTGTCGGCGCCGATCGACTGGCGCACCTCGTCGATCTCCAGGCCGGTCGCGACGAGTTCGGCACGGCTGGCGAAGTCGATGCCGTAGAAACACGGCCAGGTGATCGGCGGGCTGGAGATGCGCACGTGCACTTCGGCTGCACCGGCCTCCCGCAACATGCTCACGAGGGCGCGCTGCGTGTTGCCGCGCACGATCGAGTCATCGACCACGATCAGGCGCTTGCCCTTGATGACGTTTTTGAGCGGGTTCAATTTTAAGCGGATGCCGCGCTGCCGGATGGTCTGCGACGGCGCAATGAAGGTACGGCCGACATAGGAGTTCTTGACGAGGCCCTGGCCAAATGGAATGCCCGATGCCTGCGCGTAGCCGATGGCAGCTGGCGTACCGGATTCCGGGGTGGGGATGACGAGGTCGGCCTCGACCGGGTGCTCGGCGGCGAGCCGGCGCCCCATCTCGACCCGAGCCTCGTGCACACCGCGGCCGGCGATCGTGGTGTCGGGGCGGGCAAGGTAGACGTACTCGAAGACGCAGCCCTTGGGGTCGGCCTTCGCGAAACGCTGCGTGCGCAGCCCGTTTTCGTCGATCGTGATCAGTTCGCCGGGTTCAACCTCGCGCACGAAGCTCGCGCCGACGATATCGAGCGCGGCGGTCTCGGAGGCCACAACCCACCCGCGTTCCAGGCGACCGAGCACGAGTGGCCGTACGCCCTGCGGGTCGCGGGCCGCATAGAGGGTGGTTTCGTCCATGAAGACCAGGCAGTAGGCGCCGCGCAGGCGCGGCAGCACCTCGAGCGCGGTGGCTTCGAGGGTGTGGTCGAGGTCGCCGGTGAGCAGCGCGGTGACCACGGCGGTATCGGTCGTGTTGCCGCGGGCGAGTTCACCGTCAACCTGCGGATAGCGTTCGTGCACGAGCCGCAGCAACTCGGCCGTGTTGGTGAGGTTACCGTTGTGGCCGAGGGCCACCGTTCCGCTCGCGGTTCGCCCGAGGGTTGGCTGGGCGTTTTGCCAGCTCGATGATCCGGTGGTGGAATATCGGGTGTGCCCGACGGCAATATGCCCGAGCAGGGTGCTCAGCGAGGCCTCATTGAAGACCTGCGAGACAAGTCCCATGTCTTTGTAGATGAGAATCTTGCTGCCGTCACTCGTGGCGATTCCGGCCGATTCCTGGCCGCGGTGTTGCAGGGCATAGAGGCCGAAGTAGCTGAGTTTGGCTACCTCTTCGCCGGGAGCCCAGACGCCGAAGACGCCACAGGCATCCTGTGGACCCTTCTCGCCTTGGAGAATATCGTGATTTAACAGTCCGTCGCCACCGGGCAAGCCGCAGCCTCTTTACTTCTCGTTGAACGTTTGAAAATCGTCGTTGGGGGTGCCGGAGCCAGGCTCAGCGGCGCGTGGTTCGTTCGCGCCCAGTCTATCGGCGACGACCGTCGTGTGCGATCGGCCGATGATCCGGTCGATGACGAGGGCCACGACCGCGCCGAGACCGGCACCGACAGTGACGCCGCCGAGCAGGAGGAAACCGAAAATCTGCGCGCGGTCATACTCGTCGTTCTCCGGAAAGGCGAGCGTGAAGATGAAGGCCAGCAGCACTCCCAGAATCGCTCCGAGCAGCATGAAGTTGCGGTAACGCGGGGCCCGATGCACGGTGACGGTCGCCTCCGCCAGCACGGTCTCACTGGCGGTCTCGTTGTCGGCGATACTCTCGGTTGACGGGTCCTGGGGCTGCTCGATAGAACTCACCCCTCTATTGTTCCATGGGCAGATGCGAGACTGACCCTATGAAGACGATTGCGGTACTCGGAAGCGCCAACATGGACCTCGTCGTGCGGCAGGCGCGGCTACCCCTCCCCGGCGAGACGATGTTTGGGGCTAGTTTCACTACCGTTCCGGGTGGCAAAGGATTGAATCAGGCGGTCGCCGCTGCGCGAATGGGAGCGTCCGTGAATTTTCTGGGAGCGGTGGGAGCGGATGCCTACGGGACCCAACTACGCGAGCTGCTGGCGACCGAGGGCATCCGTTCTCCCGCACTGGCCACCGCGGATGCCCCCACCGGCACCGCCCACATCTCCGTTGTGGACAGTGGCGAGAATTCGATCGTCGTCGTGTCGGGCGCCAACGCCACCGTCACCACGCTGAGCGCCGCGCAGCGTCTGGCCGTTACCGATTCGGCGTTTCTGGTGATGCAGTGCGAGCTGCCGATCTCCGTGTTGGTCGAGGGAATCGCCGCGGCCCGCGCCGCCGGCGTGTTCACCGTGCTGACCCCGGCGCCGGTTGTGCCGCTGCCGAAGGGTTTTCTCGCCTCGGTGGACCTCATCGTGCCCAACCAGGGTGAGGCGGCCGAACTCACCGGGGAGAGCGACCCGGTGCGCGCCGCCGAGGTACTCAGCGCCGGCGGCACCTGGGCTATTGTCACGCTGGGTTCGCAAGGGTCGGTCGTGGCCTTCGACGGCAAAGTTATCGGGCTTGCGCCCGCCCGACCGGTGAGCGCGGTTGATACCACCGCGGCCGGTGATACTTTCGTTGGGGCACTCGTGGCACGACTGGCGGTGGATTGTGTGCGCGGCACCGCCGTGACCCCCGACAACATGATCGAAGCAGTGCGCTACGCCACGGCCGCGTCGTCGGTGGCGGTGACTCGGGCCGGGGCAACGTCGTCGATGCCCACCCGCGACGAGGTCGAGGCGATTCTCGCCTAACGTCTACTCGCGACGGGGTCAGGGCGGCCCTGGCAACACCGGCACGTGTCCGCTCAGGTCGGCGCGGGCACCGGAGGCGTGGATGCGACCGCTTGCGAGTCCCTCAGCCCAGGCCAGGCTGCCAGTGGCGAGGTGAAGCCACGTGGCGGCATCCGTTTCAATAACGTTCGGTGGGGTGCCGCGAGTGTGACGTGGGCCGGCGACGCACTGCACGGCACCGAACGGCGGCACACGCACCTCGAGGGTGTTGCCCTCGGCCTGTTCGGCGAGCAATTGAAGGGTGTAGCGCACGGCTTGCGCGCGGATGTCCCGACTTGCGCTGTCCCCCTCGGAAAGCGCCTTGCGCACCGCGATCCGCCCAGCGCCGTCGTCTATTCGTGCTCGTGCCATGCGTCTAGTCTGCGGGATCGGGCGGGCCGGGCGCATCGGGTAGCCTGAAGCTGTGAAAATTCTGGTCCTTGGTTCCGGTGCCCGCGAGCACGCCATTATTACCGGCCTGCTCCGTGAGGAGCCGCGGCCGAGCGTGGTGTGCGCGCCCGGTAACGCCGGTATCGCGGCCGATGTGCCAGTTGTCGCGCTCGACCCGAACGACCCTGTCGCCGTGACCGACTATGCGGTACTGCACAGCGTCGAGCTCGTCGTGATCGGGCCGGAGGCTCCGCTCGTGGCCGGGGTCGCCGACGCCCTGCGCGCCCGCGGCGTGGCTGTATTTGGGCCCGACCGGGCCGCCGCCGCGCTCGAGGGCAGCAAAACCTTCGCCAAACGCATCATGGATGAGGCCGGCGTTCCCACCGGTCGCGCCGTTTGCGCCGCAACCCTCGTCGAGGCCGAAACCGCCCTCGACGAATTCGGCGCCCCCTACGTGGTCAAGGCTGATGGTCTCGCCGCAGGCAAGGGCGTGCTCGTCACCGAGGATCGCCCCGCCGCCCTCGCCCACGCCACATTCTGGCTCGAACACGGCAGCGTGCTCATTGAAGAATTTCTCGACGGCCCGGAAATTTCCCTCTTTCTGCTCAGTGACGGCCAGAACGTCCTGCCGCTCTCCCCCGCCCAGGACTACAAGCGCGCCCTCGACAACGACGCCGGCCCCAACACCGGCGGCATGGGTGCCTACTCGCCGCTACCCTGGCTCGACGCCGCGTTCGGCAGTGAAAACGAATTCATCGACGAGATCATCGAGACCGTCGCGCTACCGACCGTGCGCCAGCTCGACGCCGAGGGCACCCCGTTCGTCGGGCTGCTCTACTGCGGGCTCATTGTGACGAATGCCGGCATTCGCGTCATCGAGTTCAACGCGCGCTTCGGAGACCCCGAGACGCAGGTCGTGCTGCCGCGCCTGGTCACGCCGCTGTCTGGCCTGCTGTTCGCCGCCGCGACCGGCGTGCTCGGCGCCCTCCCCCGGCCGGAGTTCTCCGCCGACGTCGCCGTCACCGTCGTGCTCGCGAGCGAAAACTACCCGGAAACCCCGCTCGTGGGGCGCGAAATCACCGGGCTCGACGCAGCCCTGGCCGTGCACGGCGTCACGATCGCCCACGCGGCGACCCGGCTCGTCGACGGGACTCTCGTGTCGACCGGCGGCCGGGTGCTCAGCGTTGTCGCCGTCGGCGATTCCTTCGCCCTGGCCCGCGCCCGCGCCTACGAGGCCCTCGGCCAGATCACCCTCGCCGGCGCCCACTTTCGCACCGATATCGCCGCCCGCGTCGCCTAACCCGTTTCCTCCGCCCGCGAGCCGTGAGTTTGAAGCGATTCTCGCGAAAAAAACAGCCCAAACTCACGGCTCGGCGAGATGCGGGAGAATACAGGGGTGAGCCAATCCGATCAGCAGCCCCCAGCATCTGTCGCCGCACTCGACGGGTGGACACTCGTCTATTCGGGTAAGGTGCGCGACCTGTACGTGGAAACAACGGATGCCGCGCCCTCGCTCACGAGCGCGTCGCGCGTGCTCGTGGTCGCCAGCGACCGCGTGAGCGCGTTCGACCACGTGCTCGAGCCGGGCATTCCGGGCAAGGGCGAGCTGCTCACCACCCTGAGCCTGTGGTGGTTCGACCTGCTGACCGGCATTCCCGACCACCTCGTCGCCGACCACGAACTGGTCGGCAGCACGGTTCGCGCGCTCATTCCCGCCAGTGTCGCCGGGCGGGCAATGCTCTGCCGCACCCTCGATATGTACCCGATCGAATGTGTTGTGCGCGGTTACCTCACCGGCAGCGGCTGGAAGGAATACCTGCACTCCCAGTCGGTGTGCGGCATTATGCTGCCGGCCGGACTGCAGAACGGCGACCGGCTGCCCGAACCCATCTACACCCCGGCCTGGAAGGCTCCGATGGGCCAGCACGACGAGAACATCTCCTTCGAGCGCACCGTCGAACTGGTTGGGCCCGTTATCGCCGCCGAGCTGCGCGACCTTTCACTGGCCCTGTTCCAGACCGCCGGAACGATCGCCGAGAAGGCCGGCGTCATTCTCGCCGACACCAAATTCGAGTTCGGAGCTGACCGACAGACCGGCGTGACCGTACTCGCCGACGAGGTGCTCACGAGCGACTCCAGCCGCTACTGGGACGCCAAGGCCTGGCACACCGGCACCACCGCGGAGACCCGCATGGCGAGCTTCGATAAGCAGATCGTGCGCAACTGGCTATCCGCGCACTGGGATGGTGCCGGCACCCCGCCCGCGCTACCGACCGAGATCGTGGAGCAGACCGCGGCCCGCTACCGAGAACTGCTCCAGCGCCTGACCAGCGCCTGACCTCCCGCACCAGGTCGGGGTGCCGGGCGGCGGTCATCACCGCCCGAATGGTGCTTTCCGCACGCTGATGGGCGAAGGGGGACCGTTCGCCCGCGGATCGCGGAATAGCCGGGCCCACACCGGAGTTCAGACTGCTGTGACTCTTACTGCGAAAGATCTGCTGGCCGCCGACACCGGCATGGGCGCGGTGACCCTGCGCGTGGGTAACCTCGGCGCCATGATCGCCTACTACCGCGACGTCGTGACCCTTGAGCTCCTGAGCCAGGAGGGACCAGTCGCGGTGCTCGGTCGCAGCCAGATCCCGCTCGTGATTTTGCAGCACGCCCCCGAGCTCACAGCCGCCGAACCGCGCTCGGCCGGGCTGTATCACACGGCCATTCTGTTCGACACGCAGGCCGATCTCGCCGCCGCGGTCGACTCAATCGGCACGAAGTCTCCCGGGACATTCACCGGCAGCGCGGATCACCTCGTCAGCCAGGCCTTCTACTTCACCGACCCGGAGGGCAACGGTATTGAGTTGTACTGGGACCGCGACCGCACCCTCTGGAGCTGGACCCACGGCCAGGTCGAAATGGCCTCGCTCTACCTCGACCCGAACGCATTCATTTCTGAGCACCTGTCGGCAGAGCCGAGCGCTGGTCACGCCACCGTGGGCCACGTTCACCTCTCGGTCGGCGACGTTGCGAGCGCCCGCGAATTCTACGTGAACCGTCTCGGCTTCGAGGCGACCGCAAGCTTCGGCCCGGCGGCCCTGTTCGTCTCCACCGGCGGCTACCACCACCACATGGCTATGAACACCTGGGAGAGTTCGGGCAGCGGCAAGCGACGCCTCGCCTTGGGGCTCGGCGAGGTCAGCATCATCGTGCCCAGCACCGACGACGTGGGTGCCCGAGAGGAGCGGATGACCCACTACAAAGTCGACACCCGTCACGACGGGCAGACCCTCGACTTCGACGACCCGTGGGCGAACCACATCCGGGTGCGCGCGGCAGACCGCACCAACGACGCCGCGGCATCCGCAATCGAGCCGGTAGCGACGTTCTAACGCAGAAGCCGGTCGCGACGCCCTAACGCAGAAGCCGGTCGCGACGCCCTAACGCTCAGAGGGCGGCGCGGGCCGCCCGGCGGGTCAGGCCGTGCACGGTGGCCTGGTACTCCTTGACGTTGAGGGGGCGGCCAGGCAGCCTGGGCCGCGGCGCGTCAGCCGCCCGCAGGCCGTCGAGAACAATGGACAGCTGGCGGCGCCACTGGCCCGCATAGCCGGCGCCGAGACCTCCGAGCGACCCGACCATGGTGACGAGTACGGCGAGATCGACCGCGTCGACATCCCGGCGCAGCGTGCCGTCCCTCTTGGCGCGGGCCACGAGGCTCGCGATGAAGCCGTCGAACTCCGCGGCCGGCCGCGCCGAGGGCTCGAGCACGGCCATCCGCCGCAGGATCGGCGGCAGAGAGGGGTCAGCGACAAGCCATTCGGCGACCCGTTCGGTGTAGATGACAAGCGCCTCCCACGGCGTGGGCGCGGCCTCGATCTCGCCACGCACCGCGTGCAGTTGCGCGAGTGCGAGGTCATAGAGCACGCGCACGAGGTCGTCGCGGGTCGGAAAATTGCGGTAGAGCGTGGCCACGCCAACTTCGGCCTGACGCGCGATCGCCTCGAGCGAGGCGTCGACACCGTGCTGGGCCAGCAGGGTGCGGGCGCTGGCAATGAGCCGGTCACGGTTCAGCCGGGCGTCGCGGCGGCGGGGCGGCAGTGGCGCGGTGCGCTCGGGTGCAGACGGGGCTGGCACGCCATCCTGGGGCTTTCGGGTCGGCGAGGTCATACGCTCCAGTCTAGAACTTTGACCTTGACGGTTCGCCCCGGTGTTGCGCCCGTGGCCGCAACCGGCGCACAATTTGATCAAGCCGAAGGAACCCGATGACCCTCAAGAACAACACCCGTGAATTCGACCCCGAGATCGTCACCGATTTTCGAGAAAAGATGAGCTACGGGTCCTACCTCGACCTGTCGACCCTGCTCGACGCGCAGAAGCCGGTCAGCGTTCCGGAACACCACGACGAACTGCTCTTCATCATTCAACACCAGACCACCGAGCTGTGGCTCAAGCTCGTGCTGCACGAGTTGCAAGCAGCCATCGAGGCGCTGCGGCAGGATCAGCTCGCGCCGGCCCTCAAGGGCATCGCCCGGGTCAAGCACATTCAGCGCACCCTCACCGAGCAGTGGTCGGTGCTCGCGACCCTCACCCCGACCGAATACGGTCAGTTTCGGAACTTCCTCGGCAACTCCAGTGGCTTTCAGTCCCACCAGTACCGCGCGGTCGAGTTCGCGCTCGGCAACAAGAACCGTCGCATGCTCACGGTCTTCGAAGCGGATGCACCGGCCCACGCGCTGCTGACCGCCACCTTCGATGCGCCTAGCCTCTACGACGAGTTTCTGCGCTTCCTGCACCGGGCTGGCTACAACATTCCCGCCGCCGTGCTCGCGCGCGACGTGACCGAGGCCTGGACGTTCCACCCCGAACTCGTGCATACCTTTCGGGGAATATACGAGAACGCTACCGAGCACTGGGCCGCCTATGAGGCCTGCGAAGAACTCGTCGACCTCGAGGACAACTTTCAACTCTGGCGGTTTCGCCACCTGAAGACCGTGCAGCGCATCATCGGCATGAAGCAGGGCACCGGCGGGTCGAGCGGCGCGGCCTTTCTGCAGAAGGCCCTCGAACTCACCTTCTTTCCGGAGCTTTTCGCGGTGCGCACGGAGATCGGGGCGTGACCAGTTATTTTCTTGTCGGTCGCGGAACCGTACTGCCGGGCTTTGTCGATGCGCACGTGCACCTGGCCCTGATCGACCCGAGCCGCCTACCCAGCGGCGGCATCGCCCGGGTGCTCGACCTCGGCGGCTGGCTGCACGATGGCCTCCGCACGTCTATGCCTGATCTGGCATACGCGCATCAGTTTGTCACCGCTCCCGGCGGCTATCCCACCCGCGCCGGCTGGGCCGAGCGCGGCTGGAGCTGCGAGGTGACGACCAGAGCAGATGCCGCCACAGCGGTGGATCTACAGGCTGCAGCCGGGGCATCCGTTCTGAAAGTCACCCTGAACTCCCTGGTCGGGCCGGTACTGGACGCCGAGGCGCTGGCCGCGGTTGTGGACCGGGCGCACGAACGCGGTCTGCCGGTCGTCGCGCACGCCGAGGGTTCCGGACAGGCCCATCGCGCGTTCACGGCCGGCGTTGATGCGTTCGCGCACACCCCGTTTTCGGAGCGCCTCGCCGGCGACCTGGTGGCCGCGATGGCTGCCCGCATGACCTGGATCAGCACCCTCGACATGCACGGCTGGGGCCGCCCCACCGCTGCTTTCGAGATCGCGAGCGACAATCTGCGCCGGTTTCATGCGGCCGGCGGCCGGGTGCTGTACGGCACCGACCTCGGCAACGGGCCGCTCCCGCTCGGGCTGAATCGCGGCGAGATCGGCGCGCTGCTCGGCGCAGGCCTGACGCCCGACGAGGTACTGACCGCTCTCTGCGCGCCCGCACCGCTCGGCCTGACCCTGCCCGACAATCGGGTTACCTTTATTCCGGGCGAACGGCCACGAGACCCCGATGATTTCACCGACTGGCTCTGCACCGCTCGCGCTCTCACCCGCCCCGAACTCGAGGTTCTCACATGACTCCCACGTTTAACAGTGCTCCCGGCCCCACGACCGGCCTTGACGCCCACCTCGCCTTCGCGCGGCGCATGGACCGCATCGACGGCCTGGCGCACTATCGCGCCCGGTTTCTCGGCACCGATGCCGACCCCGACACCGCCAACCCCCGTTCCTACCTCGACGGCAACTCGCTCGGCCGCCCGCTGCGGGCGAGCGCGGAACGCATCGCCGACTTTCTGCAGAAGGACTGGGGCACCCGGCTCATTCGCGGCTGGGACGAACAGTGGATGGAGCTTCCCCTGCAGATTGGCGACGACCTCGGTCGGGTCGCCCTCGGTGCCGCTCCCGGGCAGGTCTTCGTCGGCGACTCCACCACCGTTCTGCTCTACAAACTGGCCCGCGCCGCCGTGGATTCGCGCCCGCACCGCACCGAAATCGTGCTCGACAGCGACAACTTTCCCACCGACCGCTACATTCTCGAGGGCATAGCGCGAGAGCGCGGCCTCACTCTCCGGTGGATCGAATCCGACACCGAGGGCGGGGTCACCGCCGACCAGGTGCGCCGAGTGATCGGCCCGCAGACCTCGCTCGTGCTGCTCAGTCATGTGGCCTATCGCTCCGGTTACCTCGCCGATATGCAGGCCATTACCGCCATCGCCCACGAGCACGACGCTCTCGTGCTCTGGGACCTCAGCCATTCAGTCGGGTCGGTGCCGATCGAGCTCGACGGCTGCGACGTCGACCTCGCGGTCGGCTGCTCCTACAAATACCTGAGCGGCGGGCCGGGTGCACCGGCGTTCGGCTATGTCAAGAGCGACCTGCACGATGTGCTGACCCAGCCGATTCAGGGCTGGATGGGAGTCCAAGCCATCTTCGAGATGGGGCCGGGGTATCTGCCGGCCACCGGCATCCGTCGATTCATAAGCGGTACACCCCCTGTGGTGGGCATGCTTGCCATGCAGGACACCATCGCCATGCTCGAGGAAGCCACGATCGGTTCGGTGCGGGCCAAGTCGGTCGCGCTGACCGAGTTCGCAATCGCCCTCGTCGATGAGTGGCTCGCGCCGATGGGGGTCACGGTGGCCTCGCCGCGGGAGCAGACGCATCGCGGCGGTCACGTGACCATCAACCATCCGCTCATGCGTCAGGTGACGAAGATTCTGTGGGACAACGACGTGATTCCCGATTTTCGGGCACCGAACGGTCTGCGGCTCGGCCTCGCCCCGCTCAGCACGAGTTTCGTCGAGACCTACGACGGTGTCTCCGCCGTGCGCGATGTGCTGCGCGGCATTCTGCTCGGCCAAAGCGGCGTAGCGCACTAGACCGGCGGCGTGCTGAATAGGCCCGCACCGAAGCGGGCCGGGCCGGTCGGGCCCGGCCTGTAGAATTGGAGAGATTTGCCACGACAATAAGCCCCAGACTGTATGCGGAGTGCCCTGTGCCAACGATCGTCGTCGAAGTAATGCCCAAGGCCGAGTTGCTTGACCCCCAGGGCAAGGCCGTCGCCGGCGCCCTCGGTCGGCTCGGTCAGACCCAGTTTCTCGGTGTGCGCGTTGGCAAGCGCTTCGAGATTTCTATTGAGGGTGACGCGGATGCCGCCACCCTCGCGGCCGTGCGTGAGCTCGCCGACACCGTGCTGTCGAACTCCGTGATCGAGGATGTCGTCGGCATCCACGTTCAGGACGCTCCCTCGTCAGCGGTCGCCTGATGCGCATCGGCGTCGTCACCTTTCCCGGATCGCTCGATGATCGCGACGCTGTGCGCGCGATTCGCCTGGCCGGCGCCGACGCCGTAGCCCTCTGGCACGGCGACCACGACCTGCACGGTGTCGACGCCCTCGTGCTGCCCGGCGGGTTCAGCTACGGCGACTACTTGCGGGCCGGCGCCATAGCGAGCCTCTCGCCGATCATGACCGAGGTCATCGACGCGGCGAACGCGGGCATGCCCGTGCTCGGTATCTGCAACGGATTCCAGATGCTCACCGAGGCCCACCTGCTCGATGGCGGTCTCATTCGCAACGAACAGGGCCGCTTCATCTGCCGCGACCAGGGCCTGCGCATCGAGAACACCAGGAGCGACTGGACCGCCGGGTTCGCCGCCAACGCCGAGATCGTCATTCCGCTCAAGAACGGCGAGGGCTCGTTCATAGCCTCCGACGAAACCCTCAAGGCGCTCGAGGGCGAGGGCCGCATCGTGGCCCGCTACATCGGCGGCAACCCGAACGGGTCGCTCAATGACATCGCCGGCGTGACCAACGCCCGCGGCAACGTCGTCGGCCTCATGCCGCACCCCGAGCACGCCGTCGAGGCCGGGTTCGGTCCCGACACCGACGACGCCATGGCGAGCGGCGTCGACGGCCTCACCTTCTTCACCTCGGTCATCGCCCAGGCGCTCGTCGCCCGATAGTCGGTGTTCACCATTTTCTCGTGCAGGAGCGCGCCGTGACCAGCTCTGTCGCATTGATCTACTCCCCCGATATCGACTGGAGCCAGCCCGAGTACGTCGAAACCACGGAGGCCACGCCGGCCTCCACCTGCTCGAATGCACCAAGCTCGACGACACCAGCAGGGTCGCCTCCATGATTCCAGGGGCGTAGAACGAGGCAGTGGAACGAGGCCGCGGAACGAGGCCGTAAAGGTTCGTCCGGCGCTGCCGATGGCCCTGCTGGTCCCCGAGGCCACGATGGCCGAGAATCGCGGCATCCTAGCTTTCGAACCAGTTGACACAGGCTTGTTTCGCGCTGCGTGCTCTCGCGACGCCCCATGTTCGGTTCACCCATTACGAGTGCGTTTCGTGCGCAACCGCTCGTTGAGAGAATTGCACACACTCGTGGCGGGCTCTCAGCTTCACGAGGCACGGTCTGAAAGACTGGGCCTGCCCACCCCACCTGCCGACCTCTGGAGTGTCCTCGTGTCTCCCCGCTCGCTGTACCGCTGTGTGTCCATTGCCGAGACGATCACCTGGGCGCTGCTGATTACCGGCATGCTGCTGAAATACGTCGCGCAGGCCGGAGAATGGGGCGTGCAGATCGGCGGCTTTGCGCACGGTCTGGTCTTCATCGCCTACGGCATGACGGCCGTGTTCATCGGCGTCAACCAGCACTGGAACGCACGGCTGATCGCGCTCGCCTGCCTCACGGCGGTCATTCCGTTCGCGACGATCCCGTTCAACCGGGCCCTCGAACGCCGCGGCGCTCTCGGTGGGGGCTGGCGCCTCACGCGCACGGCCGACCCCCGCGATCACACCCGGCTGAGCGCCCTGCTGCGCTGGATGCTGGCCCGTCCGGTTTTACTGGCCGGCATCATGGGGATCGCTCTGGTGTCGATCATGGCGACCCTGCTCAGCATCGGTCCCCCCGGCGGCACCAGCTAGCCCCAGTTCTCGGCCACCCGCAGAAGCGGACCGTCTGAGTGCGTCAGCCGAGGGTCGCGGGCGGCTGCGGGGTGATTCCCACGCGCCGGTGGCGGGCGGTTGCGGCCAGCGCGAGAGCGTCATCCGTTTTCTCCAGCGGAAAGGTCGTGCCGACGAGGGCTGAAAACGGATGCCGGTGCCAGGCTCCGCTGAGATAGTCCACCGCCTGCTGCAGATCGCCCGGCGTGTAGTTGTGCACGCCGCGGAGGGTGACCAGGCGGCGCACGACCGACTCGGGGTCGAGCAGCACCGGATCCCCGGGCGAAACGCTCCCGACGAGCACGACCACGCCCCCGATGCCGATCAGGTCCAGGGCGGTGTGCACGGCGGGCCGGGCACCGCTCAGTTCGAGCGCGATCGTCGGCTCGGCCGCGCCGGCCTGCGCGAGCGCGGCGAGCACGCTCGCGGCCCCGGCCGGCGACTCGCCGGGTGCACTCGGGTCAGCGACGGCCGCGGCCCCGAAGTCCAGCGCGAGCCGCCTGCGGGCCGTATCCGGGTCGCTGACGACCACGACGGCACCGGCATCCGTCGCCATCGCGCAGGCGGTCACGCCGAGCATTCCGGCACCGGTCACCAGCACGGTTGCTCCGGCCAGCGGGACGAGAGCGGAGGCCGCCCCCAGCGCTGCGACGGCCGTTGCGGTCGCACAGGAGGCCGGCGCGAGCACCGTCGCCGGAACCTGCTCGTCCACGACCACGATCGCCGTTCCGGCGCGCACCTGCACGTGAGTGGCGAAGCCGCCGCTGAGTTCCCAGCCACGCTGCATCCGTTCGTGGCCGTATTTGGCCAGCTCGAGGCATTTCTGGGGCAGGCCGCGGCGACAACGCGGGCACGTTCCGCAGCTCACGGTGACCGACCAGACCACACGCTGCCCCACGCGTACAGGCATTCCATTTGCGGCATATGACTGTTGAGTGGTCGCGACGATGCGGCCGACCTGCTCGTGCCCGAGCACGAGCGGTTTCGCGGCCGGTCGGTGCCCCAGCGCCGTGTGCACGTCGGAGCCGCAGATCGTGGCCAATTCGACCTCGACCAGCACGTCGCCGGGCCGGAGCAGCACGCCCGGTACGGCCACTCGCTCCAACGGCAGACCGATGCCCGACCAGACCATGGCTTCGGCGGCCCGCGGCAACACAACCTCCCGCCCGGCGGCGAGCGTCGGGGCGAGCGTCGGGGCGAGCGTCGGGGCGGGCACGGGAGCAGGTTCAGCGTGCGGATCGTGTTCGGGCATGGTTACTCGATCGTTTCCTCACGCAGGCCCAGCAGTTCGGCGAGGTCGGCGACGCTCGCGATAACGACGTCGGCTCCGGCATCGTCGAGGGTCTCGCTGTCGTGCGTGCCGGTCAGCACACCCACGACCAGGCCGGCGCCGGCGTTCACGCCGGAGAGCATGTCGCTCGCGGTGTCGCCGACGACGACCACGGCCGCGACGCTGGATGCCCCGGTGCGCAGCAGCGCGGTGAGCGGCAGGTCGGGGTACGGGCGGCCACGACCGGCTTCGGCCGGGCAGAGGCTGACGTCGATGAGGTCGCTCCAGCCGAGCTTCTCGATGAGCGTGTTCTGCGTGGCACGGGCGAATCCGGTGACGAGGGCGACCTTCACTCCGGCGCCACGGAGTTCCTGAAACAGCTCAGCCGCGCCGGCGATCGCCGTCACACCGACCTGCTCGACGAGTTCACCGTAGGCGGTTTCGAACGCTGCTGTCGCTGCGACGGCCGCTTCGTCGGAGTCGGTCAACCCGCGAAAGACATCGAGCTTGGACTGCCCCATGGTCTCGCGCACGAACGCAACGGCTTCCGCCGACTCGTCGGCGGTGTCGGCCAGGCCGCTGCGCTCGGCGGCGAGCACAAACGCCCGCTCGACGAGTCCGTCGTCGCTCACCGTGGTGCCGGCCATGTCGAACACGACGAGTTCAACGCCAACGTCTTCGGGGTCGAAATCGTTTAGGTCAAAATCGAGAGAGAGGGGTGCGGTGCTCATGAGGTGCCTTTCAGGGAGGGGATGGGTGAGTCACAGACGCCGGCAATGACGTGCTCGGCGAGGCCGAGACCGGTCGTCATACCGATTCCGGTCGTGGCCGCCACGAGGTGCACGCCGGGTTCGGGTTCGTCAATGAGAAAGTCGGCACGGCCCGAGGCGTAGATACCCTGCCAACGTTCGAGCACGCGCGGGCGCGGCACGCCGAACAGGTCGCCGGTGAGCTCTAGCAGCTGCTCGAACGCGTTCTCATTCTGGAATGGAGAAACGGATGCCCCGCGATAGTGGGTGTCCCCCACGATCAGCGAGCCGTCGGGCAATTGGGTGTACATCTGGTTGAGGTCCAGCTCGGCCAGCGCCGGGTACTCCCGCCGCAACCGGTCGCCCAGATCGGCAGCGCTTGGCAGCGTCGCAAAAGCTCCGTAGCGCAGCAGCGACCAGCCGGTGAGCACCGGCGCGGGCAGCGGCGCGCGCAGGCCGGCATCGACGCGCAGCATGTCGAGGCCACACCGCAAAATGCCGTCCCGCTCCGCGACCTCCGGGTAGAGCTGGTCGATGTCGTGGTTGACCGCCACGACGACCGTTCCAGCGTCGATCGGCCCGCGGGTGGTCGTGACCCGCCCCGGACACACGGCAGTCACGGCGGTGCGGTAGCGAAACGCGACTCCCCGACTCGCGAGATAGGCGGCGAGGCCGGCACCGGCCTGACGCGGATCGATCTGCAGGTCCCAAGGCAGAACGGCTCCGCCCCTCGACGTGCCGGCAGCCAGTGGCAGGCGAGCCTCGACCTCAGCGGCGCTCCACAGCACGACGTCGGGCTGCCCGACGCCGAAGACCGACTCGGTCCCGCGCTGGGCTGCCAGCTCGCGCAGCACAGCCGTTTCGTCGTCGTGCCGTGCTACGACGACCGTGCCCGATTCGCGCAGCCAGACACCGGCATCCGTTGCGAGCCTCCGCCACAGCGGGCGCGATCGCTGCGCGAATTCACGGGCCAGGCCAGTCTGCGGGGTGAAACACAGGTGCCCGAAATTACGAACGGATGCCCCGTGCAGGGCCGCCGCGCGGTCCACGACGACAACGGACAGACCCCGGTCGGTCGCGGCGAGCGCGTGCCCGAGGCCGACGATGCCGCTGCCGACGACGACGACGTCGAAGGCGGTCACCGGAACACCCGGCGCATCCACACAGCGAGGCCCTCGATGACGAGCACGGCCGCCAGAATCATCAGCACGATGGTCGCGACCAGGTCGTAGCGTGAGCCCTGGCCGGCGTTGAGCAGAAAGTATCCCACCCCGCCGCCGCCCACGAGCCCGAGAATGGTGGCCGCGCGAATGTTGGTGTCGAGCATGTAGAAACTGTGACCGATCAGGGCCTTCATGCCCTGGGGCGCCGTGGCGCCGGCGTACACCTGCAGTCGGGTCGCACCGGCCGCAGTCAGCGCCTGTTCCGGACCGGGCTTGACCTCCTCGAGCGAGTCGGCGAGCAGCTTGCCGAGCAGGCCCACGCCGCCGATTGCGAGGGCGATGGTGCCGGCCTGGGTGCCGAGGCCGGTCACGACGATGAGCACGATGGCCAGGATGATCTCGGGGATGCCACGGATCGTGACGAGAAACAGTCGCATCCCGCTGCGCACCCGCGGGTTCGGTGCCACGTTGCGGGCCGCGAGCGAACCGATCACGATGGAGGCGATGATCGTGAGGATCGTCGCGGCGAGGGCGATCGCGATCGTCTCGCCCATTGCGGAGAACATGGTGGGCGCGTCGTAACTGCCAAAACTCGGCGGCCAGAATTTTGCCGCGGTCTCGGGCAGGTAGGCCCAGACGGTTGCAAAGTCGCCCCAGTGGATGTCGGAGATGATGACGCTGCCGACCACGACGAGCGCCGCGGCCCAGCCCCACGCTGTGGTGCGGCGGCGAGCGGCGTTCCATGGGCGGCGAAGGTCGCGGCTGCGGGCATCCGCTTGACGTGGTGCGGCGCGGGTGGCCAGGGTACGGCGGCGACCGGTGATCGACAGACGGCGCAACGGGCGATCATCGAGGCCGCGCCCAGTCGGGCCGGTACCGAGCATCATGGTGCGCACGGCGCTGGAGACGATTTCCATGATCACGCAGAGGGCGAAGATGACAAGCGCGATGCCGAGGCCGAGCGAATAGTTCAGCGACTTGAAGGCGTAGGACATTTCCAGGCCGAGGCCGACAACGCCGACGTAACCAAGAATGACCGAGCCCCGCAGGTTGATGTCGTTGCGATGCAGAACGGTCGCGACCCAGGACGGCAGCACCTGCGGCAGCACGCCCGCGGCGAACTCCTGCAGTTTCGAGCCGCCCGCCGCGCGAATCGCCAGCCGCGGCCCCTCATCGATCTGCTCGATCGCGTCGGCGAACATCTTGCTGATCATGCCGATCGAGTGGATGCCGATGGCCAAAATTCCCGGCAGCGACCCGAGCGAGAACATCAGCACGAAAACCATGGCGAGCACGACGTCCGGCACCGCTCGGCACAGCACGCCGATAAAACGCCCGCCCACCATCCAGCCGCGGCCGGGCGTCGTGTTGGCGGCAGCAAGAAAGGCCAGCGGCACCGAGATGCAGGCCGCGAACAGGGTTCCGCAGAGCACGAGCCCGACCGTGAGACCGGTCAGGTGGAGCAGCTCCCCCGGTTCGGGAAAGCTGATCAAGCCGACCCGTTCGAAGAAGTTCTGGGCGTTCGACCAACTCGCAATCATCTGCGGGATCGAAATATCGATGCCCACCAGTGAGACGACGGAGGTGAGCACGAGCGCCAGCAGCGTCAGCCCGGCCGCGATCTTCTCGGGTGACAGGCGACGCCGCGGTACCCTATCGAGCAGATCGACCGTGGTGCCGGTCACCGTCGCGGCTCCCACGTCGCGTCGACCAGGTCACTCCTGGCCGTTTCCTCGACGGGCACGCCGACAGCAGCACTGGTCTTGAGCTCGTTCGCGATCGTGCCCGGTTCCGCGGTCGTGGTGGCGACACGGCCGTAGATCTCCATGACCTCGGCCTTGCTGAGACCCGCCGCGGGCGTGTCGAGCACAACCTCGCCGTGCCGCAACCCCACAATGCGATCGCCCCAGGACAGGGCGAGGTCGACCTGATGCAGGCTACACACCACGGTGAGGCCCTGGTCGAGCGCGATTTCGCGAATCAGCGCCATGACCTGATCACTGGATTCCGGGTCGAGCGAGGCGACCGGTTCGTCGGCCAGCAGAATGCACGGATTTTGCATGAGTGCCCGGGAGATCCCCACTCGCTGCTGCTGCCCGCCGGAAAGCGTGTCGGCGCGCTGATAGGCCTGTGTGAGCAGGCCGACCCGGTCGAGATGGCCGAGGGCGGCCAGCTTGAGGGCGCGGCGATAACCCCAGAGGCCGAGGCGCGGCCCCCGCACCTGAAACAGGGCGCCGGTGAGCACATTTTCGAGCACGGTCAGCGAACCGACCAGCTCGAACTGCTGAAAGACAAAGCCGACCTGACCGCGTAGGGCACGCAGCGGACGGCCCGTGAGACGCGACACCGCCGCGCCGAGCACGGTCACCGTTCCCGAGTCGGGCCGGTCGAGGCCGTCGAGGTGCCGTAGCAGGGTTGACTTGCCCGAACCCGACAGTCCGAGCAATACGACAATTTCGCCGCGGGCAACAGTGAGCGACACATTGTTCAGGGCCGTGGTCTCCCCGAAGGTTTTCGTGACACCGCGCACGTCGATCACCGGTTGCACCTCGAGAGCGGAGCCGGTGAGCGAGCGAAAGGGCTCGGTCAGCCCTGGCATTGGGCCGCCGACGTCTTCACACAAATATCACGGATGGTGTCGTAGTACTGGTCATCGACCGGCTCGGTGGCGTAGAACGTGTCGCGAAAGGCCTGGGTATCCGCGCTCTTCACTCCGGACGCGATGATGTCCTCGATGGTGACCTCGCCGAGCACCGCGGCCAGTCGAGTCTTGAGTTCGGCCGGCAGGGTGTCGGAGACGACGATCGGGGCACCGGGAACCATGGTCTCGGCGATGACCTTGACCTGGTCGCTCTTGGCGACTTCGCTGTCTTCGGCGAAACCGACCTCGCACTCCTTGCCCTCGCCGACCTTCTGCACGCTCACGTCGTGCTTGCCGGCGAACACCGGGGTCACGTCGGCGACCGGGTCAACGCCCGCTTCGAGCAGATTGTACGAGGGAAACAGGTAGCCGCTCGTCGATGACGGGTCAACGAAGCAGACCTTCTTGCCGGCGAATTCCGTCAGCGACGTGATCGCGCTGTCGGCCGGCACGATCGCCTGCGAGTAGTACCCGGGCGCCGCACCCGCGGTCGTGACGATCGAGGAGATCGGGGTGATGGCCGCTCCGCTATTGGTCGCGGTGATGTAGGTGAAGCCGGAGAACGAGGCCACGTCGATCTTGCCGGCGATCGCGGCCTCGATCAGGGCGGCGTAGTCGGTCGACTCGTGGTATTCCACTGTCTTGCCGGTCTCCTGCTCGACGTAGTCCATCAGCGGCTGGTAGTTGGTCTGCGTGTCCACCGAGTCGGGAACCACTCCGAAAACAAGGGTATTCTCGTCGGCGGCGTAGCTCACGCCGGCCGCATCGTTGCCGGTCGTGTCGGCGGTGTCCGTCGAGCACGATGCGAGGCTCAGGGTGAGCAGGACGGCGGCACCGGCGGCAAGCGCCGTCTTGGCGGTGCGGGCAGAAGTATTGCGTGAAGAAGCACTGCGTGAAGAAGCACTGTGGATTGCCACGTGAAACCTTCCTGAGTCGAGGGCAGTACGCTCCCTCACGTTAGGCAGGCCCCACCAACAGCAATGTCGCCCCGGGTAACCGGCAGGTGAACGAGCAGTGACGACTGGGGCCGGATGCACAGTTTCACGGCAGCGCAGGGCGGTAGCGTGTGCAGGCCACACCCGATCAAAGGAGATCCCCGTGTTCACGAGCCCCTACGCTCCCGTTGAGATTCCCGACCTGAGCATTTTTGACTATCTGTTCGGCGACCTCAGCGAGACCGAACTGGACCGCACCGCTGTCATCGACGGGGCCAGCGGTGCCATGATCAGCTATCGCACCCTGGTCGATCAGATCACCCGGGTGGCCGGCTCTCTCGCCGAGCGCGGCGTCGGCACCGGCACGGTCGTGGGCCTGCTCTGCCCGAACACACCGGAGTTCACGGCCGTCTTCCACGGCATCCTGCGCGCGGGCGCAACGGTGACCACCATCAACTCGCTCTACACCCCCGACGACATCAAACGCCAGCTCGATGATTCCGGTGCGACCTGGCTCGTGACCATCGCACCGCTGCTGGCCGGTGCCCGGGCGGCAGCACACGCGGCGGGCATCTCGAACGAGTGCATCGTAGTGATCGACGGTGAGCCGGGGCATCCGTCTCTGGCTGATCTTCTCCAAGCGGATGCCGCAGCGCCCGTCGTGAGCATCGAGGCGGCCACGCACGTGGCCGTTCTGCCCTACTCCTCGGGCACGACCGCGGCGCCGAAGGGCGTCATGCTCAGCCACCGCAACCTCGTCGCGAACGTGCAGCAGGCCCGTGACCTGATCGGGGTCGTGCCCGAAGACAAGGTGCTCGCGCTGCTGCCGTTCTATCACATCTACGGGATGACGGTTCTACTCAACCTCGCCTTCAAACAGCGGGCCGCGCTCGTCACCATGGCCAGGTTCGACTTCGTCGAGTTTCTGCGCATGATCCAGGACCACCGCTGCAGCTACGTGTTTATCGCGCCGCCGATTGCGGTGGCCGTGGCGAAGCATCCGCTCGTCGAAAGCTACGATTTGTCGAGTGTGCACACGATTCTCTCGGGGGCGGCACCGCTCGACGGCGCCCTCGCCGCGGCCGTGGCATCCCGGCTGGACTGCCGCATTCTGCAGGGCTACGGCATGACCGAGGTCAGCCCCGTGAGCCACCTGATCCCGATCGACGCTGTGCACCTGTCGCGTGCCTCGGTCGGGGTGACCGTGCCGAACATGGACTGCAAGCTCGTCTCGACCGAAACCGGGGAAGAGATCGAGGTTCCCTCAGTCGGGTCCAGCGAACCCGGTGAGCTGCTCGTGCGCGGTCCGAACGTGATGCTCGGCTACCTCAATAATGACGCAGCGACCCGCGAGACCATCGACGCCGACGGTTTTCTGCACACCGGCGATATCGCCACGGTCAGTGCACTCGGCGAGGTCACCATCGTCGACCGCAGCAAGGAGCTGATCAAGTACAAGGGGTACCAGATCGCGCCGGCCGAACTCGAGGCGCTGCTGCTCACCCACCCCGAGATCGCGGACGCGGCGGTGATCGGCGCAGCGGATGCCGACGGCCAGGAGATTCCGAAAGCCTTCGTCGTCGTCGTGGCTGAGTCTTTCGTCACGGCCGAGGAAGTCATGGCATTCGTCACTGAGCGGGTCGCCCCGCACAAGAAGGTGCGAGCGGTCGAGTTCATCGACGTGATTCCCAAGTCGTCGTCTGGCAAGATTCTGCGCAAGGACCTGCGCGCCAGAGAGCGTGCCGCAGTGATCTAGAAGCGCGCCCAACACGGCCCGCGGGCAGGGGCGACGCGACGGGTAGACTTGCCAGGTCAGGCATCCGCTATCTCGGGGAGAATTCCACACGTGACCGTTGTTTCCAACACCTCTTCCCGCGGCGTCGCCGACACCGTTTCTCACGCCATCGCGACGCCCGAGAAGGAGCAACCCTACGGCGCGCTCGGACTCAAGGCCGATGAATACGCGAAGATCCGCGAAATTCTGGGCCGGCGCCCCACGAGTGGCGAGCTCGCCATGTACTCGGTGATGTGGAGCGAGCACTGCTCCTACAAGAGCTCGAAGATGTACCTGCGCCAGTTCGGCGACAAGGTCACCCCGGCCATGAAGAAGAACCTCATGGTCGGCATGGGCGAAAACGCCGGCGTGCTCGACGTCGGCGAGGGCTGGGCGGTGACGTTCAAGATCGAATCGCACAACCATCCCTCCTACATTGAGCCGTTCCAGGGCGCCGCGACCGGCGTCGGCGGCATTGTTCGCGACATCATCTCGATGGGCGCCCGCCCGGTCGCCGTCATGGACGCCCTGCGCTTCGGCGACATCAATGACCCCGACACCGCCCGGGTCGTGCACGGCGTCACGAGTGGCATCAGCTTCTACGGCAACTGCCTGGGTCTGCCGAACATCGGCGGCGAAACCTACTTCGACGCGGTTTACCAGGGCAACCCGCTCGTCAACGCGCTCTCGGTCGGCGTGCTGCGTCACGAAGACCTGCACCTCGCCAACGCTCGCGGCGTGGGCAACCAGGTGGTGCTGTTTGGTGCCCGCACCGGCGGCGACGGCATTGGTGGGGCATCCATTCTCGCCTCGGACACGTTCAGCGCCGGCGGGCCGACCAAGCGCCCCGCGGTGCAGGTCGGCGACCCGTTCGCCGAGAAGGTACTCATCGAGTGCTGCCTCGAATTGTTTCAGGGCAAGCTCGTCGAGGGCATTCAGGACCTCGGTGCGGCCGGAATCTCGTGCGCCACGAGCGAACTCGCCTCCAACGGCGACGGCGGCATGTTCATCGAGCTCGAGAAGGTGCTGCTGCGCGACCCCACGCTCACCGCCGAAGAGATTCTCATGAGCGAGAGTCAGGAACGCATGATGGCGATCGTCACGCCGGAGAAGCTCGAGGGTTTTCTCGCCGTCACCAAGAAATGGGACGTCGAGACCAGCGTGCTCGGCGAGGTCACCGGCACCGGCCGGTTGATCATCAACTGGCACGGCGAAGAGATCGTCAACGTGCTGCCGCGCACGGTCGCCGTCGACGGCCCCGTCTACGAGCGTCCGCTCGCCTACCCGACCTGGATCGACGCACTGCAGGCCGACACCGCTTCCGTGCTGCCGCGCGCCCTCGACCGTGAGACCCTGCGCGAGCAGTTCCTTGACCTGCTCGGCTCGCCGAACCTCGCCGACCCGAGCTGGATCACCGACCAGTATGACCACTACGTGCAGGGCAACACGGCCCTGTCGTTCCCCGACGACGGCGGCATGATTCGCGTCGACGAAGAGAGTGGCCTCGGTGTCGCGATCGCCACCGACGCGAACGGCCGCTACTGCCAGCTCGACCCGTACCGAGGCGCGCAGCTGGCCCTCGCCGAGGCGTACCGCAACGTCGCCGCGACCGGAGCCGTTCCGGCCGGCGTCAGCGACTGCCTCAACTTCGGCTCACCCGAGAACCCCGAGGTCATGTGGCAGTTCCGCGAGGCCGTCACCGCCCTCGCCGACGGATGCCTCGAGCTGGAGATTCCCGTCACCGGCGGCAACGTCTCGTTCTACAACCAGACCGGCGACCAGCCCATTCACCCGACCCCGGTCGTTGCCGTGCTCGGCGTGATCGACAACGTCGCCCGCCGCATCCCGAGCGGCTGGCAGGACGACGGGCACAATATCTACCTGCTCGGCACGACCGCGCTCGAGCTGGACGGTTCGGCCTGGGCCGGCGTCGTGCACAACCACCTCGGTGGTCGTCCGCCGGCTGTTGACCTCAAGGGCGAAGTGGCCCTGGCCGGACTGCTGCACGCCGCATCGAAGGAAGCCCTCATCGACAGCGCGCACGACCTGAGCGAGGGTGGGCTGGCCCAGGCCCTCGCGGAGGCCGTGATGCGTTTCGGCGTGGGTGCTCGCGTATGGCTGGGCGATATTTGCGAGCGCACTGGCATCGACGCATCCGTTGCCCTGTTCTCGGAGTCGGCCGGTCGCGTGATCGTGTCGGTTCCGCGTGAAGACGACGTGAAGTTTCTCGGCCTGTGCAAGGGTCGCCAATACCCGGTTTTGCGTATTGGCGTAACGGATGCCGAACTCGGCGCGCTCGAGATTCAAGATCAGTTCTCGGTGTCGATCGATGATCTGCGGGCGCGACATCGCACCACGCTGCCCGCCGCGTTTGCATAACCGGCGGCGCTCGGTGGCTGCCTGACCAGCTCCAGAGCCAACTCGACCCGGGCACACAGGTGCCGAAAAGTCGACCGAAGGACCCCTCCCCGTGTACGTCGTGCCTCAGCGCAGCGACGGCACGGGATTCGTGGTGGTGATGAACCGGGCGATCAGCCGCGGACTCTACGGGTCGTATCCGCGCGGACGCATCGGCTCTCTGCAAGCGCTTGCAAGTCGAAAAGTGGCTGATGGGGGCGATCTTACCCTCCACTGAGGGTCACTTTTCGGCGATTCGGTCGAAACGGACGGATCCCCGACAAAACACATGTAAACGCTTGCAGAATTGGCGCTGCGCGCGGTAGCGTCGAACCTGTTGTTCTTTGCGCCGCTCGGCGCCGAACGGGGAGAGTCAATGATGACTAGTCGCACCGCTGCACGCCGAATCCTGGCCACGATCGGTGCCGGGGCGATCATCGTCTCCGGTCTTGTCTTCGCACCGATCGCTACGGTGGCGGCAACGCCGACCGTAGCCCTGGTCGGAAGCTTGCAGAGCGAACTCGGCTGCAGCGAGGACTGGCAACCAGACTGCGCCGCCACCGAGCTCGCCCCAACGGGCACCGAGGGTGTCTGGGCTGCAGAGTTCACCCTTCCTTCGGGCAGTTACGACTACAAGGTGGCGTTGAACGACACCTGGGATGTCGCTTACGGACTCGACGGCGGCGGTGACAACATCCCGTTGACCCTCGCGGGCCAGAGCACCCTGCGGTTCACCTTCGACCTCGCGAAGAAGCGGGTCGGTCTCGAAGCGCTCTCCCTCGCCGGTCCGTACTCCGAAGCGGATGCCCCGCTCGCGGCCGCCCCCATCCGCGAAGCCGGCAGCGACGAGCAGTTCTACTTCGTGATGACCGACCGGTTCAAAGACGGCGACCCGACCAACAACACCGCCGGCCTCGGCGCCGATCCGCTTGTCTCGGGCTTCGATCCGACCAACAAGGGTTTCTACAACGGTGGTGACCTCGCGGGGCTCCGCTCCTCTCTCGACTACATCCAGGGGCTCGGCACGAGCGCCCTCTGGCTCACTCCGTCGTTCATGAACAACCCGGTACAGGGTGAGGGGGCGAACGCCTCGGCCGGGTACCACGGCTACTGGATCACCGACTTCACCCGAATCGACCCGCACCTGGGCACGAACGCCGAACTCGAGGCCCTCATCGCCGACGCGCACGCCCGCGGCATCAAGGTCTACTTCGACATCATCACCAACCACACCGCAGACCTGATCGACTACGCCGAGAAGAAATACAGCTACATCGACAAGGCCACCAGCCCGTACACGACCGCCGCCGGCGTCGCCTTCGATCCGGCCGACTACGCCGGCACGGCCGACTTCCCCGTGCTCGACACGACCTCGTTCCCCTACACGCCGGCCGTGACCCCGTCCAACACCAACCGCAAGGTGCCGGCCTGGCTGAACGACCCCACGCTCTACCACAACCGCGGCGACTCGACCTTCGAGGGCGAGAGCGCGCTCGACGGTGACTTCTCCGGCCTCGACGACCTGATGACGGAGAACCCGGCCGTCGTGAACGGCTTCATCGACGTCTACAAGACCTGGATCGACCTCGGCATCGACGGTTTCCGCATCGACACCGTCAAGCATGTCAACCTCGAGTTCTGGCAGACCTGGTCCACCGCTGTGCGCGACTACGCACACTCCAAGGGCAAGCCCGACTTCTTCATGTTCGGCGAGGTGTACGACGCGGACGCCGCCAAGACCTCTCCCTACGTGCGGGGGACCGACCTCAGCTCGGTCCTCGATTTTGGCTTCCAGTCGCAGGCCACGAGCTTCGCGGCCGGCAACTCGGCCAAGGGCCTCAGTCAGCTGTTCGCAAACGACGACCGCTACACGACTCCCGACTCCAACGCCTACGCCCTGCCGACCTTCCTCGGCAACCACGACATGGGCCGGATCGGCTCCTTCCTGAAAAGCTCCGACTCCCCGGTGCAGCGAGATAAGCTCGCCCACGAACTCCTGTACCTGACCCGCGGCCAGCCCGTTGTCTACTACGGCGACGAGCAGGGCTTCGCCGGCGTCGGTGGCGACAAGGACGCCCGCCAGTCCCTATTCGCCAGCAAGGTCACCGACTACACGAACCAGCCGCTGATCACCGGGGAGACGGCCGGGTCGGTCGACCGCTTCGGCACTGACGCCCCGCTGTATACCCACATCAGCGCCCTCTCTGCGCTCCGGAAGGATCACCCGGCGCTGGCCACCGGCGCGCAGATCGAGCGTTACACCGACACCGGAGCCGGCATCTACGCCTTCAGCCGGGTCGACCGCACCGAAAAGATCGAGCACCTCGTCGCCGTCAACAACTCGGCTGCCACCAGAACCGTCACGGTGCCGGCCCTCACCGACAACGCGGCCTTCTCCGTGCTCTACGGATCCGGCACCCCCGCCACCGCCACCGCCACCGGTGAGCTCTCGGTGACCGTACCCGCGCTCGGTTCGGTCGTGCTCGTCGCCGATATACCGGTCACGGCGCCGACTGCGGCCGCCGCGATCTCGGTCGCCGTCCCGACGGCCGGCGCCGGCGTATCCGGAGTCTCACCGGTCTCCGCCACGGTCGACGAGAGCACCTGGGCCGAGACCGGCTTCGCCTGGCGCGTAGTCGGCTCCCCGGACTGGACGGCCCTCGGTACCGCTGAAGACACCAGCCCGCGGGTTTTCCACGACACTGCCGGACTCGCACCGGGCACCCTGGTCGAATACCGCGCGGTGACCACGGATGCCGCCGGCAACCATGCAGCCGCCTCCACCTTCGCGTCGGTGGGCAATAGCGTCACCCTCACCGACACCGGCACGCCGCCGCCCGCCATCGACATGGTCACCGTGGCCGGCAGTCTCGACTCGGAGATCGGCTGTGCGGGCGACTGGCAGCCCGGCTGCGACGCTGCGAAGCTCACCAAGCGCGCCGACGGCATCTACGCCGGCACCTTCGACCTGCCGGCCGGCGCCTACGAATACAAGATCGCGATCAACGGTTCTTGGGACATCAACTACGGTGCGGGCGGCGTTCCGAACGGCGCAAACGTCGCCTTCACCGCCCCGGGCGGACCGGTCACGTTCTACTTCGACCCGCGCAGCAACTTCTTCCAAAACACAGCGCAGGGCCCGATCGTCGTAGCGGCCGGTTCCTTCCAGGAGGAGGCAGGGTGCCCCGGCGACTGGAAACCCGACTGCCTCGCCACGTGGCTGCAGGACATCGACGGCGACGGCATCCTCACCTGGAGCACGAGCACCCTGCCCACCGGCAGCTATGAGGGCAAGGTGGCGCACAATCTTGACTGGGCCGAGAACTACGGCGCAAACGGCGTGCCGAATGGCGCCAACATCGGCTTCAGCGTGACCGAGGGTAAGCAGACCACGTTCAGTTACGACCTGGCAAGCCACGTCCTCACCGTCCTGGCCACCGACCCGCCGCTCGCCGGTACCGGTCAGCAGCGCGCCCACTGGCTGGGCGAGAAGACGCTGGCCTGGCCGCGCGACCTGCTGCCGGTGAACGCTGATCCGGCCGACCTGGTCTACGCAATCCACTCCTCGCCGACTTCGACCCTGACACTCGCAGACGGCGCCGTGACCGGCGGCGACACGGTGAAGCTCGCCTACGACAAGACGGGCCTGACCGACGCACAGAAGAAGGCGTTCCCCGCTCTGGTGAACTCCGTCGTGCTGCGCCCGGTGGGCACCGACCGCACCGAAATCGAGCGGCTGCTCACCACGCAGCTGCAGGTCAGCCAGGCCGGCGCCGACGGCGCGCTGAGCGCGCTCACCGGGGTGCAACTGCCCGGCGTGCTCGATGACCTCTACGCGGATGCCGTCGCCTCCCGTCCGCTCGGTGTCACCTGGTCGAAGAAGCGGCCGACCGTCGCGGTCTGGGCGCCGACCGCCCAGAAGGTTGATCTGCTCGCCTGGACCGCCGGCGACGCCGCCGAAGCCGAGCGGGTCGCCCTGAAACGCCAGGCCGACGGCACCTGGACGACGACCGGCGCGAAGAGCTGGGCCGACGCCTCCTTCGTCTTCGAGGTCACGGTGTTCGCGCCGACCACAGGCAGGATCGAGGTGAACCAGATCACCGACCCGTACTCGGTGGCTCTGACGACCAACTCGACCCGGTCGGTGTTCGTCGATCTGGCGAACCGGGACTTCCGGCCCAAGAAATGGGAGCGGGCCGAGTCGCCCACAATCGACAACCCCGTCGACCGGTCGATCTACGAACTGCACGTGCGTGACTTCTCGATCTCCGACAAGACCGTGCCGGAGCCGCTCCGCGGAACCTACGGCGCGTTCGGCGTGGACAGCGCCGGAACCCGGCACCTCGCCGAGCTGGCGGATGCCGGCCTCAACACCGTGCACCTCCTGCCGACCTTCGACATCGCCACCATTGAGGAAGACCGCAGCAAGCAGGCCGTTCCGGCCTGCGATCTCGAATCCTTCGGACCGGCCTCGACGAAGCAGCAGGCCTGCGTGCAGGCCACGGCCGACGCCGACGGCTTCAACTGGGGCTACGACCCGCTGCACTTCCAGGCGCCGGAGGGCTCCTACGCGGCAGACCCGCGCGGTGGGGCCAGAGTGGCCGAGTTCCGCAGCATGGTCGGCGCCTTGCACGACGACGGTCTCCAGGTCGTGCTCGACGAGGTCTATAACCACACCGCGGCGAGCGGCCAGACCGCCAAGTCCGTGCTCGACAAGGTAGTACCCGGCTACTACCACCGGCTCAACCCGCTCGGCGCGGTCGAGACCTCGACCTGCTGCCAGAACGTGGCCACCGAGCACCGGCTGGCAGAACGGCTCATGGTCGACTCGGTCGTTCTCTGGGCCAGGGAGTACCGGGTCGACGGTTTCCGGTTCGACCTGATGGGTCACCACTCGAAGGAGAATCTGCTCGCCGTTCGCGCGGCCCTGAACCAGCTCACGCTGAAAAAGGACGGGGTGGACGGAAAAGCAATCTACCTCTATGGCGAGGGCTGGAACTTCGGCGAGGTCGCGAACAACGCCCTGTTCGAACAGGCAAGCCAGGGCCAGCTCGGCGGAACGGGCATCGGCACGTTCAACGACCGGTTGCGCGACGCCGTGCACGGCGGCAGCCCCGTCGACGGCGGAACGGTGCAGCAGCAGGGCTTCGGCACCGGCCTCGGCACTGACCCGAACGGGGCCGCAATTAACGGCACCACTCCGCAGGCGCTTGCCAGGCTGGCTCAGGCGAGCGACCTGGTGCGGCTCGGACTCGCCGCGAACCTCCGGGAGTTCAGCTTCGTGACCAGCGACGGCTCCGTGAAGCGCGGCGACGAGCTCGACTACAACGGTTCCCCGGCCGGCTATGCCGACCAGCCCGACGAGGTGATCAACTACGTCGACGCACATGACAACGAGACGCTCTTCGACCTGCTCGCCCTCAAGATGCCGGCCGACTCTGCCATGACCGACCGGGTACGGATGAACACCCTCTCCCTGGCTACCGCGACCCTCTCCCAGTCGCCGTCGCTCTGGCACGCCGGCACCGACCTGCTGCGCTCCAAGTCCCTCGATCGGGACAGCTACAACTCGGGCGACTGGTTCAACCGGATCGATTGGACCGGGCAGACGAACAACTTCGGGGTGGGCCTGCCGTCGGCGGCAGCGAACAAGGACAAGTGGGACATCCAGCGGCCTCTGCTGGAAGACCCGGCGCTCGTGCCGACCCCGGCCGATATCACGGCCGCGTCACACCAGGCGCAGGACCTGCTTCGGCTCAAGCAGTCGACCGAGCTGTTCCGGCTCGGTGACGCAAAGCTGATCACGCAGAAGCTGTCGTTCCCGGCGGGTGGACCGACCCAGGTCCCCGGGGTCATCGTTATGCGCATCGATGACACCGTCGGCGCCGACGTGGACCGTAAGCTGGACGGCCTGCTCACGGTGTTCAACGCGAGCCCGGAGCCGCAGACCATCCGTCTGGCGGACCTGGCCGGCAAGACGTACACGCTCAGCCCCACCCAGGCGAAGGGCACGGATGCCGTGGTCAAGACCACGACCTGGGACGCGGTCACCGGCACGATCACCGTGCCCGCCCGCACCGTGGCCGTGCTCGTCGACGACCAGCAGAAGCCGGGGAAGTAGCCGAGCCCGGTGGTGAGCAGGTCTAGAGGAAGGGTTCCTCGATGAGTGTCTCGGCCCGTTCCCACAGCTTTGCTGCCACGCCGCGATCACGCGACGTGGCAGTGGTCGCCTGCAGCGTTGGTGCACCGCGGGTGAGGAATCGCGGGCCGAAGTAGTCGCCGCCGTGGGCATCCGGGTCGATCGCGGCACGCACGGTCGTCCACGCGCCGTGGTGCTTGCCCTGCGCGCCGACGAGCAGTTGCAGGCCGTCGATGACCCGCTTGGCGGGCGTGAGATCGTTGATCCCCGGCACCGTGGGGGTCAGACCGGAGATGGAATAGCCGGGGTGCGCCACGAGCGACTGCACGGTACCTGCACCGGCGGCGCGCAGGCGGCGGTCGAGCTCGAAACCGAACACCTGCATGGCGATCTTCGACTGCGCGTAGGCCTTCCAGCCGTTGTACGTCGTGGCGAGCTGCAGGTCCTCAAGCGACGAGTCCATCAGCCGCGAGATCATCGAACCGAGTGACACGACCCTGCTGCCGGGCGTGCGGCGCAACGCCATGAGGGTGCCCGCAGTGAGCGCGAAGTGGCCGAGAAAGTTCGTGGCGAAGATGAGCTCGTTGCCGTCGAGGCTCACCTGGCGGTCCGCAGACGGGTGCACGATTCCGGCGTTGAGGATCAGCCCATCGAGGCGCGGCAAAGCGCGCAGCGTCTCGCTGACGTCTCGCACCGACTGCAGGTCGGACACATCGAGCTGCAACACAGAAACGGATGCCCCGGCCACGCGGGCGCGGATGGCCGCCGCCGCGGCATCCGCTTTCACAGTATTGCGGCAGGCGAGCACGACGTGGGCGCCCGTGTTGGCGAGTTGCTCGCTCGTGAAATAGCCGAGCCCGGCGTTGGCTCCGGTGACCACGAACGTCTTGCCGGCCTGGTTGGGCAGCGAGAGTGGGTTCCAGGTCATCGGGTGGAGACTACAAGGCCGCGCTGGGCGCGTGCGCGGTCGGTGGGTGGGGCACCGGGTGCGATACGGCACCCGTCGGCGCCGCTCCAGTAGCCGGCGTCGGGGGCTGCGCCGCCTCGCCACCGGCAATCTTCACGTGGTGGTGAATCACCTCGGCGATGATGAAATTCAAAAACTTCTCGGCGAAGGCCGGGTCGAGGTGGGCCTCTTCGGCGAGGCCGCGCAGGCGGTCGATCTGCATGAGTTCGCGCGCCGGGTCTGCGGCCGGCAGCCCGTGGGCCGCCTTGAGCCGGCCAACCTGTTGGGTGAACTTGAATCGTTCGGCCAGCAGGTGAATGAGCGCGGCGTCAATGTTGTCGATACTTTCGCGAATGCTGTGCAGTTGCTCAATCGCAGCCGCGTCGGCGTCGGCGGGTAATTCCTCGTGTACGGCCATACTTTTACGATAATGCATACGACCGTTGCGCCCTCAAACGGATGCCGCCGTCTCCCGGCCGCGCGATCCGAACGAGCCCAGCCGCAACCGTTTCTGCGTGAGCAGAATGCCGAGCAACACCAGGAGCGCCCCGGCCGGTTCGTGCCAGGAGAACGTTTCGCTCAGCACGAGCACCCCGAGCACCACGCCGACCACGGGCGTCACATAGGTCACCGTGGACGCATTGGTCGGGCCCCAGGCGCGCAGCACGTTGATGTTCCAAATGTAGGCCAGGCCGGTACCGAGCGCGCCCAGCGTGAGAAGGCCCAGCACGATCGGCAGCGTCAACTGCACCGGGCTCCACGCCAGAACCGGGGTCAGCAGCAGCATGATTCCGCCCGCAATGCCGATGTTGAGAAAGGCAAACGTCGACGCTGCGATCGGCCGCCCACTCAGAAAACGGCGGGTATAGCCGAAGGTGAAGCCGTAGCAGACGGCAGCGCCGAGGCAGGCGAGCTGTCCCCACAGGTCACCGGTGAGCGAGGAATACTGCCAGGGGCCAATGATCACGACGACGCCGACGATGCCGAGCACGACTCCGGCGACCTGCGCGCGCACGAGCGTCTCGACCCGAAAGGCGAGGGTCGCCATCAACGCTGTCATGATCGGGGTGACCGCGTTGTAAATGCTCGCCAGACTCGATGAGACGTACTGTTCGGCCCAAGCGAACAGCAGGTGCGGAATGACGCATCCGCTGATCGCAATCACCAGGAAGTGCAGCCAGACCACGCCCTCCTGCGGCAGCACTGGCCCGTTGTTGATGCGCGGACGATTCATCAGCACGATCAGCCCCAGGGTCAGGCCGCCGAGCACGAGCCGCGACCAGGCGATCTGGCCGAAGCTGACGCCATCGAGGGCGATCTTCATGAACAGAAAGCTGGAGCCCCAGATCAGCCCCATCCCAAGAAATTGCACGGTGACGAGGGTCTTGCCGGCGGCAGGCGTAGGGGGCACGTTCCGAGCCTATAGGCGGCGTTGCCGAGTGCGGGCCCACGGGAGCGCAACGCCTGAAAGCGCCGAGATGCCTGGCGGCGCCTACTGCGAGGTGTCGGCCCCGGCGTTGCGCTCCGAGTCCGTTGCGGAGCCCGGCGCCGCTCCGGTGGTACCCGTTGCGCCCGGGGCCCGGGGCGCGCTCCCGGAGGACGGACGGCGATCACCCTGAGGGCCGCCACCCTGAGGGCCGCCACCCACGATGGTACCGCTCGGGCTCGTCGGGCGCAGGCTCCGGTACGTCACGAAGCGCTCCTCGAATGCGTCGAGGCGGGCCCGCAGCCCGGCGCGCACGGCCGGCCACTCGTCGGCGAGGATCGAGTAAACGGCGCTGTCCCGCCAGGTGCCGTCGGCGCGCGGACGATCACGGCGCAGGATGCCCTCGAAGGTGGCGCCGATGCCGAGGATGGTGGCGCGGGAACGCGTGTTGATGGCATCCGCTTGAATTTTGACCCGGCCGAAGCCGTTCTCGAAGGCGGTGCCGAGTACGAGCAGTTTGGTTTCGGCGTTGACGGCGGTGCCCCAGACGCGCGGATCGTACGCGGTCCAGCCGAGGTGGATCGACTCGTTGACGACATCGATGTCGCCGAGCGTGGTCGTGCCGACGACATCGCCGTCGTTTGGGCCGCCGAGCAGTCGCACCACATAGGGCAGGCCTTCCCACTGAAAGTAGTCGTGCGCCCACTTGATGAAGCCGTCAACATCACGGTGCAGTGCGGCCGGGCCGCCGCCGTAGCCGGCTGCGAACACGTCGGGGTGTGCGATGGCGCGCGCAAGGTCGGGCAGCACCGCACTACCGAGCGGTTGTAACTGCACAAAACGACCGGTCAGGGTCAGGGAATGGGGTCTTACGGCGCTCACTCGATTAGTGTGACAGGTCAAAGTGAGGAATTGTTCACAAAATGTGCGAGCCGGGCACATTGGGGGCCCGGCCGGTGATTCAGATCAGTCGATCAGATCAGTCGATCAGATCGTGACGCACCACGATGGCTTCGCGGTCGGGGCCGACACCGATCGCCGACACGCGCGATCCGCTCATCGACTCCAGGGCGAGCACATAGTTCTGCGCCGCGTGCGGCAGCTCCTCGAACGTGCGAACATCGGTGATGTCCTCGGTCCAGCCGGGAAAGTTTTCGTAGATCGGAACGGCGTGGTGAAAGTCGCTCTGCGAGACCGGCACGTCTTCGACACGCACGCCGTCGACCGAGTAGGCCACGCAGACCGGAATTTCGGCCAGACCGGTGAGCACGTCGAGCTTGGTCAGCACGAAGTCGGTGACGCCGTTGATGCGCGCGGTGTAGCGGGCGATCGGAGCGTCGTACCAGCCGCAGCGGCGCGGGCGCCCCGTGGTCGTGCCGAACTCGACGCCGTTGGCACGCAGGTATTCACCTGACTCGTCAAAGAGTTCGGTGGGGAACGGGCCGCTGCCGACGCGCGTCGTGTACGCCTTGACCACACCGATGACACGGTCGATGCGGTTCGGGGCAATACCGGAACCGGTCACCGCGCCGCCCGAGGTGGCGTTCGATGAGGTAACGAAGGGGTAGGTGCCGTGGTCGACGTCGAGCATGGTGGCCTGGCCGCCCTCGAACAGCACGGTCTTGCCGGCGTCCAGCGCCTGGTGCAGCAGCAACGCGGTGTCGGTGACCATCGGGCGCAGGCGTTCGGCGTAACCGAGCAGCTCGGTGACGATCTCCTCGGCCTCGATGGCACGGCGGTTGTACACCTTGACCAGCATGTGGTTCTTCTGGTCGAGGGCTCCCTCAACCTTCTGGCGCAGAATGTTCTCGTCGAACAGGTCTTGCACGCGGATGCCGACACGGTTGATCTTGTCGGCGTAGGCCGGGCCGATGCCGCGCCCGGTGGTGCCGATCTGGCGCTTACCGAGAAAACGCTCGGTGACCTTGTCGAGGGTGCGGTGGTACGCGGTGATGACGTGCGCGTTGAGGCTGACCTTGAGCCGGGAGACGTCGACTCCACGCTCGGAGAGGGCATCGATCTCTTCAAAGAGCACCTCGACGTCGACGACGACGCCGTTGGCGATGACCGGGGTGACCCCGGGGCTCAGAATGCCCGACGGCAGCAGGTGCAGCGCATATTTCTCGTCGCCGACGACGACGGTGTGTCCGGCGTTGTTGCCGCCATTGAACTTGACGACGTAGTCAACCCGACTGCCGAGCAGGTCCGTGGCCTTACCCTTGCCCTCGTCGCCCCACTGGGCTCCGATGAGTACGATCGCGGGCATTTAGTCTTCTCCTCGAATAACAAAGGCTTCGGTGGGCGGTGCTGGGTCGAAACCCGGGCTGCCGGTGTGCAGGGTGGCGATAATCGACATGGCGCTCGCATCGGCATCCGTCAGAAAAGCCGTGAGGCGGGAGACTTCGTCGGGCTCGCCGATCTCTTCGGCACTGCGGCGCAGTGCGAACAGGGCGCGGAGCACACCGCGGTTGGGTTCGTGGTGCCACGGAATGGGGCCGTGGCCACTCCAGCCGGCCTTGCGCAGGGCGTCGAGTCCGCGGTGATACCCGACCCGGGCGTAGGCGTACGACTCGAGGATGCGACCCTCGGCGTGGGTGGCATCTGCCAGTTCGGCCCAGGCGAGCGATGAGGTCGGATGCACCCGCACGACGCCGGCGATCTCGCTCCTCACGGTTCGGCGCAGGGCCTCGAGCACCTCCGGTTCCGCGGGAAGAAGGGTCTCGGGCTCTGAAATCAAATTTTCGCCGGTCACACTCAATCCTACCAAGCCCGGGTCGGTCGCCCCGAGCGCCGGGCCCGAAGCCCGAAACGGGACCAATCAGGCTGGGCTTTGCTGCCGGGCCGCGACTCGCCACCCACCGTTGACGAACAGGTACGTCGTCGACATGTTGAGCTCGGCCACGACCTCTCCGCGCCGGGCGATCGCCCGGTAGACGACAACGCCGGCATGTTCGCCGAGGCGAATGATGGCGGGCTCGTGAATGCCGTAGCTCTCCCACGGAGCCGCCTGGTCAAAGTAGGCGGTGACCTGATCGCGGGTGATGACCGCACCGGGCACGATCATCAGGCCGTCGTCGGTCATTTCGCGCTGATAGTACGCGCCGCCGTGGCCGCTCAGGATGGCCTGCCATCCGGCGTTTTCCTCGTGCAGGAGCCGGGCCGGAAGATCGTCAGTGATCGCAGTCATACCGTCACGCTAGCCCCAAACCGTAACCGAATGCAGAAAAGATTCGTGAAGGAGCGCTCAAACCGTAAAAAAGTCAGAACCGGTGCTGGACCACCCAGGAATGCATGGTCACGGCCGCGGCGGCCGAGGCGTTGATCGACCGGGTCGAACCGAACTGGCTGATTTCGACGATGGAATCCGCGGCGGCAATGGCCTCCTCCGACAATCCAGGGCCTTCCTGGCCGAACAGAAGCACGCAGCGTTCCGGAAAGCTGAAGGTTTCGATAATAACGCTGCCCGGCACGTTATCGATCGCGATCACGGGCAGCGACTCATTGGCACACCAGTCGACGAAAGCGGCGACATTGTTGTGGTGCAGCACGTGCTGGTAGCGGTCGGTGACCATGGCGCCGCGCTTGTTCCACCGTCGGCGGCCGATGATGTGCACGGTGTCGGCACCGAACGCGTTGGCGCTGCGCACGATCGAGCCGATATTCATGTCGTGCTGCCAGTTCTCAATGGCCACGTGAAACGGATGTCGATGCTCGTCCAGGTCAGCCACGATCGCGGCCATGTTCCAGTAGCGGTAGCGGTCGATCACGTTGCGGGTGTCGCCGTGCTCGAGCAGGTCAGCGTCGTAGCGGTCCTCGCCCGGCCACTCCCCCGGCCACGGACCGACGCCGTAGGTCGAGCGCTCGGGTGTGGAGTTATCTACTGCTGGCGCTGGATCTGTCACTACCTAACCGTATCCTGCAATTTGCGGTCGAAATTGGGGTTTCGGTCCCCCTAAATTCTGGCTATGGTTTCGGTATGACTAAAACGGATGCCCCGGTCCACGACCGCGTGCTCTCGCAGGCTCCCACCACGGTCGCCTCCAGCCGGCTGCTCTGGCTGCTCGGGCCGGCACTCGTCGCCGGGGTCGCCTACCTCGACCCCGGTAATGTCGCGAGCAACATGACCGCCGGCGCCCGCTATGGCTACCTGCTGGTCTGGGTGGTCGTGGCCGGGAACGTCATGGCCTGGCTCATCCAATACCTCTCGGCCAAGCTCGGCATCGTCACCGGGGCGAGCCTGCCCGAGATTCTCGGGGTGCGCATGAAACGCCCCACGGCCCGGCGGCTGTATTGGATCCAGGCCGAACTGGTCGCGATGGCCACCGACCTCGCCGAGATCATCGGCGGGGCGGTCGCCCTCAACCTCTTGTTCAACCTGCCGCTCATCTGGGGCGGCGTGATCACCGGAACCATCTCGATGATCGTGCTCATGGTGCATTCGCGCCGGGGACCGCGCATTTTCGAACGCGTCATCATCGCCCTCATGCTCATCATCACCGTTGGATTCACCGCCGGCGTGTTCTTCGCACCGCCCGAGGCCGGCGGGGTGCTCGCCGGAATGGTGCCGCGGTTCGAGGGCTCCAACTCGGTGCTCCTCGCCGCCTCGATTCTCGGGGCCACGATCATGCCGCACGCCATTTATGCGCATTCTTCGCTCACCCGCGATCGCTTTCCGGAATGGCAGGGCGTGGTCGCCACCCGCCGACTGCTCTGGGCCACGAAGTGGGACGTCACCATTGCCATGGCGATTGCCGGCACGGTGAACCTGGCAATTCTGCTACTCGCGGCATCCGCTTTGCAGGGTGTGGACGGAACCGACACCCTACAGGGTGCCTACGCGGCGCTCAAGGACACGCTCGGACTGGCGATCGCAACAACGTTCGCCATTGGGCTGCTCGCCTCGGGCCTCGCCTCGACCTCGGTCGGTGCGTATGCCGGGGCCGAGATCATGCACGGCCTGTTGCACGTGCGCATTCCGTTGCTGCTGCGCCGACTGGTCACGCTGATTCCGGCACTGTTCATTCTCGGCGTGGGATTCGACCCGACCCAGGCCCTCGTGCTCAGCCAAGTGGTGCTGTCGTTCGGCATTCCGTTCGCGCTGATTCCGCTGGTCTGGCTCACCGCCCAGCGTGGCCTGCTCGGCACCTTCACCAACCGGTGGTTCACGACCGCCGCGGGCGTCATCTGCGCGCTGGCCCTGGTCGCGCTCAACGTCGTACTGCTCGTGCTCGTGTTCACCGGCGCCTGACCCGGCTACCCTGAAACAGATATGACGTACACGACAGGCGCGGCCGAGGATTACCTCAAGACCATCTATTCCCACACCGAGTGGCAGAGCGACCTGATCACCCCGTCGGCGCTCGCGGTGCGACTCGGCGTGGCACCGTCATCCGTGACCGAAATGGTCAAAAAGCTCGCCGCGAACGGGCTCATCACCCACATACCGTATGGGCCGCTGGCGCTGACGGATGCCGGCCGGCTGCGCGCGACCGCCGTCGTGCGGCGGCATCGCCTGATCGAGACCTGGTTGGTCGGCGACATGGGCTACGACTGGGATCAGGTGCACGACGAGGCCGAGATTCTCGAGCACTCCATTTCGGATCGCCTGCTCGAGGCCATCAACGCCCGGCTCGGGTTTCCGGCGCACGATCCGCACGGCGATCCGATTCCGGCCGCCGATGGAACCGTGGTTCGGCCGCCGGCGATGCTGTTGGCGGCGGCCACGGTGGGGCACCGGGCAACCGTGCTGCGCATCAGCGACCGTGACCCGGCCGTGCTGCGCGAGCTCGCCGCCGATCTGATCGGGCCCGGCACCGACTTCACCCTCGCGGCGCCACTCACCATCGTGTTAGCGGATGGCCAGAGCCGGCTGGTCACACCGGCTGCGGCAGCGTCGATCTGGGTCACCGTCTCGGCCTGAATTGTTCAAAATGTCGTCACACATGCTCATCCGCGCTCTGGATCTTCTCGGATCTTAATCGTGGTCAAACCGAAGCCAGCAGCCTGGGGAATCGGTTCTCGAGCCGGCACCAGCGTTGTCGAGGAGGCTCCCGAATACCACAGCGTCGGCCACCTTCGGCGGGCGGATGCCACGGCCGCGATTATCGGCAGGTTGCGGCGGGCCTGCCCCCTCTCGTCGGGGAAGCCACGGGAGGCATGCTCAGCCAAACACTTCGCCACCACCCCGCCCGGCGGGTGCCTCGCCGTCTTGTTGTTGGGTGTTCTCGACGAAGCCACCGGGTCAGGCATCTGGTGGAGCGAGCGTGCCGACCACCACATGCCCATCCTGCTCAGCACGGAAGGTCCCTTCGCCAAGTCGGAGGATTTGAATGAGCCCGCTGAGCCCCGGCTCAGCGGCCCTGCACACAACCCGCGTGGGAACTACATCTCGCGCACGCCGCGCGAGTCCGGTCGCGGTGCCCCGCGTCTGGTCCAGCGCAACCGTGCTTGCCGGGCGCCATCAGCGCGGACGGAGTGCGGAAAGATACTGCGCGTCTCGGAGCGGCGCGGACGGCCGGGAAAGAGGTCGCCGAGGCGCACCATGGGCACGAGCTTGGCGATCGCGAGCGTCGCGTATATGACCGTGTTCACCGCCACGAAGGCAGCGAGAACGGAGATGAACGGGGACTGCAGCACCGACTCGGGAAACAGGATCCCCGCCGGTAACAGCATCAGCTCGCACCCGACATCTGGCTCCGGTCAGGTAGCTCCCCGCCGGCAACGGCGGGCTGGGCGTCAGCACCGGGGCCCCAGGAGCCCTGTCGGCCGCGGGTGATGTCGATGATCCCCTTGATGTAGACAAGGTTGAGGAACATGTCGAAGAGCAGCTCCGGTACCACGGTCACGGCCAGCAGCCGCGCCGGCCAACCGCCGTTCCAGGCCGACACCACACGTTCGGTCATGAAGACGGCGCCCAGGCCCAGCCAGAACGGGAACCAGATCCACACATCCAGGGCGAGCAGGGTGATCAGAATGAGGGAGAGGAACGAGGTCAGGGCGATGACGCTGTACCCGATCCCGAGTTGCTGTGCCCAATACCGCAGGGTCGGCGGCGTAATGCCGTAGGCACCGATGTTCTCCAGGGCTCCGCGCTGCCAGCGCAGGCGTTGCACCCACAGGGCGCGCAGGGTGGGCATCACCTCGGTGACCACTGTGCACGCGGCCGGGGAGGTGATGAGCGCGCCGAGCGTCTTCAGCGCAATGGTGAGCTCGTTGTCCTCGGTCAGAGCGTGGGTGTCGTAAACGTCACCCCCTGTGCCCGGGATGCTGCCGCCGCGATTGCGCGCGACCTCGCGCAGCGCCCGGGACCGGAACATCGACGCTGTTCCGGTGAGCACGAACACCTTGCCGCGGCGGCGATTCAATTGTGAGGAGTAACGGACATATTCGTTGCGCTGCATCTGGCCGAGCAGTCCCGCGCCGGGTTCCCCGTAGAACAGACCCCCGATCGCCATCAGTGCCCGGTCGCCCTCGAAGCGAGCGACCCCGCTCTTAAGAAAGCCGGCGTCCAGTGTCGTGTCCGCGTCAAGCACCATAATGATGTCGTTGTCGCCCTGATCGGGGAGGATGATAGAGAGCACCTGGTTGAGCGCGCCAGCCTTCTTCTGGGTGTTGCCCTGAGTCTCGTAGACCTCAAGGCCGAAGCTGCGGGCGATGGACGCGGTGTTGTCGGTGCAATTGTCAGCGACCACGATGACCCGCTCCGGCCGGTGAGACTGGGTCAAGAGCGAGGTCAGGGTGGCTGGCAGCGATGCCTCCTCGTTGTAGGCGGGAATTAGAACGGTGAACGACACCGGGCCGGCGAAGACATGCCGTGTCGCCGCCATCACAATCTTGGGAGCAAGCGGAGTCCTGGCGGCGTTCGAGGACCGGCGCGACCGGTTAGTCACGCGCCATTCCAGCAGGTTGAGGCCCGCGGCGAAGAATACCGCCACGGCGATCGCCGCCACGATCACGCGAGGGGCGGGTGTATCTAGGGAGTAGAGGAAGGTCCAGATGCCGAACATCTCCTCGCCCAGCACCCGGCCGGCCTCCGGCGTATCCACGCTGACAGCGATCCAGAGCAGGGCGGCGCCCCCGGTCACCATCGCGGCCACGACCAACCCCACCGTACGATTGAACATCAATACTCCCCTAGGTGCGCTAACAGTAGGCACTCAAACTGGGGAAAAACTGTGCAATTTCTTCTGCGGACGACCCGGTCAAGGCCCACGGTGCCGAGGACGTTCAGTCGGGTCGCTGGCGGCGTGCCGTGCCGTGCCGCTGCGCGGGGCTCCTGCCAATACGCGGGGCTGCGGAGACTGGCATCCGTCGAATGGCATCCGTCGACTGGGAGCGCGTCACCCGCAGGGACGCAACCACTCCCGCGCCACCATCTTCCGCCACCTATCCAGCACCAAACCCAGCGCTGAGCGCCAACCACTGTTCCGCTACGTACCGATCCTGCGGATGCGTCAGCTGTTCTCTGTCTCGATATGCGGGTCAATTGATCCAATCGCCAAAAAGGGGCGACTGTTCCAGTACTGACCGTGTGCTGTTTTGCGCTGTTGACGGGGCTAGGTGCCGATCATCAACGCGGCGACAACTGCTACAGGGATGACATGAATGGCAATCAGGTCGCCGCAAAGTAGTGCGACGACAACGGTCCACGCGAGTAGCCAAGCTTGAAAAATGTGGTCGACGTCGTGCCAACGCCTCATGTACCAGTCGTTACCGGTGCCGTGGCCACGGAACCGGCGGGTTCCGCACCTTCTCAGCCTCGAAATCCTTAGAACGCACTAAACATGTGGGAAGACGTCAGCTTCGCCGCACCACGGAGAACGCCGGGTCATCAGCGTCATTCGCGACCGGATGATCAAGCGACCAGAGATGCCGTCCTGGCGAACCCGGGGCTATTGATGGCGGGTATTGATGGCGGGTATTGATGGCGGGCACCCCCCTGGTGTGTGCGCACGAACACCAAAAAGCACCCTCAGTTTTGGATGCGATCAAAGCCCAGCTCCTACCTGCACACGTCCGGGCCGTTTCCTTCCGGCCGGGGCAACCCGACCTGACGCGTTGCCCAAAGCGGCGCAATCGCTGACCGGGCGGCTGAACCGGATGACCACCTATCCCCGACACAGGCAGAGATCGAGGGACACGCAGGCCACCCCGTCGAAACGCTCTTCTCTTTTCCTGCCGCTGCAATACCGGCATCCGCCTCGAAGACGACCCGCCATGCCGCCCGCCTATCAGGAAGGCTCGCCAGCCCAAGAGCCCGAGTACTCAACATTGCCAGCGCGCCAGCTGACATCACGTTCGCCTCAACCGCGCCACCAGAAAAATTCAGCGAGTGCCCCCTGACGCTCCGTACTCCTCTCAGTGTGCGCGTTCATCGCATACTCACCGAGTCAGGCATCTTGTCACCGTGGCGAAACTTCGCGCGGCTAGGCTGGAACCCACAACGAACAGGAGCGCCTGATGGCACGACGCGACGAAATCGAATGCTGGCTCACCGACATGGACGGTGTGCTCGTGCACGAGAACCAGGCCCTCCCGGGGGCGGCAGAACTGTTGCAACAGTGGACCGACTCCGGCACACCATTTCTCGTGCTCACCAATAACTCAATTTTCACGCCGCGTGACCTGAGTGCACGGCTGCGCTCAAGCGGGCTGAGCGTGCCCGAGGACCGCATCTGGACCTCGGCGCTCGCAACGGCGGACTTTCTGAAGTCACAGGTCTCCGGCGGCACCGCCTTCGTGATCGGTGAGGTCGGCATCACGACCGCGCTGCACGAGGCCGGGTTCATCATGACCGAGACCAACCCCGACTACGTTGTCGTCGGCGAGACGCGCAACTATTCCTTTGAAGCGATCACCAAGGCGATTCGACTTATTTTGGCCGGGGCGCGGTTCATCGCGACGAATCCGGATGCGACCGGGCCGAGCAAAGACGGCCCGACGCCGGCGACCGGCGCGATTTCGGCGCTGATCTCGAAGGCCACCGGCATGGCGCCCTATGTCGTCGGCAAGCCCAACCCGATGATGTTCCGCTCGGCGATGAACAAGATCGGCGCACACTCGGAGAACACCGGCATGATCGGCGACCGGATGGATACCGACATCGTCGCGGGCATCGAGGCAGGGCTGCACACGATTCTGGTGCTGACCGGCATCAGCGACGAGACCGAGATCAATCGCTACCCATTTCGCCCCGACGAAATCGTGGCCGGTGTGCACGAGTTACTCGCCGCCGAACCGATCGAGAGCGACGAGATCTAGCTCGCCGCGCTCGCGCGGCCGAAAGCCGCACGCGCGGCGTACGAGGCGGCACCCCCCACATTGTTGTGGGTCCGTCTGAGGTCATGCGGCGGGGCCGGCACCCCTGATGCTCGCGGTGAGCGGTTCGGCCGAGGCTCGGCTCACGAAGCAGTAGTAGTTGCGCGGGCCGTCGGTCCACTGTTCTTCGGTGATCGGGTAGCTGCCCTGCATCTGGAGGTTCGGGTAGGCGCCCGCCGTGGTCAGGTCGAGGATGCCGGGTGTCGTGCACAGCAGGTTTATCTGGGCGGCGAGTGCGGCCTCGCCCGGAAACACCGTGGTCGCGTCGCCGCCGAAGTCGCCGCGGTAGACCAGCTGGGCGGTGTGCGCGGCGGCGCAATCGACGACTGTGAAGTCTTCCTCCCACGCCGAGGCATACGGTTCGAGGCACTCGCCACCGAACAGGGTGTTCCACTCGTGCAGACCGGAGGGCTGCACGGCAGTAATCTCCGCCGCTGGGGTAGGCGTGGGGGTCGGAGTCGGGATGGCCGACGCCGAGGTAGTGGGCGGAGCGACCGGCACCGGGCTGGCCACGAGTCGCTGGCCGAGATAGAACAGCCCCACGAGCACGATGAGCGCGAGCAGCCCGACGGCCGCCCAGATCAGGGCGGCCTGGGTCACTCCGGGAGCGCCGCGCCCTGATCGGTGACGGCTCACCACCGCGGTGCCGTCTGGTGCCACTAGTTGAGCCCCAGGTCCCCAAGGGTGATCGCGGCGAAGTACGGGTAGCCGGCGGCCTCGATCACTTCGCGGGCGCCGGTGTTGCGGTCGACCACGACGGCGACGCCGGCGATCTCGGCGCCGACTCTGAGCAGGGCTTCGATGGCGGCGAGCGGGGATCCGCCGGTCGTCGAGGTGTCTTCGAGCACGATCACGCGCTTGCCGACGAGGTCGGGGCCCTCGACCTGGCGGCCGCGGCCGTGGTCCTTTGGCTCCTTGCGCACGACGAACGCGTCGTAGCTCGCGCCGCGGGCGGCGCCCTGGTGCATGACGGCGGCAGCGATCGGGTCGGCGCCCATGGTCATACCGCCAACAGCAACGACATCGGGCACGTTTTTAATAAGGTCCAGCATGACCTGGCCGATCAGCGGGGCAACCCGGTGATCGAGGCTCACCCGGCGCAGGTCCACGTAATACGTGGCCTTCTTGCCACTGGTGAGAACGAAGTCTCCGTGAAAAACGGCCTCGGCCGAGATGAAGTCGATGAGTTGCTGCCGTGTATCAGTCACGGTTGCCAGTTTAGGGCATGCCCACGCCGCTCACCCCGGCCGCCAAATGTCGCGAGAGCCTGAGGCGGGGGCGGGGTTGTAGGCGGGGGCGGCGAGTGTTCCGGGGTGGGCGCCGCGCACTTTTCGCGGTGGTCCCCGAAAAACCCGAATGTTCCAGCGAGGAGCAGGTGAGCCTGTTCCCGCTATCCCACCCGGTATCGCGCGAAGGAGAGGGCAGGAGCTAGAAGATGCGAACCAGGTTCTGACGCTCGGTCTGACGGTAGCCATCGCGATGCACCTCGACGACGAGGGCGGCGATAGAAGCAACAGAGACGAGCAGGATGGCGATGAGGACGAACACGAGATGCCTTTCGAAGGAGGTGGGGTGGCCCGGCACGGAGGCGACATTGCTCGTGTATGACTCTTCCATCTGACCACTCCCAACCGTGCAGCACAATCGCATTGTTCTGCATACATCGTGTAGATTTTCTACATGGACGTGCAGCGACTCGAACTCCTCCGCGAACTCGCCGATCGCGGTAGCGTCACGGCGGTCGCCCTCGCCACCCACCGCACCCCCTCGGCCGTCTCCCAGCAGCTCAAGGTGCTCGAACGAGAAGCCGGCCTGCCCCTCACCCAGCGGCAGGGTCGCGGCCTCGTACTCACCGACGCGGGCCGCGCCCTGGCCCGCAGTGCAACGGATGTCGCGGTGTCGCTCGCGAAGGCCACCGCACTCTGGGACGAATTTCGCAACCAGGCCAGCGGCGAAGTGAGCCTCGTCACCTTTCCCACCGCCGGCCAGATGCTGCTGCCCGGCGTCATCAAGAAACTCGGCGCCGACCTCGTGCTCAACTGCGCCGACGAAGACCCCGAACTGAGCGACTTCCCCGCGTTCACGGCCGAGTACGACATCGTGCTTGCCCACTCGATGAGCGGGCAGCTGTCCTGGGCCGGCCGGGGCCTCACGGTCGTTCCGCTCATGACGGAGCCGCTCGATGTGGGGCTGCCGGTGGGGCATCCGCTCGCCGATCGCGTCTGGGTCGGCCCGCGCGATCTCGTCGGGGAGACCTGGATCGGCGTGACCGACGGCTATCCGTTCGAGCGTATTCTGCACGCGATCGAACAGGAGGCCGGTGCACGCCTGTCGATGTCGCAGCGCTTCGCCGACCTCGCCCTGATCGAATCGTTCGTGATTGCCGGGCTCGGTATCGCGCTCGTGCCGCGCTACACCTCCGGCGGCGGCCAGCCCGGCCGCCTCGTGCTCAAACCGCTGCGCGGCATCGAATCGGAGCGGCAGATCGTTGCGCTCATGCGCCCTGACCGCGCCGAACGCCTTGCCGTGCGCACCGTCATAGAGGAACTCCAAGCCGAAGCTGCGCGGGTACAGCAATCCCACACCGAGCCATAGGGCCGCGAGAGCGAGCACACGGTTGCCTCGACCATGCACAAGCAACCGTTTACCCGCTCTCGCGGTTTGAACCTACTGGTTCTGCGGGAACCCGAGGTTGATGCCGCCGTGGCTCGGGTCGAGCCAACGACTCGTCACGGCCTTCTCGCGGGTGAAGAAGTTGATGCCGGCCGGACCGTAGGCCTTCGCGTCACCGAACAGGGAGTTCTTCCAGCCACCGAAGGAGTGGTATGCCACCGGAACGGGGATCGGCACGTTGATGCCCACCATACCGACCTGCACCTCGTTCTGGAACCGGCGAGCGGCGCCGCCGTCGTTGGTGAAGATCGCCGTGCCGTTGCCGTACGGGCTCGCGTTGATGAGGTCGAGGCCCTCGGTGTAGCTGTCGACGCGCACTATGGAGAGCACCGGGCCGAAGATCTCGTCGATGTAGACGGCCGAATCAACGCTGACGTTGTCGAACAGGGTGGGCCCGAGCCAGAAACCGTCGGCAGCGCCGTCGACTTCGATGCCGCGACCGTCAACCACAACGGTGGCGCCATCCGCCGTGGCGATGTCGATGTAGCTTGCCACCTTGTCGCGGTGCACCTCGGTGATGAGCGGGCCCATGTCGCAGCCGCGGGTGCCGTCGCCGACCTTGAGGCCGCTCATACGCTCGGTGATCTTCTTGATGAGCTCATCGGCGACGGGCTCAACCGCGACGATCACGCTGATGGCCATGCACCGCTCGCCGGCTGATCCGAATCCGGCGTTGACCGCGGCATCCGCTGTCAGGTCGAGGTCAGCGTCGGGCAGCACGAGCATGTGGTTCTTGGCCCCGCCGAGTGCCTGCACACGCTTGCCGTGCTTGGCTGCTGTTTCGTAGATGTAACGGGCGATGGGAGTCGACCCGACGAACGAGATTGCCTGCACATCGGGGTTGACCAGCAGAGCGTCGACGGCTTCTTTGTCGCCGTGGACGACGTTGAACACGCCGGCGGGCAGGCCGGCCTCAGCGAACAACTCGGCGAGCCAGTTAGCGGCCGATGGGTCTTTCTCGCTCGGCTTGAGCACGACGGTGTTGCCGGCGGCAATCGCGATCGGAAAGTACCACAGCGGAACCATCGCCGGAAAGTTGAACGGGCTAATGATGCCGACGACGCCGAGCGGCTGACGCAGCGTGTAGACATCGACGCCGGTCGAGACGTTTTCGGAGTAGTCACCCTTTGACAGGTGCGGCATGCCGAGGGCGAATTCGACGACCTCGAGCCCGCGAATGATCTCGCCGAGGGCATCCGAGGTCACCTTGCCGTGTTCGGCGGTGAGGATGTCAGCCAGGTCACCCTTGCGCGCATTGAGCAGCTCGCGAAAGTTGTACATGATGGTCTGGCGCTTGGCCTGGCTGGTGTCGCGCCACTCGGGGAACGCGGCCTGGGCGATCGCGACGGCAGCGTCGAGATCGGCTGCTGTGGCCAGGGTGAGGTTCTTGGTCACGAGCCCGGTAGCCGGGTTGTACACCGGGGAGGTGCGGGTGGAGGTGCCGGCGAACGGTGCCCCGTCGACCCAGTGAGTGAGGAGCGATACTGCGGTGGTGACAGTCATTCTGATGAAACCTTTCGTTGGTCCGTTGGTTAGGAGAGCAGGTCGAGGCTGAGCACTTCGTCGTAGATGGCGAGGGCTTCGGCGACCTCGGCGTCGGTAACGACACACGGGGGCACCACGTGGATGCGGTTTTCCATAAGGAACGGCAGCAGGTTGCGGCCGAGCAGCTCGGCCTTCACGCGCGCCATGACGGCGGCGCTCACCGGTTCACGGGTCTCGGGGTCGGCGACGAGTTCAACCGCCCAGAACACCCCGACACCGCGAACCTCGCCGATGATCGGGTGCTTGGCCTGCAGTGCTTTAAGCCCCGGCTCGAGCACGTCGCGGCCGATGCGGGCGGCGTTCTCGACGATGCCCTCGCTCTGCATTGCATCGAGCGCGCCGACGATCGACGCCATGGCAAGCGGATGCCCGCTGTAGGTGAGTCCGCCGGGAAAGACGGTCTCGTCGAAGGTCGCCGCAATGGCATCGGAGATGATCACGCCCCCGGTGGGCACATAGCCGGAGTTGACGCCCTTGGCGAAGGTGATCAGGTCGGGCACGACGTCGTAGGCCTGGAACGCGAACCAGTTGCCGGTGCGGCCGAAGCCGCACATGACCTCGTCGAGGATGAGCACGATGCCGTACTTGTCGCAGAGGGCGCGCACGCCGGGCAGGTAGCCGGCCGGCGGCATCATGATGCCGGCGGTGCCGGGAATCGACTCGAGCAGAATGGCGGCAACAGACGACACGCCCTCGCCCTGAATGACGCGTTCGAGGTGGTGCAGCGCGCGGGCGCACTCCTCGGCCTCGCTGGTCGCCCAGAATTCGCTGCGGTAGAGGTACGGGCCGAAGAAGTGCACGTGTCCGCGAGCATATTCGTTGGGGATGCGGCGCCAGTCGCCGGTCGCGACGATCGCCGAACCGGTGTTGCCGTGGTACGACTTGTACAGCGAGAACACCTTGTCGCGACCGGTGTGCAATCGGGCCATTCTGATGGCGTTCTCATTCGCATCCGCTCCACCATTGGTGAAGAAGACCTTGTTGAACCCCTCGGGGGCACGGTCGGTGATGCGCCGTGCCGCCTCGCCGCGGGACAGGTTGGCCGTCGACGGCGCAATGGTGGTCAGGGTGTGGGCTTGTTCGGTGATCGCCTTGATAACGGCCGGATGCTGGTGGCCGATATTCACGTTCACCAGCTGACTCGAGAAATCGAGGTAGCTGCGCCCATCGTGATCCCACACCCGACAGCCGAGGCCGCCGGCGACCACGAGCGGCGTCAACGCCGCCTGTGCAGACCATGAGTGGAAGACGTGCGCGCGATCGAGCTCGGTGGTGCTCTCGTTCAGTCCGAGTTGCGCGGTGCCTACTAACGTGGTGTCGTTCACAAATATCGCTTCTTTCGGTTTAGATGTACTGGTGAAGAGGTCGTGCGTTAGGTAAATTGTGGAGTGACCGGGTAGCGGATACCGCCGCCCGGCCAGCCAATCGGTCGCGAGCCAGGCGGTGCGGCTAGTTGCCGCCCTTATTCAGGGTGACATCGATCGGGGCCCAATCGGCACCCATCACGTCGACACCGTCGGCGGTCAGCTCGTCGAGAGCTTTCTGTACGTATTCGTTCGAGAACGCGGTTGCCGGAGGTTCTGCAGTGATGATGGTCGCTCCGGTCTCGTTCTTGGTGTTCATCGCAATATCGACAGTGTTCGCCCAGGCGGCTTCGTCGATCAGGCCGACGCCGTTGGTGGACGGAAAGATCAGCTTGCTGACCTCGTTGGTCATCCACAGCTGGTGGCTCTGGCCGAGCGAGGAGCCGGCCGCGGTAACAATGCCGGCGGCCTCTTCGGCGTTGTTCGCCGCGTAGATCCAGCCGCGGATCGAAGCCTTGATGAATTTCACGGTGTTGTCGGCGTAGTCCGGGTCGCTCGCCAGCTTGTCGGCGTTGGCCCAGATGGCGTCCTGGAGCATCGCGGTGCCCTCGTCGTTCCAGTCGATGACGTTGAGGTCCTCGGGCTGGTAGAGCTCACCGGTGTCGGGGTTTTCGGTCTCCAGCACCTGCGCGTACTCGTTGTAGGTCATTGCCTGCGCCGCATCGATGTCACCCGAGAGGAACGCGTTCATGTCGAAGGCTTGCTGAATCAGCGAGATATCGCCGACCTCGACACCGGCCTGCTGCATGCCCGCGAAAAGCTCCCATTCGTTGCCGAAGCCCCAGCTACCCACGTTCTTGCCAGTGAGGTCGGCGGCCGTGGTGATGTCCTTGTTTGTGAAGGAGATCTGCGTGGTGGCGCTGCGCTCGAAGATCTGCGCGACGTCGGTGATGTTGGCACCCTGTTCGATCGAGCCGAGCACCTTGGGCACCCAGGAGATGGCGTAGTCGACGTCGCCGGCCGCGAGCACGTCTTGCGGAACGATGTCGGGGCCACCTTCTTCGATGGTGACGTCGAGGCCTTCGTCTTTGTAATAGCCCTGGTCGACCGCGGCGTAGTAGCCCGCGAACTGGGCCTGCGCTACCCACTGCAGTTGCAGGGTGATCGGGGTGAGCCCGGCCGAAGCGGCGTCGGTCATGCCACCTGTGCCGCCGGAGGTGCTGCATCCGCTGAGAACCAGCGCGCCGAGCGCGGCGACTGTTGCGATGGTGCCGAGTCGTGTGGTGCGGTGTTTCATGTTTGCCTCCTTGATTGCTGATGCAGAGAAAGGTGGTGCTGCTGCCGATGGAACGTCTAGGCGGCGCTTCCTAGCCGGTGCGCCTGCTGACCAGCTTCTCGACACCGAGCGCCGCGCAGAAAAACACCAGTCCGAGGATGATCGAGCCGAGCACGTAAGCCCAGGCCAGACCATAATTGCTGCTCGCCGCCGCCGAGGTGATGGACTTGCCGAGACCGCCGACCGGACCACCGAAGTACTCGGCAATGAGCGCCGAGATGACCGCGAGCGACGACGCGATGCGCAGCCCGGTGAACACGAACGGCAGCGCCGTTGGGAGGGTCACCGCCCGGGTCGCCTGGGCGCTTGAGACGGCGTAGGAGCGCATGAGGTCGCGGTGCACCGGGCGCACCTGGCGCAGGCCCTTGAGGGTAGTGAAGTACACCGGCACGAACACGGCGAGCGCTGCGACGAGCTGCCGCGCGGTCTCGGCTCCGGCCCCAAACATGGTGTACAGCACCGGGGCGAGGGCGACGATCGGCACGACCGAGAGGGCACCGACCACGGGCGCGGCCATGTCATCGAAGACCCGGGCCAGGGCTGACAGGATCGCCAGCAGGATGCCCAGGACAGCCCCGATCAGCAGGCCGACGAGGGCGTTTCGCCCGGTAACCGCCATGCCGTTGGCGACGTTCTGCAGGTTGGAGCCGAATTCGGCGCCGATCGCGAGGGGGGCAGGCAGAATGAACGCCTTGATCGCGAGCCCTGTAACAACAGCCTGCCAGAGCAGCACCACGACCACGCCGAAGACGATCGGTGCGAGCACCGTCTGCAACAGACGCGGCGGGCTGCCTCTCATCGGGCTGCCTCTCATCGGGTCTCCACCCCCTGCGCACCCTGCGGCGTGCTCGCGGCCTCATCGCCGCGCAGCAGGTCGCGCACCTGGCTGAGCGCCTGAAAGAAGCCCTCATCTTCGCGCAGGTCTTCGCCGCGGCGGCTCCTGTCGCCAAGTCCGACGGTGACGACCGAGCGGATGCGGCCGGGGCGCGGTGACATGACGACGACACGGTTGGAGAGAAAAACGGCCTCGGGAATGGAATGGGTCACGAACACGACCGCCGCCTCGGTTTCGGCGCAGATGCGCACGAGCTCATTCTGCATCCGCTCACGGGTCATCTCGTCGAGGGCGCCGAACGGTTCGTCCATGAGCAGGAGGCTCGGGCTCTCGGCGAGGGAACGAGCGATCGCGACGCGTTGCTGCATACCGCCGGAGAGCTGGTCGGGGTAGTGGCCGGCGAAGTCGGCCAGGCCCACCAGTTCGATCAGTTCGGCTGCCCGTGCCCGCCGCGCCGCCTTGCCCACACCGTGCAGTTCGAGCGGTAACTCGATGTTGCCGGCGACGGTGCGCCACGGCAGCAGCCCGGCCTGCTGAAACGCGATGCCGTAGTCCTGGTCGATACGGGCCTGCCTGGCCGGCTTGCCGAAGACCTCTACGCTGCCGGCAGTCGGTGTGTCGAGGTCGGCGATGAGGCGCAGCAGGGTGCTCTTGCCGCAGCCGCTCGGCCCGATCAGGGAGACGAATTCGCCGGGCGCGACCACGAGGCTCACGTCGTCGAGGGCGGTGACGCCAGGACCCCTGCGGGCGGCGAAAATGCGGCTGACGCCGCGCACGTCAACGGCGGAACTGTTACCGGCGGGGCTAATCGTGCTGTCGATCGTGCTTCTGCCGGTCATATCGAGACCTCTCCCCTGCGAAAACGACGAAGGAACAGGCCGATCAGGCCCACGAAGCCGGCGGCGACCAGGCCGACCAGGATCGACCCGAAGATGGGAGCCCAGGGTTTTCCCGGGTCGCCACCGGCCGAACCGGCGTACTCGACGATCAGGCGGCCGATACCGCCACGCAGCCCGATGGAGACCTCGGCGACCACGCTGCCGACCACGGCGCTGACCGCGGCGAGCCGCAGCGCAGGCAGCAGGTAGCCGACACTGGCCGGCAGGCGCAGCCGCCACAGGGTCTTCCACCAGCCGACCGCGTAGCAGTGCATGAGGTCGACGTGGTTGGCGTCGGGCGAGCCAAGTCCGCGCAGGGCGCCGATCGACACCGGGAAGAACGCGAGGTAGGAGGCGATCAGTGCCACCGACATCCAGCTCTCCCAGGTGAATTCGCCGAACTGAAGCTGCGCGCCCCAGCGCCGCACGAGCGGGGCGATGGCGATGAGGGGAACGGTCTGGCTCAAAATGATCCACGGCAGAATCGCCGACTCGGCCAGCCGAAAGCGCTGCAGGAGCAGGGCGAGCGCCAGGCCAACGATGACCCCAACCAGCCAGCCGACGCTGGCGATCCCGAGGGTGAACAGCGACCCCGCCGCGACGGCCTGCCACAGCGGCCGAGCACTCGCCGCGCCCGTGACCGGTTCGAAGATGCGCGCAAACATCGTCGCCAGGTGCGGCATGGCGAGGTCGCTGGTGCGGGGCAACACGGTGAGGGTGCCGATGACGACGCCATCCTCGGGCCCGAGCACTGTGTAGAGTTCCCAGAGCAGGGCGAGCACCACGACGCCCAGAACGCCGAAGACCGCGCCCCGCCAGCGGGCAGGCAGGCCGAACCGCTCCGGGAGTGGCGGCGACAACGGGGTCATGCGGGGCGTCCGTTCATCTGGCGGTGGCTACTTCGTGGCCGTGACGTGCTCGGCCATGGCCGGGATGATCGTGTCGCCATAGACGCGCAGCGTTTCTTCTTTATTGTCGTGCTGCAGGTAGCCGGCGAACTGGTCGACGCCGAGTGCTTTGAGCGCCTCGAGCTTGTCGACGTGGTCTTTGGCAGTGCCGAGCAGGCAGAAGCGGTCGACGATATCGTCGGGCACGAACGCGGCATGCTCGTTACCGGCCTTGCCGTGCTGGTTGTAGTCGTAGCCCTCACGGCCCTTGATGTAATCGGTGAGTGCTTTGGGCACCTGTGAATCCGTGCCGTACTTGGCGACGATGTCGGCGACGTGGTTGCCGACCATGCCACCGAACCAGCGGCACTGGTCGCGCATGTGCTCCCAGTCGTTGCCGATATACATGGGCGCGGCGACACAGAACTTGATCGATGCCGGGTCGCGGCCGGCGTTCGAGGCTGCGGTGCGCACGGTGTTGATCATCCATTCGGCGACGTCGAGGTCGGCCATTTGCAGAATGAATCCGTCCCCGACTTCGCCGGCGAGTTTGAGCGCGAGCGGGCCGTAGGCGGCGACCCAGACGTCGAGAGTCGACCCCGTGCTCCACGGAAACTGCACGGTCGCGCCGTTGTATTCCACGGAGCGAGAGTTGGCCAGTTCCCTAATGACGTGCACCGACTCGCGCAGGGTCTTGAGGTTGCTCGGCGCCCCGTTGGTGGTGCGCACCGCCGAGTCGCCACGACCGATGCCGCAGATGGTGCGGTTGCCGTACATCTCGTTCAGGGTCGCGTAGGTCGACGCCGTCACGGTCCAGTCGCGGGTGGCCGGGTTGGTGACCATGGGGCCGACGATAATCTTGCTGGTCTCGGCCAGGATGCGGCTGTAGATCACATAGGGTTCCTGCCAAAGCAGGTGCGAGTCGAAGGTCCAGACGTGGCTGAACCCGTGCGCCTCGGCCAGTTTGGCCAGTTGCACGGTGCGCGCCGACGGCGGGTTGGTTTGTAGTACTGCTCCGAAATCCATGCCATCCCCTTAGATCAGGTACTGGCTGAGGCCGCGCTTAATGAAGCGACCGTCACCCTTGGCGCCGAGGTAGGCGTTGTCGTCGACGACGACCTTGCCGCGGGAGATGACGGTGTCGACGTGGCCGTCGATCTCGTAGCCCTCCCAGGCGGAGTAGTCCATGTTCATGTGATGGGTCTTATCGAGCCCGATCGAGGTGTGCCCGTTCGGGTCGTAGATCACGACGTCGCCGTCGGCGCCGGGCTGGATGACGCCCTTCTGGCCGTACATGCCGAACATGCGCGCCGGGGTCGTGGAGCACACCTCGACCCAGCGTTCGAGCGAGATCTTGCCGTCGACAACACCCTGGTAGAGCAGGTCCATGCGGTGTTCGACCGAGCCGATACCATTGGGAATCTTCGAGAAGTCGGTCAGGCCCATGTCTTTCTGGCCCTTCATGCAGAACGGGCAGTGGTCGGTGGAGACCATCTGAATGTCGTTCGTGCGCAAGCTCTGCCACATGTGGTGCTGGTGACCCTCAGCCTTCGCACGCAGCGGCGTCGAGCAGACCCACTTGGCGCCCTCGAAGCCGGGGGCGCCCAGGTTGTCCTCGAGCGAGAGATAGAGGTACTGCGGGCAGGTCTCACCGAAAACGTTCTGGCCGTTGTCTCGAGCCTCGGCAATCTGGTGCACGGCCTGCTTGGCCGAAACATGCACGATATAGAGGGGTGCACCGGTGAGATTGGCGAGCATGATCGCCCGATGGGTGGCCTCTTCTTCGGCCTGCCACGGGCGGGTGAGTCCGTGGTAGAGCGGGCTCGTGTTGCCGGCGGCGACCGCCTGCTGCACGAGTAGGTCGATGACGCTGCCGTTTTCGGCGTGCATCATGATCATGCTGCCGTTCATGGCCGCGCGCTGCATGGCCTTGACGATCTGGCCGTCGTCGCTGAGGAATACGCCTTTGTAGGCCATGAACAGTTTGAAACTCGAGACTCCTTCGTCGATGAGTTCGTCCATCGCGGTGAGCGAGCTGTCTTGCACATCGGAGAGGATCTGGTGAAAGCCGTAGTCGATGGCACACTGGCCGGCGGCCTTCTGCTGCCAGGCGGCGTAGCGTTCGAGCACGTCCTCGCCGGCATACTGCACGACGAAGTCGACAATGCTCGTGGTGCCGCCCCAGGCAGCCGCGCGGGTGCCGGTTTCGAAGGTGTCGCTGGCCTCGGTACCACCGAAGGGCATCTCCATGTGGGTGTGGGCGTCGATGCCCCCGGGAATGACGTACTTGCCGCCGGCGTCGATGACGCGGTCAACATTGCCCGCCACATCGAAGCCGAGCAGATTCGAGCCGGGTGCGAGCACCGCCGCGATTTTTTCGCCGTCGATGAGCACGTCGGCGAGCCCTCGACCCGTGGCGTTGACCACGGTGCCGTTCTTGATCAAAGTCTTCATGGCATCCTCTTCACTGAAATTGTCCGGGGGTAGCGGATGCTGCCGAACCCGTGCCTGAGCTGTTAGGGCGCGACCTGTTAGGGCGCGACGAGGGTCTCGTAGGAGTCGGGGCGACGGTCGCGGTAGAACTGCCAGGAGTTGCGTACCTCGCGAATTACGCCGAGGTCGAGGTCGCGCACGAGAATCTCCTCGCTGTCGGTCGAGGCGACTTCGCCCACGTAGTTGCCCTTGGGGTCGACGAAATAGGAACTGCCGTAGAACGTCACGGCCTCGTCGCCGAATTCGGCTTTTTCGTTACCGATGCGGTTGTTCGCGCCGACGTAATACTGGTTGGCGACCGCGGCGGCCGGCTGCTCGAGCTCCCACAGGCGGTTGGACAGGCCGGGTTTGGTGGCCGAGGGGTTGAACACGATCTCGGCGCCGTTCAGGCCGAGCGCGCGCCAGCCCTCGGGAAAGTGCCGGTCGTAGCAGATGTAGACGCCGATCTTGCCGTACGTGGTGTCGAAGACCGGGTAGTCGGTGTTGCCGGGGCGAAAGTAGAACTTTTCCCAGAATTGCGGCAGATGGGGGATGTGATGCTTGCGGTACTTACCGAGGTAGGTTCCGTCGGCGTCGATGACCGCGGCGGTGTTGTACAGCACGCCGGGCTGTTCTTCTTCGTACATCGGCACGACGATGACCATCTTGTACTCGGCGGCGAGCTTCTGAAACCGTTCGACGATCGGGCCGGGCACGGCCTGCGCATAGTCGTAGTATTTGGCGTCTTGCACGATGCCGAAATACGGTCCGTGAAAGAGTTCCTGAAAGCAGATCACCTGCACGCCCTGAGCGGCTGCGGCGCGCACGAAGCCCTCGTGCTTGTGAATCATGGATTCTTCGTCGCCGGTCCAGGTGGCTTGGGTGATAGCGGTTCGAACGACGTGGCTGCTGTTGGTGTTAGTGGGAACCGTACTCATGCTGTGCCTTCCACTTACTGTGAGTTAGCCAAGGAATCAACCGGCTGTCGGTGAAAAACCGGTCTGCCCTGGCCATTGTCGGGCCGTTACGAACCGCGCTGTCCGTATTGTTATTATTTGACGTAAACATTTCAAATGTGTTTCTCTGTGTAACGCACGCATTAATCATCCTGTCGTCCAACTCAGCCAGGGACAAGAGCAATGCCGAACTTTATTGACGAAATTGAGCAGCGCACCCCCGCGGGGATCGCCGCGGCCATCGGGCGGCTGATCGCCTCCGGTCGGCTCACACCCGGCGACCGCCTGCCCACCGTGCGGGTGCTGGCCGGTGAGCTCGGCGTGAGCCCCGCCACGGTCAGTCACGCCTGGCAGGCGCTCTCGGCGGTCGGCCTGATCGTGTCGCGCGGTCGGGGCGGTACCTTCGTGCAGGATGCCGCACCCAAGTGGTTGCCGGCCCGTAGCCAATCCATGATCGGTACGGTCGGACCGGCCCGCCTCGACCTCTCGCGCGGCACGCCCGACCCGCTGCTGCTGCCGGCGCTCGGACCGGCGCTCTCGCGGGTATCGCAGCGCGCGGTGACCCCGAGCTACCAGGACCTGCCGATCATTCCGGAGCTGCTCAAGGCGCTGCGGGCATCGTGGCCATACCCGGTCGAGACGATCACCATCGTCGACGGCGCCCTCGACGCGATCTCGCGCAGCCTTGACGCGGTGACCCGGTTCGGCGACCGGGTCATCATGGAGAACCCGTCGTTTCCGCCGTTCTTCGACCTGCTCGACCAGCTCGGCTTGGAACGCCTGCCAGTGGCCGTTGACGAGCACGGCATCATTCCAGCCGACTTTGCCGCAGCGCTGAAGCTCGGGCCGGCCGCCGTTCTTCTGCAGCCGCGCGCGCAGAACCCCACCGGCGCGTCGATGACCGCGAATCGGGCCGAGGAACTGGCCCGCCTACTGCGGAACACGTCGGCGAGCGCCGACACCATCGTCATCGAAGACGACCACTCCGCCGAGATCAGCATCGCCCCCGATGTGAGTCTCGGCCTCTGGCTGCCGGGCCGCACCTTGCACGTGCGCAGCTTCTCGAAGTCGCACGGACCAGACCTTCGCATGGCCGCGCTCGGCGGTCCGGCCGCGCTCATCGACCCGATTGTGTCGCGGCGCATGCTCGGTCCGGGCTGGACCAGCCGCATGCTGCAGACGATTTTGCACGATCTGCTCACCAACGGCGAGAGCATGGCGCAGGTGAGTGAGGCCCGCCGCATCTACTTCGCCCGCCAGCGCGCCCTCGCCGACGCTCTGACCGCCTTTGGGCTCGACGTGGTGCAGGCCGACGGCATCAATACCTGGCTACCCGTGCAGAACGAGCGCGACGCCATGGTGCGCCTCGCCGCCTCCGGTATTCGGGTGGCCGGCGGCTCGCCGTTTCTGGCGACCGAGGGCGGCCCCGCGTTCATTCGGGTGACCGCCGGCGCCCTGACCGACAACGTCAGACCGGTGGCGGAGGCACTCGCCGCGGCGGCACATCCGCTGGATTCGACCGTGCACGCGGTCGGTGCGCGCTGGTCGTAGCGCTGGTGGGGGCCTAGGGTTGAGCGAGACCACCGGTTTGCTTTGACCGGCCCTGCTGGCCTGGATTTGGGCTGAGGTCCACCACTATTCCGCCAGTCTGCGCCCGCGCTCTGCCGTTCACGGCGCTGCAACGCTCGCCTGCGAGAGTCGAAAGAGACCTCATGAATCCCATCACCGTGCGCCGATCTATGATCATCGCCACGACCTGCGCGACCCTGGTGCTGAGCGGATGCTCCGCCGCGGCGACTCCCCTCGCCACACCGGCCGAGACCCCCGCCGCGAGCGCGAGCTACCCGCTCACCGTAGACAATTGCGGCACGAACGTCACCGTCACGGCCGCGCCCAAACGCATCGTGTCGATCAAGTCCTCGGCGACGGAGCTCTTGCTCGCCCTCGGCCTCGGCGACCGCATTGTCGGCTCGGCCTTTCTCGACGGCCCGCTGCCCGAGTCGCTCGCCCCGGCCGGCGCCGGCCTGAACGTGATCAGCGACTTTCTTCCCGGCCAGGAGGCCGTGCTTGGCCTGAACCCCGACTTCATCTACGGCGGTTGGGAATCCAACTTCAGCGCCGACGGAGTGGGCGACCGCAATGCCCTCGCGGCGCTCGGCGTCGGCAGCTACGTGTCACCGGCCGCCTGCAAGGGCGACTTCATGCCCAACCCCCTCACCTTCGATTCCGTGTTCACCGAAATTGACGAGGCCGGCAAAATCTTTGGCGCCGAGCCCGCCGCCACCAAGTTGGTCAGGACGTTGCAGGACGACCTCGCCGGCTTGACGCCCTCGACTGCCCAAACTACGACGGCGCTCTGGTATTCAAGCGGCACGACCTCCCCCTACGTCGGCGCCGGCATCGGCTCGCCGGAAATGATCATGGAGGCCGCCGGGCTCACCAACATTTTCGCGGACGTGAGCGACACCTGGACCTCGGTGGGCTGGGAATCGATCATCGCGGCCAACCCGAGCGTCATTGTGCTCGTCGACGCCACCTGGAACACCGCCGCATCGAAAATCGCCCAGCTCGAATCGGACCCGGCCACCCGGGTGCTCGACGCCGTGAAGAACCAGCGCTATATCATTCTGCCGTTCGCCGCCACCGAGGCCGGCATTCGCAACGTCGAGGCTGCCGCCTCCACCATCACCCAACTAGCCGAACTGAACGAGTGAGCTCCACCTCCTGTCCGCCCGAGCGGGTACATGGTTGCTTCAGCACGGTTGAAGCAACCGTGTACCCGATCTCGCGGGACAATCGGGAGAACTCGTGACCCGGGGGCGTTACGTCGGGTGGTTCGTGATTGCCACGGTTGCCCTCGTTCTCGTGTGTGGCGTGGCGGTGACCATTGGGCCGGCGGCGGTGAGTCTGGCCCAGGTAGCGGGCAGTATCGGCGCTCACCTCGGCATTCCGACTGACTCTCCGGTTCCGGTGCTGGTCGACTCGATCGTCTGGCAGTTGCGGCTACCGCGTGTGCTCACGGCCGCGCTGGTGGGCACCGGCCTCGCGCTGAGCGGCGCGGTGATGCAGAGCGTGACACGCAACCCCCTCGCCGACCCGTACCTGCTCGGGCTGTCGAGCGGGGCATCCGTCGGTGCGGTTGGCGTCGTCATTCTCGGCATCGGATTCGCCCTGCCCCTCGCCGCCTTTCTCGGCGCGCTGCTCGCCCTCGTCGCAACACTCAGCATCGCCCGGGTCGGCGGAACGATCACTCCGGTGCGGGCCGTACTCGCGGGGCTCGCCATCGCGCAGCTCGCGGGCGCCCTGACCTCATTCATCATCTTCTGGGCGGCCAAGGGCGATTCCTACCGGGAGATTCTCAACTGGCTGCTCGGCTCGGTGGCCGGCGCCACCTGGAGCAGCGTCGCGATCGCAGCGACGGCCGTGTTGGTCGTTTGCACCGGCATCCTTCTGTCGGCGACCCGGCTGGACGCCTTTGCCTTCGGCGATACCTCGGCGGCGAGCCTCGGCATCAACGTCAATCGCACCCGCTGGGCGTTGCTCGGGTCGGTCGCGCTGCTGACCGGCGCGATGGTCGCCGTCAGTGGAGCGATCGGGTTCGTCGGGCTCATTCTGCCGCACCTCGCGCGCGGTGTGAGCGGCCCCGGGCACCGCCGGCTGCTGCCGCTCGTGGCGGTCTGCGGGGCACTGTTTCTGGTCATCGCCGACACGCTCGCCCGCACGGTGTTCGACCCGCGCGAGCTGCCGGTGGGCATCATCACCGCGTTCATCGGCGTGCCGGTGTTTATTGTGCTGATCAAGAGAAAGAAATCGCACCTGTGGGCGTAGACCTCGACCAACTGTCGTTCGCCATCGACGGCACCAGAATTCTGCGCGACGTCTCAGCGTCGCTGCCGACCGGCAGTGTCACCGGCCTACTCGGGCCGAACGGCGCCGGTAAGTCCACCCTGCTGCGGCTCGTCGCCGGCATCGACAAAGCGGATGCCGGCACCGTCACCCTCGACGGCGTCTCGGTCGGGTCGCTGCCCCGGCGCGAAGCGGCCCGCCGCGTCGCCCTGCTCGAACAGAATGCGTCGCCGAGCGTGGAACTGACCGTGCTCGAGGTCGTGCTCCTCGGGCGCATTCCACATCGCACCAAGCTGATGGGCTCGTTCGGCGGTGACGACGATCGCGCCGTCGCTTTCGACGCCCTCGAGGCGGTCGGCGCGGCGTCGTTAGCCGATCGTTCCTGGCACACGCTGAGCGGCGGACAGCAGCAGCGCGTGCAGATCGCGCGAGCCATGGCGCAGCAGCCGAGCCTGCTGCTGCTCGACGAACCGACCAACCATCTCGACGTGAGTGCCCAGCTCTCGCTGCTCGGGCAGGTGCGCGAGCTCGGGGTGACGGCGATCATGGCCCTGCACGATCTGAACCTCGCGGCGGCGTATTGCGACCAGATCCTCCTTCTCGACGGTGGCCAGCTCGTGGCCGTCGGCACGCCCGCCGAGGTACTCACCCCCGAGATCATCGGAGCCGTCTATGGCGTGGATTGCTTCATTCTGGAGCATCCACGCGGCGGGCATCCGGTCATCGTGTACTCGGCGGCAGCCGTATCGGCGGGCAAATCATGAAGAGCGTGACCGTGCTGGCCGGCGGCGTCGGCGGAGCTCGCTTCACCCGCGGACTGCTCGCCCAGCTCGCCGTCGCCGCCCCCGACGCAGCCGTGACGGTCATTGCGAACACCGGCGACGACATGTGGCTCGACGGCCTGCGCATCTGCCCCGACCTCGACACCATCATGTACACCCTCGGCGGCGGCATCAACGAGGAGCAGGGCTGGGGCCGCCCCGACGAAACCCGCCGGGCCTCGGCCGAGATCGCCGCCTATGGCCGCGGCTGGTCGTGGTTCACGCTCGGCGACCTCGATCTCGCCACGCACATCGTGCGTACCGACCTTCTGCGCTCGGGCTCAACCCTGTCGGAGGTCACCGAGTTTCTCTGCCGCCGCTGGCAGCCCGGCGTTCGACTTCTGCCGATGAGTGACCAGCCGATCGAAACCCACGCATGCCTCGCCGAGAATGCTGATGAGCACGCTGCGGGTGACTGTATCCATTTTGAGGAATGGTGGGTGCGGTACCGCGCCCGAGTGGCCGTGACCGGGTTCGAGCAGCGCGGGCTCGCGTCAGCGGTCGCCGCACCGGGCGTACTCGAGGCCATCGGCACGACCGACCTCGTCGTGCTGCCGCCGTCGAACCCGGTCGTGTCGGTCGGTACGATTCTGGCGGTGCCGGGCGTGCGTGAGGCCCTGCGTTCTACGTCTGCGCGGGTCGTCGGGGTGTCCCCGATCATCGGCGGTGCGGCGGTGCGAGGCATGGCCGACGCGTGCCTGTCGACAATTGGAGTCGAGACGAGTGCGCTGGGTGTGGGTGTGCACTATGGGTCGCGGAGCTCAGGCGGAGTACTTGATGCGTGGCTGATCGATGAAACGGATGCCGCGTCGCTGCCCGCGCTGGCGGCCGCCGGCATCCGTTCTGCGGCTGCTCCGCTGTGGATGACCGACCTGCCCGCCACGACCGCGATGGCCGCGGCCGTGCTGCGCCTCGCCGCCGAAGGCTGAGTACTGCGGGGTCAGCGCTTCGATAGTGCCAGCAGCGCGCTCGTGTGCGGCCCCAGCCCGAGCGCCCGGGCAGCGTCGAGATCGGCGGCGGTGTCGACGTCGCGGCGCATCGACGAGGTCGGTGAGAGGTCGAGCGCGATGTGTCCATCGGCCTCGTGCGCGGCGCGGGAGCCGGGTCCAAAGCGCGGCATGAACGTGACCCCTGCGCGGGCTAACAGGGTCGTCGTTCCCACACCGTCGGCGTCGGGCACCATCGAACGCGGGTGTGAGGCGGCGAGCGACAACGCGGTCTCGACGTCGGCCGGGCGCAGGGAGGGCAGATCCCCGGTCATCACTGCCAGATTCGCGTCGGGACAGGCGCGCCGAGCGGCAGCGATGCCCTGCGCGATCGCGGCGTTCAAGCGGGCATGCCCCGTTTCATCCCCCGGCGCCTCCGGCACCATGACCGCGCCGAGCCCCGCCAGCAGTCCGCCGAGGTGGGTGCTACCGGTCACCACAAACACGCGCTCCACAACGAATGCCGCCACGAGCGCCGCCACCGTGTCGAGCGCGAACGCCTCGGCGAGTGCCGCCCGCTTGGGCAGAGCGCCCAGCCTGCTCTTGGCGCCCGGACTCCCCTTGACCGGCACCACGACCGCCCAGCGCGGCGCGGCAGGGTTCGGCGACGCCATTCGGCTCACGGCGCCCTGGGTTTCGTCCATGGTAAAACGCTACCAGCGCGGCTGCTGCAACCCCGCTGCAATCGTGGGCAACGCCGGGCGCACCCAGCGCGCGGTAGCCTTGAGGGTCGAGTGCACACATCCGTCGACCCGATTACGTTTGATTAACGACCCAGGAGGTCCCATGTCAGATTCACTCACCGCACAGCCCCTCACTGCACAGCCCCTCACTGCACAGCCCCTCACTGCACAGCCCCTCATCGCACAGTCCCGCGCGCTGCCCATGGCGATTACCACCTACCTCGAACGCAGTGCAAGCGCCAAGCCCGCCTCCGCCAGACAGACATTCACCGAGAACGCGGTTGTGGTCGATGACGGCAAAACCTACACGGGCGAGGCGGCCATCGCTGCCTGGCTCGCCGGCACCGCCACCGCGTTCGAGTACACGACCACCCTGCTGCGCACCGAGAAGGACGAGTCGGCGACGACCGTCGTCAACCGCGTTGCGGGTAACTTTCCGGGCCACAGCGTCGACCTGAACTACCGGTTCGAGCTCGACGCCGAGAGCGGCCTGATCCAAGCCCTCACCATCTCGATCTAGCCCAACCCGGCCGCAGCACGCCCGGCGGCGAAGCCCTCGGCATAGGCCTCTGCCGTGCCGAGGCGAAACATATCGGTGTCGCTTGGCCGCTGCAGCGCCCGAGCGCCGACGGCATCCAGCTCACCGACCAGCCTGTCGAGTCCGCGCACCACGGCCACCGGATTGCCACTGGTCTTGCCCTTGACCAGGTCGGCGGCGCCGGCGATCTCGTCAGCGACTGCGGCGACGGTGACGTCGAGGCGGCGACCGGAGGCATCCGCCGTGCCGCGCAGGTCATCGAGCACCGCCAGCCCGGCGGCGCCGATGGCGATATCGGTCTGGCCTTCGCGCCACGGGCGCCCGGCGGTATCGGTCACCAGCACGCCGAGCCGCAGCCCGGTGCGCTCGCGCACTGCAGCGCAGATGGCTCGTGCCGACGCATCCGGATCAACCGGCAGTAACAACACCACACCCGCCGGCGCGTTGCTCGTGTCGACGCCGGCCGCCGCCATCACCAGGCCCTGCCGGTTTTCGACGATGCGGGTGACCCCGCCGGGGTACGCGCGCGACGCCACGACGCGCACGGTCTCGTCGGTGATCGCCTGCTCCCGGTCTGCAGCCGCGACGGCACGCCCCTCGGCTTTAGAGACGATCTTGCTGGTCACGACCACAATGTCGCCGTCAAGCAGACGCGACTGTGCTGCCTCTGCGATCAGACTGGCGAGGTCATCACCGGCCCTGATCTCACCGAAACCACCGAGCGTGAACACCGTGAGGCCGAACAATTCCGTGGTCCCGCGCGAGGCGGCCGCCGCGTCGGGCAGCGAATCGTGCGGCATCTACCGAACGAGTTTCGGCAGAACGGATGCGCCAAAGACGTCGATCCACTGTTTCTGATTGCGGCCCACGTTATGCAGGTAGATGCGATCGAAGCCGAGGTCGACGAACTTCTGAATGTATTTGCGGTGCTCGTCAGGGTCGGCCGAGATGATCATGCGACCTTCGAAGTCCTCCGGGCGCACGAGCTTGGCCATCTGTTCGAACTCAAATGGCGAACGGATGTCGCCCTTGGGAAACTTCATGCCACCGTTCGGCCACTCGTGCAGCGCGTTGGTCATGGCCTCTTCGTAGGTCTCGGCCCAGCTCATGTGCAACTGCAGCACCTTGGGCATGATCGACGGGTCCTTGCCGGCCTCGCGGGCACCGTCATCGAATTTGCCGAACAGCATCGAGATTTTCTCGAGCGGGGCGCCGACCGTGATCAGGCCGTCGGCCAGCCGGCCGGCGCGCTTGGCGGTGACCGGACCGGCGGTGGCGACCAGAATTTCGGGCGCAACCTCGGGCATGGTCCACAGCCGGGTTGACTCGAGCTTGAAGAACTGACCGGAGTGTTTGACGTCCTTGCCGGCGATCGAGCCGGCGAACAGCTTCGAGATGATCTCGATGGCCTCGAACATGCGGTTGATGCGCTCGGGCGCTTCAGGCCAGTAGCCACCCACGATGTGCTCGTTCAGGGCCTCGCCGGAGCCGAGTCCGAGCCAGTGCCGGCCGGGATACATCGACGCGAGGGTAGCGGAGGCCTGGGCGACCATGGCCGGGTGCCAGCGAAACGTGGGCGCGGTAACACCGGGACCGAAGTCGCCCGTTGTGCGCTCGGCGATCGACGCGAGCACGCTCCAGACGAAGCTGGACTGCCCCTGGGCCGGAACCCACGGTTGAAAGTGATCGGCCGCCATGACGCCGGTGAAGCCGTGTTCCTCGGCGTAGGCCGAGAGTGCGACCGCCTCAGCCGGTGCGAACTGCTCCAACATGGCCGCGTAGCCAATCTGCAACTCCGTCATTGTGAACTTCCTGCCTGTCGGTGTTTTGTACCTATTCAGTTTGCGTCTATTCAATCGCACCACGAGGAAGGCCGCACCCCATACCGCGGAGGCGGCATCCGCTTCGCCCCTTATAGGCTGGAGGCATGCGCATTGCCACCTGGAACGTCAACTCTATTCGTGCCCGATCCGGGCGAGTCGTCGACTGGATGGAACGTGAGGACATCGACGTTCTCGCCATGCAGGAGATCAAGTGCAAGCCCGAGCAGTTTCCGTCGCAGGCGTTCGAAGATGCTGGCTACGACCTCGCCATTCACGGCCTGAGCCAGTGGAATGGCGTGGCTTTTGCCAGCCGTGAACCGATGACGGATGTCGTCACCGCTTTTCCGAATATGCCCGGCTTCCAAAAAGGTGCGGTTGGCCCCGACCAGCCACTCGAGGCGCGCGCGCTCGGGGTGACCGTGAACGACCTGCGACTGTGGAGTCTGTACGTGCCGAACGGGAGGTCGCTCGACGACCCGCACTACGCCTACAAGCTGGCCTGGCTGAACGCCCTCAAGGCGCACGCGGCCGAGGAGCTCACCGCCCACCCTGCGCTCGCTCTGGCCATGATGGGAGACTGGAACGTCGCTCCCCGCGACGAGGATATGGGCGACCCGGGTTTCGTTCCCGGCCAGTCGACCCACATCTCGCCCGAGGAACGTGCGGCGTTTGACGCCTTCGAGGACGCCGGGATGGCCGATGTCGTGCGGCCGATCGTGCCGGAGGGGTTCACCTTCTGGGACTACAAGCAGCTGCGGTTTCCGCGCAACGAAGGTATGCGCATCGATTTCATCCTGGGGTCGCCCGCCTTCGCCGACCTGGTGACGGATGCCAGCATCCACCGCAACGAGCGCAAGGGTGACGCACCGAGCGACCACGTGCCGGTGCTTGTCGACCTCGACCTCGGTGGCGATGACGACGACCGCCCGATGATCTTCTAGGCCAATCAGGGATACTGGGGCAATGACTTCACGAGAGTCGGATCCCGACGCTTCGGTACCACCCCCGCCCGCGTCAGAATCCGTGACCGTTTCCATCACCCGCACGGTCGATCCGGCGCGTTTCACCGAAGCGAGCGAGTGGGTGCAGTTCGGCATCAACCTCGCCCACACATATCCCGGCTTTCTCGGGTCGGGCTGGGTGCGCGACAGCGAAGATTCCGCCACCTGGAACATGCTGTATCGCTTCTCCAACAGCGACAGTGTGGAGGCCTGGGAGAATTCTGACGAGCGCACCGAGTGGCTCGAAGCGGGCACGGACCTCGTTCTCGACGCCCGGGTAGAGAAGCGCACCGGCATCGAGGGCTGGTTCGACACCGTGCAGCAGGCGCCCCCCGGCACCCCCGCACTGCTGCCACCGCCGCGGTGGAAGCAGGCGATCAGCATTTGGCTAGGTTTCTTTCCGGTCAACCTCATTTTCACGCTGCTCGTGACCTGGCTCGTGCCCGGCTGGAGCGATCTGGCGACGGCCCTCAAGGTACTGCTGACCACCCTCGCTCTCACGCCGCTGATGGCCTACTTCGTGCTGCCCTGGGTGACACGGATGCTGCGCCCCTGGTTGCAGAGACAGCCCCGGTCCCGCTGATTGTGCTGAGCCCGTACCAACACCAAGGGCACCCGTCCTGGCCGTCTGGCCGAGGGCAGGTGCCCTTGGTGTGCGAGGTGTCCGTCGTGCGAGGTGTCTCTTAGGCGGAAACCATTTCGGGAACCTTGTAGTTCGCATGGGCCTGTTCCGCAGCGGCGTCGAATTCGGCGTCGATCTCGGTGTTCGGCTTGTACGTGGCCAGCGAGACCACGACGGCAACCAGCAGGCTGGCGGCGAAGCCGGGCACGATCTCGTACATGATGCCGCTCAGCGGGGAGTTACCCCAGATGAAGACGACGACGGCGCCGGTGACCATGGAGGCGAGCGTGCCCCAGGTGGAGAGCTTCTTCCAGTACAGGGAGAGAATGACCACCGGTCCGAACGCGGCACCGAAACCAGCCCAGGCGAAGCCGACAAGCTCGAGGATGGTCGCGTCGCGGTTCAGCGCGATGAGCCCGGCAACGACCGCGACGAGCAGCACGCCGAGACGGCCGAGCATAACCATCTGCTTGGACGAAGCGTCTTTCTTTCCCACGATTTTATACAGGTCCTCGACCAGCGCCGAGGATGAGACGATCAGCTGCGAGGAGATGGTACTCATGATGGCGGCGAGCACGGCGGCCAGCACGAGGCCGGCGATAAACGGGTGGAACAGTGTTTGCGAGAGCAGCAGGAATACCGTTTCCGGGTTCGCCAGGGTGAGCTCGGGGTGCTGCTGGAAGTAGGCGATGCCGATGAGGGCAGTGGCAACAGCACCGAGGGCGGTGACGATCATCCAACCGATGCCGATCCGGCGGCCGGCCTTGGCATCCTGCGGGGTACGCATGGCCATGAAACGCACGATGATGTGCGGCTGGCCGACATAGCCGAGGCCCCAGGCTGCTGCGGAGATGACGCCCAGCACGGATCCGCCCGCCGTCAGGGAGAGCAGGTCTGGTTTGAACGCGCGAATCGAGTCGAGGGTGGCAGTGATTCCGCCGGTCGCGTCGAGGGCCACGAGGGGCACCGCGACGAGCGCGAGGAGCATGAGGATTCCCTGGGCGACGTCGGTGAGGGTCGCGCCGAGGAAGCCGCCGAAAAGCGTGTAGAGCAGGGTGACGCCGCCGACGATGAGCATGCCGGTGAGGAATGTGGAGCCGAAGGAGTTCTCGAAGAACACACCACCGGCGACCATGCCAGAAGAGACGTAGAACGTGAAGAACACCAGGATGATGACGCCGGAGACCACGCGCAACAGGCGCGACGTATCCTTGAGTCGGTTCTCGAAGAAGCTCGGGATGGTGATCGAGTTGTTGGAGACCTCGGTGTACGAGCGCAGCCGCGGTGCCACGAACTTCCAGTTCAGCCAGGCGCCGATGGTGAGGCCGATGGCGATCCAGGCCTCAACGAGACCGGACACGTAGATGGCTCCCGGAAGACCGAGCAGCAGCCAGCCCGACATGTCGGAAGCGCCGGCACTCAGCGCGGCGGTGCCGGGTCTGAGGCCGCGGCCGGCGAGCATATAGTCGTCAAGATCTTTGGTCTGCCGGAAGGCGAAGTACCCGATGGCGACCATGCCAGCGAGATATAAAACGATCGCAATTATCTGAAAAGTTTGATCCGTCAATGGGATTCCTTTGTTGGGATGCCCGACGTACAGGACGTGAATGCCCGGGATGCGGGCAAGCTCAAAGAGCCAGTCTCGCAGAAATATGGTCATGTGGCCAAAAGACACTAACCATTTGCCCCTGTAGCGAGCTGAAAACCGAGGCCAACCCTGACCACGGGGGCGCAGACAAAGGCACCAGATGACCACAGACGGCGGGTGAGAGCAGTTGGCTCTTCCGCTTCTCCAGCAAATTGGATACAGTATACAGATGAGTTGGAATGATAGTGAGGCACCCGGTTCCGGGCCGCTCGACGGCATCCGTGTCGCCGATTTCTCCCGCGTGCTGGCGGGGCCATTTGCCACGATGATACTCGCGGACTTCGGCGCCGACGTGATCAAGATTGAGCATCCGCTCGGCGATGACACCCGCGCTTGGGTACCACCGGTCGACGAGAACGGCATGGGCAGCTACTTTGCCAGCGTCAACCGTAATAAGCGCTCGGTCGTGTGTGACCTGCGCACCGACCGCGGACTGGCCGAGGCACGCGCTCTCGCGCTGCGTGCCGATGTCGTGATCGAGAATTTTCGCCCGGGAGTCATGGAACGGTACGGCCTGGACTACGCGACGCTGAAAGCCGAGCGCCCTGAACTGGTCTACTGCTCGATCACCGGGTTCGGCCGCACCGGCGGCGCCGCACTGCCCGGCTACGACCTGCTCGTGCAGGCCGTGGGCGGGCTCATGAGCGTGACCGGCTCCCCCGATTCCGAACCGAGCAAGGTCGGCGTCGCTCTGGTCGACGTTCTCACCGGGCAGAACGCGGTCATCGGCATTCTCGCCGCGCTGCGCTCCCGCGACGAGACCGGCCGCGGCCAGCGGGTCGACGTGAACCTGCTCTCCTCTCTGCTCGCCGGGCTCGTCAACCAGGCCTCGAGCACCCTCGCCACCGGCGTCGCCCCCAAGCGGCTCGGAAACGCACACCCGAGCATCGCGCCCTACGAGACGTTCCGCACCCTGGACGACCCCATCGCGGTCGCCGTCGGCACCGACAAACAGTTCAGTGCCCTCGTTCAGGTGCTCGGGGTGTCCGAACTCGCGACCGACACGCGCTTCGGCAGCAATGCAAGCCGCCTCGCGCACCGTGCTGTGCTGAAGGCGATGCTCGAGGAACAGCTCGAGACGCGGCCGGCCGTCGAGTGGACTGCCCGGCTGTCGGCCGCGCGGGTGCCCGCCGGAAAGGTGAATTCGATCGCCGAGGCGCTCGATCTGGCCGCTCTACTCGGCCTGGCCCCCATCGTGCCGGTCACGGATGCCGCTGGTTCCCGCGTGAGCCGCCAAATCGCCAACCCGATCGGGCTCTCCGACACCCCCGCGCGCTATCTGCGCCCGCCGCCCCTGCTCGGCGAGCACACCGGTGCGACGTTCTTCAATAAAGAGGGCGCGCTGAGCGCTCTCGACGCGTGATAGCTCGCGACCCTTCTTGATCTCGAAAAGCCGACCGTAATCATCCGCTCCACTGACCGAAAGACGACTCATGACTACTGCAGTCCTCACTAATGCCGAACTGACCGAAATCGACCCCACCGATGCTGCCGACCTCGTGGGCATCGATTCCCTACTGACCGAAACCGAGATCGCCCTGCGCAACGATGTGCGCGCCTTCGTCAACACGACCATCAAGCCGAACATCGCCGGATGGTACGAGAGGGCGGCCTTTCCGCTCGAAATCATTCCGCAGATGGCCAAGCTCGGCCTGCTCGGCATGCACCTCCAGGGCTACGGCTGCCCGGGGCGCAGCTCGGTCGAGTACGGCCTCGCCGCGCTCGAACTCGAAGCCGGCGACTCCGGGCTACGCACCTTCGTCAGCGTGCAGGGATCGCTGGCGATGAGCGCCATCCACAAGCACGGCTCCGAGGACCAGAAGAACGAGTGGCTGCCGCGCATGGCCGCCGGTGAGGTCATCGGCTGCTTCGGACTGACCGAGCCCACCGCGGGCTCCGACCCGGCGAGCATGACCACCTTCGCGCGCCGCGACGGCACCGATTGGGTGATCAACGGCACCAAGCGCTGGATCGGCCTCGCATCGGTCGCGCAGGTCGCGATCATCTGGGCGATGACGGATGAGGGGATCCGCGGCTTTGTCGTGCCCACGAACACCCCAGGATTCGCCGCGACGCCGATCGAGCAGAAGCTCTCGATGCGTGCCTCCATTCAGTGCGAGATTGAGCTGACCGAGCTCCGCCTGCCCGATTCGGCCATGCTGCCGAAGGCGCGCGGCCTGCGCGGACCGTTCGAGTGCCTCAATGAGGCCCGGTACGGCATCGTCTGGGGCGTCATGGGCGCAGCCCGCGACAGCTACCTCACGGCGCTGGCATTCTCCCAAGAGCGGATGCAGTTCGGCAAGCCGCTCGCCAGCTACCAGCTGACCCAGCAGAAGCTCGTCAACATGGCTCTCGAAATCAACAAGGGCACCCTGCTCGCGCTGCAGCTCGGCCGCCTCAAGGACGCCGGCACTCTCGCTCCGCACCAGATCTCGGTGGGCAAGCTGAACAATTGCCGCGAAGCCATCGCCATCTGCCGCGAGGCGCGCGCAATGCTCGGTGGCAACGGCATCACCCTCGAGTATTCCCCGATGCGCCACGCCAACAACCTGGAGAGCGTGCGGACCTACGAGGGCACCGACGAGGTGCACACCCTCATTCTCGGTCAGCACATCACCGGCATCGCCGCCTTTCGCTGAGACGCCTGGATTGCTGAAGAAAGGATATTGAGCATGCCATTTTCTGAGCGAACCCCCCGGCCGCCGACCGTTCCTGCGTTCGTGCTCGGCGAGCTGCGGCGCCTGATCGCGGTCGGCGAGTTGGTGCCCGGCCAGCCGTTGCGGCAGGAAGACCTGGCTGAACGCCTCGGCGTCAGCCGGGTTCCGGTGCGGGAAGCGCTGAACACGCTCGAATCCGAGGGGCACGTCGTGCACGAGCCACATCGCGGTTACCGCGTGACTGAGCTGTCGCTCGCCGATCTGCTCGAGGTGTACCGACTGCGCCAGCTGCTCGAGGCGGAGGCCGTTCGCACCACGATCACCGCCGGCAACGCTCGGGTGCTCGCCGATCTGCGCGCGGCCGGCGCCGAGGTGGAACGGGCCAACGCGGCCGGTGATCTGCTCGCCATGAACGAAGCCAACCGGCGATTTCACTTCGTGCTCGTGACCCAATCCGGGCTGCCCCGGCTCGAACGCATTCTGCGGGCCCTCTGGGATTCAACCGAGGCCTACCGCCGGCTCTACTACGAAGAGTCCGGTAACCGGGAGCGCGTCGAACACGAGCACGCGGCAATCGTCGACGCATTCGCCGCCGGCAACGCCGAGCTCGTCATTCGCCTACTCGACGAGCATCGCGGTCATGCCACGACGGCCCTCGGCGCACTGCTGCCGATCTAGCCTGAGCCGACGCTGGCCTCAGATCACGCCACGCGAAAGGCGAGGTCGGCGACCCCGTCGATGCCCGCGGTGACAACGCTTTCTGGCTCGATCCGGCCGACGCCTGCGGGCGTGCCGGTGAAAATGAGATCACCGGGCCGCAGCGTGACGAACCGAGAGAGAGCGGCGATCACGTCGGGCACCGGCCAGATCTGATCCGCGAGGTCGCCATCCTGGCGGGTCTCGCCGTCGACGTCGAGCCAGATGCGGGCCGCAGTGGGATGGCCGATAGCGCTCGCGGCGACGAGGGGGGTGCAGGGTCCAGAGAAATCGAACCCTTTGGAGAGGTCCCAGGGGCGACGCAGGGCCTTGGCGGCGTCCTGTAGGTCGCGCCGGGTGAGGTCAACGCCGGCGCCGTAGCCGAAAACGTGGGTGAGGGCATCCGCTGCCGCAATGTCGGCGCCACCGACGCCGATCGCGACGACAAGTTCCATCTCGAAGTGCAGGTTGTCGGTCGCCGGCGGGTAGGGAACCAAGTGCGGAGCAACGCCGCGCGGGGCAACACCCTCGGTGATGGCGAACACCGCGTCAGCCGGCTTGGTGAAGAAAAACGGCGGCTCCCGGTCGGGGTCGTCACCCATCTCGCGGGCGTGCTCGGCGTAGTTGCGTCCCACGCAATAGACGCGGTTCAGGTAGTACCGCTCGGTCGAGTGCAGGATCGGTAAACTCGTGGGTTCGGGTGCGGTGAATGGGCTGGAAGCAGACATGGGGTCCTTTCTGGAGTCAGGCAAGCAGTGCGGCGATCACGAGCAAAGCGGGCATCGACGTGATCGTGGTGAGCAACACGGTGTCCCGGGTGACGACGAGAGCCCGGTCGTAGCGTGATGCGAAGTTGAAGATGTTCTGAGCGGTCGGCAACGCCGACACGGCGACCACGGCGAAGAGCTCGGCGCCGTCGAGGTCGAACATGAAATGCCCGAACAGGTACGCGATGATCGGCATCAGCACGACCTTGATCACGGTGGCAGCCACGACCTGTCTGCGCCCGGTGCCGGCTTTGAGCAGGCGTTGGCCGTGCAGGGACATGCCAAACGACAACAGCACCATGGGGATGGCCGCACCGCCGATCAGTTCGAACGGCGCCAGCACCGGGTCCGGCAGTGTCGTACCGGAAAGCGCCACAAGAACCCCGGCGAGCGAGGCGAGAATCATCGGATTACGAAACGGCTGCGTCAAGATCGCCACGAACGAGGCCCGTCCGCGGGTCGTGACATCGAGCACCGCCAAAATGGTCGGCGCCAGAACCACCAGCTGCAGCAGCAGCACCGGTGCCACATACTGGGCGCTGCCGAGCACGTAGAGAGCCACGGGCAGCCCGATGTTGTTGGCGTTGACGTAGGTCGCGCTCGACGCTCCGAGCACCGTATCGGCCAGCGGCGTGCGAAAGAACAGGCGGGCGAGGGCGACGTAGAGCAGGACACCCACCGCGATGGTGCAGACGATGGTGACCAGGAACTCGGAGAACAGCACCGAGACATCCGCGTGGGCGAGCACGGTGAACAGCAACGCGGGAGTCGCGACGAAGAAGGCCATGCGGTTGAGCACCCGACCGGCGCCCTCCCCGATAATGCCGAACCGCTCAACGAAGTACCCGATCAGGATCACAAATCCGATAATCGAAAACCCAACCAAAACCCCGACCATTATGCTCAGCCTAGGACCTCGCCCGGCCGTTGGCCCGCGCGGCTCTTTCGGGCGGGTACGCCGCGTTGCTACGCTCGTTGCATGCCCCGACTTGACGTTCCTGGCGCTTCCCTCTACTACGAGGCTCAGGGCGACCCCGGCTCGCCAGCCCTGTTGCTGATCCATGCCGGGATCGCGACCCTGCGCATGTGGGATCCCCAGGTCGCGGCCCTCGCGGCGAATCATTACGTCATTCGCTTCGACACCCGCGGTTTCGGCCAGACGACGACCGAGAATGTTGAATTCTCCAACCGAGCGGATGCCACGGCCCTGCTCGATCATCTCGGCGTCGATCGCGCCACCCTCATCGGGTGCTCGCGTGGCGGCACGATCGCGATCGACCTTGCCGTGGAGAGCCCGGAGCGGGTCGCCGGCCTGGTCACGATCGGGTCAGGGCCGAGCGGGTTTCCCGATGTGGAGCTCACCGAGCGTGAGGACGCCCTGTTCGACAAGCTGGATGCGGCGTTCACCGCCCACCAATGGCCGCGGCTGGCCCGGCTCGAGGTTGCGCTCTGGGCGGTCGGACCGACCCGCAAGGCGGCCGATGTCGACTCGGCCTTTCTGACCCTCGCGCAGGAACTCAACCTGCGCAACGTGGTGCACGCCATGGATGCCCCGATCTCGATTCCGCTTGAGCCGCCCGCATTCGACAGGGTCAGTGACATCGACGTTCCGGCGCTGGTGACCGTGGGCGAGCTCGACGTCACGTCGTCGCTGGCCCACTACGAATTCCTGTTAGAGATACTGCCGCAGGCGAGCGGATGCACATTCCGTGCCGCGGCCCATCTGCCGAGCGTGGAGCATCCGCTCGAATTTCAGCGCGTACTGATCAGCTGGCTCGCGACCAACAACCTGTGATCGGGGCGCCGCCTCGTTTAGAACGGTTGGGGGTGGGGGTCGTCGAAGTGGCAGGGAGAGTTCCACGGGTCGCGCACGGGCGGGCTAGCTGGGTTCGTCGGTGGCGCGTTTGAGTCGGGTGGCACCGTTTGTTGGGGGTGTGGGCTGATGCGGGTGGCGGGGTCGGTGGCGTAGTGCTTACCGGCGGGGCTGACCCAGTGGAGGGTGCCGTCGGGCAGTGCGGTCGGGGTCCACGCGCTGAAGTGTTTGAGGTTATGGTTGGCCGGGCAGAGGTGAAACAAATTGGTGGCACTGGTCGCGCCGCCGAACTGTTTATCACGGGTGTGGTCGAGGTCGCTGTGCCTGGCGGCGCGGTTGCAGCCGGGAAACCGGCAGGTGCCATCTCGCAGTTGCAGGTATTTCTTCAACGCGGCCGGCACCCGGAACGGGGTTGCGCTGACATCGAGCACGATGCCCGTGTGCGGGTGGGTGAGGATGCGCAGAAAACTTGTCGCGGTGCCGGCG
>NZ_JADOUX010000014.1:0-108207 GCF_015751745.1 Cryobacterium sp. CAN_C2
GCCCAACGCACCAGCACCCCACCCGGCGGCCCCGCCAGCACCATCCGATACACCTACACGAACGAATCCGACAGCCCCTACGGCGTCCTCGACAGCGCCAGCGTGCGCATCCAACGCACCATCGCCCTACCCGGCGGCGCCAGCGTCCAAGTGAACGCAGCCGGCTCACAAACCTGGTTCTACCCCAACCTCCACGGCGACAACATCATGACCGGCAACGGCACCGGAACCCTCAACAGCTACGACCCCTTCGGCCAACCCATCGACCCCGCCACCGGAAACATCGGCACCCTCACCGCCGACGACACCACCCCCGACAACCTCCCCGGCACAGCCGACTACGGCTGGCTCGGCCAACACGAAAAACTCTACGAACACCAAGGAACCATCGCCACCACCGAAATGGGCGCCCGCCAATACATCGCCGCACTCGGACGCTTCCTCGAAACCGACCCCGTCGAAGGCGGCAACGACAACGACTACGTCTACCCAAGCGACCCCATCAACCAATTCGACCTCACCGGTGAGGCGAGAATCGCCTGGGGCGATGCCTTAGACAATGCGGCGGGGATTCTGGGAATGGCTGCGCTATTTGGTTGTGCCATCTGCGCAGGCTTGTCGGCAGGGATCTCCCTCGGGCGAGGCATATACAAACTAGCCAATGGACAAAACGGATGGGGTGACATCGCAAGCGCCGCAACTTTCGGAGCAGGCAAGGCCCTCACCTACGGGGCCAAAATTGCCAAGATCGTAATACTCAAGAGATATCCGACTTGGGTTCGCGGCAACAAGCTCCAGAACGCCCCAATTCGGCGACAAATCAAGCAGAGTTTCGGGCGCTTCAATCGAAGTGTTGTGCGTCCGTTTCATGTGGCGGAAAGGGTGTACGGGGCAGTGGAATCGACTCGGTATGTGCACGGTCTCGCCAAGCGCTTGGGCAGGGGTATGAACTAGTGAAGGACTTCCTGAGACGAGCGCGCCATCGAGGGTTGCCTCTTGCGTGGTTTGCAGCTCTGGCAATTTTCGTCGGTTTGCTTTTACTGCAGGACTGGTTCTGGGCGACTTGTGTATTCGTCACTGCAGCTATCGGAACATGGGCGCAGCTAAGACGTCCTTCGCGACTGGATGAACCCGTGTCTTGGGAGGAGTCGATTACGCGTTCGTTGGTACGTATTCCGGCACGAGGAAGTATTTCTTCGGGCCACCCGCTTCTTGGAGTCGTGACAACAGGCGATTTCGCCGGTCGCTACATGTGGGTGATGCCACACGAGGAAACTTGGTATTTTCTCCTCTCCTGGCGGACTCCCTGGCGTTGGTTCCGTCGCCCGGACGCGGGCGGGTCTCAGCTGGCGGACGCTGAGTTCGCCGAATGCGTGAATGAGTGGTCGGTGCGTTTTCTTCGGCAGGATTCATACTCGGACGAGGTCTGGCGGCGAAACTTTTGGTCTCTCCTCAACTCACCGATTGGCACTACCTGATCGGGGTTCGAAAGCTGATCAACCGATGGCAGTCAACGTCATCTGCAGGTAAGAACTCCCCGCGGCAGCTCACATCGGGTCCGGGATCCCACACGAATCGACTGTTCGTTCACGGGTCAAATCAACCGTGGAGGCCTCGATAGCAATGGTAGCTGCGCAGTCGCGCCTCGGCGCGCTCCGCCAGAATCTTCTCCCGGCCATGGCGAACTCGGTGCGTGAGATTGGTTTCAGGGAGAGCTCAAGTGGTGGGACGTGGACGTTGGAAGGGACCAAATCCGGGGTCTTCTGTGAGATTGAATACATCGGATTCTGGCTTGTGTCACTCACCCCCGGCGACGTTACTGTCGAAGTGTTGGAAGGTGATCCCAAACTTCGCGACTTTTTTGAGTCGTTTGATGTCCGGCCGGTGCTGCTTGTCATCTCTCGAATTGGCCGACATGAGACCGGCTGGTGGCTTCGTTTCGGGAGGGGTCAAGAGTTTGGCGAACGGACGGATATCGACCGATTTATCGAGAAACGATCCACATATCACGAAGACGTATACGAAATCCGTGCAGGCGCAACGTTGCCGTCAGTCGAGTGATGGCAGGCGTCATCAAGACCTGCGACAGCCAAGTTACTCTTGGTCATATGTCGAATCGGCCGTGGAGCCGAGGGGCCGTGGGGTCTGAGTAGTAATGGAACTCCGCCCGCTGCACGGTCCGAACAGCCAAGGCGGAACGACCGACCCCTTAGCGGACGTTTTCGTTCCATTACTACTCAGACCCCGAAATGGTCCTGGGCCACGGCAATGGAGACGACGTCAAGACCCTCGGCCGTGCGTCGGAGCTGTCGGGCTCCGGGCTCCGGACCGTCGTTCTTGCACGCACCGCGCACGCGATGACTCCGGAACAGACCGACCAGGAGCAACTGCCCACTGGCCTGCGCTCCGTCGCCCTGATCACGTTTCGTGAGCATGTCCGTGCAGACGCGCTGCAGACCCTCGCCTATTTCCGTGAGCAGGGGGTAGGACTTCGGGTTATCTCGGGAGACAACCCAAACACAGTCGCAGCAGTCGCCCGCCAGGTGGGCTTCGAATTCGACGGCGACGGTTACGACGCCCGAAACCTGCCCACGAATATTGACCAGCTGGGAACGATTCTGGAGGATCACCACGTCTTCGGCCGCGTGACTCCCGCTCAGAAGAGGGACATGGTCCGTGCCCTGCAGAAACGCGGGCATGTCGTCGCCATGACCGGCGACGGTATCAATGACGCGCTGGCACTCAAACAGGCCGATATTGGTGTTGCGATGGGATCGGGATCTGACGTCACCAAGGCCGTATCACGACTTGTCCTGCTCGACGGGGCATTCTCCCATCTGCCCGACGTCGTGGCCGAGGGGCGACGCGTGATCGCCAACATTGAACTCGTGTCCAACCTCTTCCTCACCAAGACGGTCTACGCCATCCTGTTGGCGCTGGCCTTCGGTGGACTCCTCTGGGAATTCCCCTTCCTGCCCCGCCAGCTCTCCGCCGTCGACGGTCTCACTATCGGAATCCCCGCGTTCTTCCTCGCCCTACTGCCCAATCAGCACCGCTATGTTCCCGGATTCCTCCGGCGCGCACTCGGTTTCGCCGTCCCGGCCGGCGCCGTCATTGCCGTCGTCATCCTGACCGTTGATGCCTACGCCCGCCTCACTGTCGGAAACACGCAGGACGCCGCCCAAACGGCATCGGCCCTCTCGGTCTCCGTCGTGGGCCTCTGGGTACTCCTCGTACTGTGCCGACCGCTGCATAAAAAGCGCAGCCTGATCGTCACCGGTATGTATGTGGGCCTGCTCGGATGCTTGGTCGTGCCTGTCCTCCGGGACTTCTTCGACTTCGAGCTGCCCAGCGCCGACCTTCTTCTCGTGTGCCTGGGCGCCGCGATCCCGGGATGCTTGGGGATCGAAATCATCAACCGAATCCGCCGCCGGTGATCATAGACATTGATCTGTCATCCCTACCGCTTTCGGGGAGGATTGGGCGAGCCGTCCCCGTGACTCCTTTCGCGATTAGAACGGGCGACCATCACCGCCATTGAAAGAATGCTCGGTCACGCCTCAGCAAGTTACACCACGCGGGACGTGACCGCCAGCTGAGGTGCGGCTGCGGCATTCCACGGCCACAACCAGTATGGTGAGCGCATGACTTCGCTTGCAGGATCATCCATTCTCGTCGTCGGATCATCGGGCGGCCTCGGCTCCGCGATCGCCCGGATTCTGGCCGGCGAAGGCGCGCTGCTCACTCTTCACGGGCGGTCAGAGGAGAAAGTGCGCGCCCTCGCTGTGCCGGGCACGTTCGTCTATGCCGACCTGCTTGACGCCGGATCGGACGACCAACTCGTCGCGGCCGCACTCAACGCCCATGGACGGCTCGACGGTGTCGTCAACGCGGCCGGGGTGGTTGCCTTCGGCCCCGCGGCCGACATGAACGACGAGACCATGGACGTCCTCTTCGCGGTGAACGTGCTCGGGCCAATGCGCCTATTACGCGCAGCACGTCCTGCCCTGCTCGAGTCGGCGGCAGCGAAGCGGGACCCATTCTTTCTCACCCTGAGCGGCGTCGTCAGCGAATCCCCCACAGCGAACATGGCCGCCTACTCCGCGTCCAAAGCGGCCCTCGCCGCGTTCGGGCAGGCCGCCGGCCGCGAATCGCGCCGGGACGGCATCCGGATCATCGACGCCCGACCGGGCCACACAGAGACGGGACTGGCCACGAGGCCCGTCGCCGGAGCGGCACCGCGCATGCCCGCCGGTTTCGACCCCGCCGACGTGGCCCGCCGCATCGTCGACGCCATCGTCGCCGGCGAACGCGACCTGCCGAGCGGGGCTTTCTCGCCGCAGCCAGCAGCCTGACCTGCTGCGCAGCTCACCAGTCGGTGCGGGTACGCTCCTGCTCGACGACTGCCGCGCGATCGCTGAGTCGGCGTAGGCCGGCAAGTGGTTGCGCCATGCGATTGTTGCCACGAATCCTGGGCTCCACGCGGTCGAGGAAGGCCCAGTACCCGGCCGTGAACGGGCAGGCATCCTCGCCGAGCCGCTTCTTCGGGTTGAACGTGCACGAGCCGCAGAAGTCGCTCATGGTCGAGATATAAGCGCCACCGGCGGCATACGGCTTGGTGGCGACCAGTCCCCCGTCGGCGTGCTGGGACATGCCGACGACGTTGGCGGGCATCACCCACGGCGCGCCATCGACGAACGCATTGGTGAACCAGTCGGTCAACTCGTCGGGCCGGTATCCGCGCTGGAGCGCCCAGTTGCCGAGCACCATCAGCCGCTGGATATGGTGGGCCCAGCCGGTTCGCCCCACCTCGGTGAGCACGTGGCTGAGACAGCGCGCCCGCACCGCGCTGCCGTCCAACTCGAGGAACTCCCGGGGCAGCGGTTCACGGGCGTCAAGATAGTTGCTGCGGCGCACGTAGTCCTCACCGAGGTGCCAGTACAGGTGCCAGACCCAGTCCCGCCAGCCCATGATCTGCCGCACGACGGCTTCGACGCTTTGCAGCGGGGCATCACCGCGCTCGAACGCAGCCACGACAGCGTCGATGACCTCCTGCGGGTGCAGCAGCCCGAGGTTCATGGGTACGCTCAATCGGGAGTGACTCATCTCGCTGTCGCCGAGCAGAGAGGCGTCCTCGAATGGTCCGAAGTCGGACAGACGTGTCTCCACGAAGTCGTCGAGCGCTGCAAGGGCCTCGGCGCGGGTCGCGGCAAATCGGCGTGGGCCGTCCTGGCCGAGGAAGTGAGCGCGGCCGTCGGCTTCCATGGCATCCAGGTCGAGCCGCACCTGGGCGTCGATCTCATCCTCAACCGGGCAATACACGTCCGGTAGGCCCAGGCTCGCCGCATTCTTTGGCGGTGGCTGACGGTTATCGTGATCGAAGTTAAAGCGCCCGCCCTCGGGCTCCGGCCCGCGCATGAGGGTGCCGGTCGCGGCTCTGCGCGCACGGTAGTACTGGTCCATCAGTAGTCGTTTAGACCCACGCCCCGCCGCCCAGGCCTGGAAGTCGGCCTCGGTGGTGACGAACCCCCGGCTGGGCAACACGACCGCCCCGAGTTCCTCGACGAGCCAGCGCGAGCCCCACGAGGTCGGATTGATCACCTCGAGCTCGCGCCCGGTGAGCACGTCCCGGTAGTGCTGTGCAGACAGGAACTCGGCCCGGTCACCGAGCTCAGCCGCGCGGTGCCGCAGGGCACTGAGGATGAGGTGCGCCTTCGCCCGGTGGTACGGGCGACGGGTCAACACAGCCTCCGCCTCGACCAGAAGGATCGGCCCGCCATCGTCGAAGTGCGGCCCGAGCTGGTCGGCGAACAGAAAGCGCGGCAGCGACATGAGCCACAGTCTAGTGAGGTGGATGCTGTGGCCCCGGTGTGGCAGCGAATTCTGGCCTTGGGGAGTCACTGAACTCGAGACCCTCGACGTCTACGCCGCCTTGTTCGACGACGACCCGGATGCCGTTGGAGGGGCCCGGAATCAGGCCCAGTACGTATCAGTGCGTGCCGAATGCGGGCACGGTGCGTTCTGCGATCAGAGAAAACCCCCTACTTCCTTGAAAACACTGGGAAGCAGGGGGATGAACATGGCGGGTCATTCCTGTAGCCCGGGATCCCGTGTACCGACCGGGCACTTTTTCCATGTCATTTGGGAGATCCTCCGTGGCATCCCAAAGAATCCGCCATGGTCCCCGAAGCCAGCGTGAGGCGAGGTCCGGCAGCTAAGCCGGAGCCGTGGCTGCGCGGGAGGCCGCGGCTACGAAACCGTGGACAAAGTCGTCGAGCGAGGTTGGCGTGATGCCGTAGCGCGCCGCCAGCACGCTCGTGTCAAGTGGGGAATCGTAGTTTTCCAATGCAGTCAGGAGCCCGACGATCATGTCGGGCATGCCCGTCACCGGGCTCCCGATCGGAATGAAACGAACGGTCACCTCGCGACCGAGTTCCTTCTCGAAAGCCGCGATGACGTCGCACCAGGACACCGGCTCGGGTCCGCCGATGACGAGTACTTGCCCCTCGGCATCCGCGCGACCCAGCGCGAGGGCCGCGTACTCGGCGACGTCCGACATGGAGATCAGGGAGTGCCGCCTCCGGCCCTCTCCGACCAACGTGACCGGCTGGCCGGCCAGGGCCGGACCGCCGACGATGGCGAGGGGCAGGAGCTCCATGTAGAAGTCGGGCTGGAGCACCGTCCACGCCATACCGCTGTCGCGGAGCTTCTGCTCGGCCTCGGCCTTTGCTCGGAGGAACGAAATGGGATTGTTTACGTCGGCGCCGAGCGCGGACACGAAAAGGAACCGCTTGACGCCCCGCTCGGCCGCTGCATCGATGAGGTTGGCGTTTCCGGTCAGATCGACCGAATCGACGGTGTCCTTGCCACCCCGGGACATCGAGTTGGCCGTCGTGACGACCGCACTCACACCCTCGCACGCCCGGCGAAGTGACTCCTTGTCCTTCAGGTCGCCCACGACGATGTCGGCCCCCGCTTCGGCCAGGCCTGCGGATGCGGACGGGTCACGCACAAGCGCGCGGACACTTTCACCGCGATACAACAGCCTCCGTGCAATGCGACCACCGAGCTGCCCGGTGGCTCCGACAACGAGAATCATGACATTTCCTCCCGTGGAGCTTCGACTTCGGCGCCCATTGTTCGTTCGATAGCGGCATTGACGTCGCCGCTGGTCTGTTCGACAGGTTCGAGGTAGAACCGCACGTGCGTCAAAACGCCCTCGGAACCGGTCATGATCGCGACGCCCCGCATCAGGTGTGTGGCGCCGTCACTCCGGGTGCCGCGCTGTTCCCATTCCGTCCACGCGGTGTTTCCGTCGACGATCGACCGGACCACCTCCGCTTCGAGATCGGGTATGCCGGTGAAGATCTGGCTCCAGTTTCGGTGCACCTGCTCGCTGCCGCTGAATCCCCGTTCGGGGTGAACGGGTGTTTCATTCACAAAGTCATCAGCGAAGCACGCCACCAAGGCGTCGAGATCGTGAGCGTTCATCGCCCGCACGAGTCTGGTTACGGTATCCGCCACGCCGGTTTCGGTTAATCCTTTCACTTCATGCCTTTCTGATACAGTGGCATGTATTTAATACAAAAGTATGGATCCATTTATGGACACAGTCAAGAGTCGACGTCGTTATGACTCCCGGGGTCGTCAGGCACGGGCCCGGCGCAACGGGAATGCGATTCTCAACGTTGCCGAGGAGAAGTTCCTCGAGGCTGGCTATTTTTCGACGACGGTCGCGGAGATCGCCGCTGAGTCCGGTGTGTCTGTCGAGACGATTTACAAGATTTTCGGTGGCAAGTCCGGGATGGTCCGCGCGATCTATGAACGTGGCCTGGGCGGCCGAGGGACGACCGCGGCGTACGAGCGATCCGACGAAATGCGACTGCATGAAACTGATCCTGAGTCGCTCATGCGCAAGTGGGGCGCGTTGACCGCCGAGGTCGCCTCCGCGGTCACGCCGATCCTCTTGCTCGTGCGGGCCGCGGCTGCCACTGATGAGAACATGTCCGCACTCCTGGTGGCGAGCAATAAGCAGCGCCTGGAACGGATGGGGCACAACGCGCGCTTCATTCAGAGTCGCGGGTTCTTGCGTGACGATGTCAGCCTTGAGGAGGCCATCGACGTCATGTGGTTGAACAGCTCCCCCGAGCTCTACGAGCTGCTCGTTCTGCAGCGGGGCTGGAGCCTGGAACGATTCGCCGGCTTCGTCGGGGAATCGTTGGCAGGAGCCTTGGTGCGCAGAACGGTTTGACCGATGGCTTCCGGCGTCTAACACTCGCGGTCATCGATCTCGGTCAGTCGGTCGAGGCGGCTTCCACGGTTTGAAACTGCCCATGGATTGTGAGGCATCGAGGATACGAGACACTTCACACGTCAATCCTGACGCCACCGGCCCGCTTCTTCGCAGCACCCGACAAAGGAATCTGCCCGACTGCTCGCGAGACCGCGTCGGACCTCGGGTGCCGCAGCTCATCACCGATAAGGTCGGACCGACAGCATGGTTGGCATGTGTGGACGAGGTTGGTTCCGGTTCGCAGCGGTCGTTCGAACCGGAGATGCGCAACCAGGTGGTACCGCCATGGACGACGTGTAGTTTCAGGTCTGGGCAATGGGCATGAGGTGCAGTCGACGTTTGGTCGCATTGGCGGGTTGCGGAAGACGCTGCAGACGCGGGCCAAGACCGACAGTCGTCGTCTTCACGGCATGCTCGGCGAGGGACGACTCGCGGGCGCCGACCGCTGGCCGTGGTTAGGTTATGCTTACCTTAGTCCGATGCAGCATTGGTCCGTCTCGTAAGGTATCACTCATCCATGGTCTCGATCGCCTCTGCTCGCGGTCTGTCTCTCCTCCACGGCCGACCTGACGCTACAGCCCTCGTCGCCGACGGCGCGACCATCAACTACGCCGAACTCTCCCTGCTGGTTCGCAAGCGCAGGGTTGAGCTCGGCGAGACCCGTCGCCTCGTGATGATCGCCGCCGCCAACGCGCTCGAGCCGATCGTCACCTATCTGGCCGCACTCGAGGCCGGGCACCCTGTGTTGTTCGTCTCCGGCGGCGCGGACGACGCGAGCCTGTCCCACAAAGCCGCCCTCACCGAGCGGTTCAGCCCCGATGTCGTCGCCCACAACGGCCCACAGGGGTGGACGCTCAAGGAACGAAACCCGGGCAGCCGACACATCTTCCATCGTGACCTAGCCGTGCTCGGGAGCACGTCAGGGTCGACCGGGTCGCCAAAACTCGTGCGCCTCTCTGTCGACAACGTTCGCAGCAACGCCGAATCCATCGCTGAATATCTGCGCCTCGGCCCGAGCGATCGCGCGGCGACGACGTTACCGCTGCAGTACTGCTACGGACTGTCGGTGGTGAACAGCCACCTGCTCGCCGGTGCGAGCGTTATGCTCACGGAGCGGTCAGTTACCGACGGTGAGTTCTGGCAGGAGGCATCCGCCCATCAGATCACCTCGTTTGCCGGTGTGCCCTACACCTTCGAGATACTCGAGGCCAGCGGTTTCGCCGAACGCTCAGTGCCGAGCCTGCGCTACCTGACCCAGGCAGGTGGCCGACTCGCGCCCGAGATGATTCGTCGTTTCGCCCGTCTCGGCGAAGAACGCGGATTCAAGCTGTTCGTAATGTACGGCCAGACGGAAGCCACAGCGCGGATGGCCTTTCTGCCTCCTGAATTCATCGCCGCCGCCGCCGGGGCGATCGGGCGACCGATTCCGGGTGGCAGTTTCCGCATCGATGTCGGCGGTATGGATGCTCCGGACGGGGACGAAGGGGAGCTCTTCTACGAGGGGCCGAACGTGATGCTCGGTTATGCCGAGACGCCGGCGGATTTCGAACTCGGTCGCACCGTGCACGAATTGCCGACGGGGGATCTCGCGCGCCGCCGCGACGATGGACTGTATGAGATCGTCGGTCGAATGAACCGCTTCGTCAAGATTTTCGGGTTGCGGGTCGATCTTGACCGGGTCGAGCGGCTTCTCGCCGACGAGGGAATCGAGGTGCGCGCCGCCTGTGCCGAGGAACGGCTGCTCCTCTTCGCCACGTCGGATCGCACGGCGCAGCGCGCGCGAGAGCGCGCCGCTGCGCTCGTTGGCGTGCCCGTGCACGCCATCGGCGCGTATGCGGTGCAGCAGTTCCCGCGTACCTCGAGCGGCAAGCCCGACACCGCGGCGCTCGTGCGATTTGCCGGGCTGCAGGATCGTGCCGCCGCAGCACCGAGCGTGGTGCCCGGCGCTGCCGCGAACCGCGGTGCCGCGGTCTCGCCGGAGAAGATTCGCGACCTCCTCTCGACGATGCTCTCCCGCCCTGCGGTGAGCCTGGATGATTCATTCGCCGGGCTCGGCGGCGACTCCCTGAGCTACATCGAGGTGTCGCTTCGGCTCGAGGCGATGCTCGGCGACTTGCCCCGCGACTGGCCGACACGCACCGCTCGGGAGTTGGCGGTGTTCGCCACCGAAGCGGCCGACGGCGAGTCGATTGCGCAAGCCGCGGCCGGGCCCACGGGACCCCAAGACGCGGCCGTCGGTCCGCGCACTCGTCCCCGTGTCACCAGCCTGGTGCGTCTCGAGACGCCCGCGGTGCTGCGGGCGATCGCGATCGTGCTCATCGTCGGCACTCACGCCGACCTGTTCGTTCTGCAGGGTGGCGCGCACCTGCTGCTCGCCGTCGCGGGGTACAACCTTGCCCGCTTCCAGCTGGCATCGGTGCCGGGGCGGTCGAGGTTCCGCTGGCTCGGGCGCAGCGCTGCGCAGCTCGCGGCGCCCGCGATGCTCTGGATTGGCGGGGTTGCGCTTCTGACCGGCCAGTACCACTTCACCACCGTCCTCCTCGTGAACAACCTCGTGCCGGGCGACGGGCGGTGGAACGAGCAGTGGCAGTTCTGGTTCCTCGAGGCGATGCTCTGGACCACCGTCGGCCTCACCGTCGTGTTCGCGGTACGCGCCGTCGACCGGGTCGAGCGGCGGTCGCCGTTCGTCTTCGCCCTCGTCGGGTTCGCCATCGCTCTCATCGCACGCTTCGCGATCACCGGCGCCCACGCCGAGTATGTAGAGCTCTACACCGGGCCGGTGGTCGTGTGGCTGATCGCGCTCGGTTGGCTCGTCGCACGGGCCGACACCACGGCTCGGCGAGTCCTCGTCTCGGTGATCGCCGTGGCGAGTTCGTTGGGATTCTTCGGTGACCCGCTGCGGGAGGCGATATTCGCCGGAGGCGTGCTGACGCTGGTCTGGGTACCGGCGGTTCGCGCGCCGCGGTGGATGGTGCCGGCCGTCGCCGCGGTCGCAGGCGCGTCGATGTTCATCTATCTCACCCACTGGCAGGTATACCCGCCGTTTGAGCAGAGTGCGCCGTGGATCGGCACAGTGCTGTCGCTCGCAGTCGGCGTCATCACCTGGCGTGTGTATACGCTGGCGAACCAACTTGTCGCGGACGCCGTCCGGTCGATACGCGCGCATCGGCGGCGCGAGGGGAACGAGTTGCTGAGGGCTGCCCCCCGTAGCACACCGGGGTGGCGGCGTGACCGCACTGCGGGCTCACTGCGTCGGTAATCCGACACTCAAACCCGGGAAATTACACCCTCGGGGAAGCAACCTCCTCCAGCATCCCATGAGCACCTCATAGCCCAAGATGACACTCTCAACCGAACGCTTCTGGCCGCGCAATAGCGCCGAATCGAACTCCGCCAAATACCAGTAACCGGCACCGAGCTTCCGGAACGTCTCGACGATGCGATCCATCAGGGACTCTTTCAGGTCGCGTTCCGCGATCTCGTTGGTCAGCTCGAGGTGGGGCTCCCGCTGCCGCACAGCGCTTTGTGTTGAGTGACGTGCGAGGGCGCTGAAGAGCGGGCCCTCTGGATGAGTGCTGGTGTTGGCTTGGTTCGCCGCGCCCCTATCCAAACGAATAGGGATACAAACAGCCACAGAGCGACGATGAGTCCAACACCGACCGTGACATCGATCATCGCCATCACGGTAGGCTGGACAGGAGTAAATAGGTTAGCCTTACCTTTGCTCGTTACCACCGACCGAAAGAACCCCTTGAGACGACTGACTTTCGCCGTAGCCGCTGTCACCGCGGCCGCTCTCGCACTCTCCGGATGCTCCGCCTCCGCACCGCAATCAACCTCGGCGACGGGCGGCACCGTCGCAGGGACGAATATCACCGTGTACAACGCACAGCACGAAGAACTCACCAAGGCTTGGGCCGACGCCTTCACCAAGGAGTCGGGCGTCACGGTCACGCTCCGCAACGGCGACGACTCCGAACTCGGAAACCAGCTCGTGCAGGAGGACACCGCTTCCCCCGCCGACGTGTTCCTCACCGAGAACTCGCCCGCGATGTCACTCGTCGACAATGCCGGTCTCCTTGCCAAGGTGGATGCTATGACGCTTGCGCAGGTCCCCGCCGCATACAAGCCTTCCACGGGCACGTGGGCCGGCATCGCTGCACGATCAACGGTGATGGTCTACAACCCGGCCAAGATCGCTGCCGACCAGCTACCCCAGTCGCTGCTCGACCTGCAGAACCCGGAATGGAAGGGCCGCTGGGCCGCCTCCCCCGCCGGCGCCGACTTCCAGGCGATCGTCTCGGCACTACTGGCGCAGGAGGGTAAGGACAAAACCCTGGCCTGGCTCAAGGCAATGAAGGACAACTCGGTCGCCTACAAGAGCAACAGCACGGTGCTGAAGTCCGTGAACGCCGGCGAGGTTCCGCTCGGCATCACCTACCACTACTACTGGTTCGTCGACCAGGCCGGCACTCAAGAGAACAGCGCCGACACCAAGCTCGCTTACTTCAAGAACCAGGATCCGGGAGCGTTCGTCAGCATCTCCGGCGGCGGCGTACTCAAGTCGAGCAAGAAGCAGGCCGCGGCCCAGGCGTTCCTGAAATTCATCACCGGCAAGAAAGGTCAGGACATCCTGCGCACCGGCACGAGCTTTGAGTACCCGATCGCCAGTGACGTCGCCCCCAACGCGGCCCTGCTCACCCTCGACTCGCTTGAGGCCCCGGAGATCGACCCCAGCAAGCTGAACAACAAGACGGTCACCGACCTCATGACGCAGGCAGGCCTGATCTAGCTGAGCACCCCTACCCGCCCGCTGCTCGGGGGTGCGACCGACCGGTCGCGCCCCCCTGTGGCGTTGGCGGTGCTGATGAGCATCATCGCGGTCGCGATGCTCGTGCCGGTCGGCTTCGTCGTCTCGGTCGGATTCGACGTGGGCTGGTCGACCCTCGCCCCGCTGATCTTCCGGCCCAAGGTGCTGGAACTCCTGACCAACACCCTCCTGCTGGTTCTGATCGGCGTTCCGATCTGCGTGGTGCTCGGTGTGGGCGGCGCCTGGCTGGTCGAGCGCACGACCCTGCCGGGACGCCGAGTGTGGGCGATCCTGCTCGCAGCACCACTGGCCGTACCCGCGTTTGTGAGCAGCTACGGCTGGGTGAGTGCGATCCCCTCGATCGGCGGCCTCGGCGGCGGGGTGCTGATCGCCGTGCTGGCCTACTACCCGCTGGTCTACCTCCCGGCCCTGGCCACCCTGCGCACGCTGGATCCTGAGCTCGAGGAGTCGGCCCAGGCACTCGGCCTATCCCCGTTCGCCGTGTTCGTCCGGGTCGTGCTGCCTCAGCTGTGGCTTGCGATCTCAGGTGGCGCCCTCATCGTCGTCCTGCACCTCTTGGCCGAATACGGGGCGTTCGCCCTGATCCGGTTCGACACGTTCACCACCGCGATCGTCGCCCAGTTCCAATCGACCTTCGCCGGCCCGGCCGCCAGCGCCCTCGGCGTCGTCTTGGCCGGCATCTGCCTGGTCTTCCTCATCGCCGAGGCCTCCACCCGCGGCCACCGCCGCTACGCGAGGGTCGGGTCCGGTGCCGCCCGACCGGCTCCGCCCGCCCACCTCGGCGTGTTCACCGTGCCCGCCCTGATTGCCCTGGCCGGCCTCGCTGTCACCGCGCTCGGTGTGCCCGGCGCCAGCCTGATCCACTGGCTCACCCGCGGCCAGCCGTGGGCTCAGCCGGAACTGCCGGGTGCGCTGGGCCAGACCATCCTCTTCGCCCTCGGCGGCGCCGTGGCCACGACCCTGGTCGCCCTCCCCGTGGTGTGGCTGAGCGTGCGGCATCCGGGACGCCTGAGCCGGGTGCTCGAGGGCGCGATGTATCTGGCGAGTAGCCTGCCGACGATCATCATCGCGCTGGCCCTGGTGACCGTGACCCTGCGCCTCGTACCGGCGCTGTACCAGACTCCGGCCACAGTGATCACCGCGTATGTCATTATCTTCCTCCCGCGGGCGCTGGTCAGCATGCGCAGCGGACTGGCACAGGTGCCCGTGGAACTCGAGCAGGCCGCCCGGTCACTCGGCAAGAGCCCCTTCGCGTCACGGATACACGTCACTTTCCCCCTGATGGCCCCCTCGATCGGCGCGGCGGCCGCGCTCGTCGGCCTCGGCTGCGCGAACGAGCTCACCGCGACTCTGCTGCTCGCGCCCAGCGGAACGCGCACTCTGGCAACCCAGTTCTGGTCAGTCAGTTCCTCCGTCGCATACTCGAACGCGGCCCCATATGCGGTGCTCCTCATCGCGCTCTCAATCCCAGCGGTCGCCATCCTGTTTGCCAACACCCGGAAGAGGGTACCGAAATGACGAGCCTGACGCTCAGCGGCGTGAGCAAATCCCTTGGCAACCAGCCGGTGCTGTACGACATCGACTTCACCCTGCAGCCCGGCACCCGGCTCGCACTGGTCGGCGCTTCCGGAAGCGGCAAAAGCACCCTCCTGCGCCTGATCGCCGGATTCGAAACCGTCGATGCGGGCAGCATCAGCCTGGGCGACACCCTGCTATCGAGCCCGGCCGAGCACCTGCCAGCCCATCGCCGGGGCATCGGCTACGTCGCCCAGGACGGAGCCCTCTTCCCCCACCTGACCGCACGCCAGAACATCCGCTTCGGCCTCCCCCGCGGCGCCGCCCGCGACCGGCGCGTGACCGAGGTCGCCGAGCTGGCCGCCCTGAACAAGGACCTGCTCGACCGCTACCCGCACGAACTCTCCGGCGGCCAACAGCAGCGCGTCTCACTGGCGAGAGCACTCGCACCCCAGCCACGACTGATCCTGCTCGACGAACCGTTCAGCGCCCTCGACACCGGGCTACGGGCCCAGACGCGGCAAGCCGTGATTGACACGCTCCAGCAGGCCGGCACCGCGACCATCCTCGTCACCCATGACCACGAGGAGGCGCTCACCTTCGGCGACAGCGTCGGCGTGATCGTGGCCGGGCACCTCGAACAGCTCGGAACTCCGTCCCTGGTCTTCGAAGCACCAGACACGCGTGAGCTCGCCACGCTTCTCGGCGACGCCCTGCTGCTCGACGCGCAGGCCGGCGCGCATCCGGACTCCGTGCTCACCACGCTCGGCCTCGTCGCAGTGTGGCACGACCGCACCGCGGGAGCGACCGGCGCGCGCACTCTCATGCTCCGCCCGAGCCAGCTGACAGTGGATGCACACCAAGACGCGCCGAACGCCGAGATCGTCTCCCTCCTTCCGGCCGGTCAGTACGCCCGGGTCACCCTGCGCCTCGCGGACGGGACGCGGATCGTCGTCCCCGTTCCGGCCACGACCGCCGCCGGCCTTGCACCCCGCGACCGCGTCACCGTCTCGGTCAACGGCGGCGGTGTCGCCTACCCGCGCACACCCTGACTGTCTTGCTCGAGTCAACGAGGACACCCCATTCAGGGACGACCCATGCGCTGTCCTCGTCTGTGAGGCCTGAAAGGACTGCCGGACGTCGTGGGGAACGCGTGGCCGGTGGCCACGGTGCAAACGTGTGTCATTCATCTGCTGCGGAACACGTTTAGGCTCGCTTCGAAGAAGGACTGGGACGCGCTACAACGGTCCGTCGAGCCGATCTACACCGCTCCGACCGTCGATGCTGCCCACGCGGCGTTGAATGATCTGACCGAGTTCTGGGGCAAGAAATACGGTGCGATCATCAGGCTCTGGGAATCGGCGTGGGAAGAGTTCACCCCGTTCCTGGCCTACGACCCCGAGATCCGCCGGGTGATCCGCTCCACCAACGCGATCGAATCGCTCAACGCCCGCTACGGGCGGGCAGTGCGTGCTCGAGGACATTTCCCCACCGAACAAGCCGCCCTAAAATACTTGTATCTCGTGACGCGCAGTCTCCACCCCACGGGAGCGGGCCGAGCCCGGTGGACGATGCGTTGGAAGCCAGCTCTCAACGCCTTCGCGATTACGTTTCACCTCCGCTGGCCGAACGCAGAATCCAACTAATGAAAACTGCCGGAGACACCGTTACCGAGACACTTCCACGTCGAGGCCGGCGTCTGGAATGGTTCACGCTGGGCTGGAACGCGGTCGGCGTGGTCGTGCTCGGCGTGCTCGCGGTCGCGGCGTCGTCGGTGGCGCTGGCCGGGTTCGGGTCGGACAGTTTCATCGAGATCGTTGCGTCGACGGTGGTGTTGTGGGAGTTGTCGGGGACGGGCGAGGGCCGCCAGCGGCGGGCATTGCGACTCATCCGGGTCGCGTTCATCCTGTTGGCGGTCTAATCTCCTCGTCCAATCCGTGGTCGCGTTTCTGTCTGGCCACCATGCCTCGCCGAGTATCGGCGGGATCATCTGGACGGTCGTGACCGCGATCGTCATGTTCACTCTCGCTGCTCTGAAGGGGCGCACCGGTCAGGCGCTGGGGAACCCGGTGCTGGTCACGGAGGGTCGGGTGACGTTCATCGTTATTGCTGGCCTGGTCCTGGTGTGGCTAGTGCTCGTTCTCGTTCTGTGGCTCGAGCACCGCAAACACCCGGGTCGTGCGTCGCTCGTGGACCTTCTTCACCTAGCGCCGGGCGTGGTGCGCCTCCTGAGACGTCTCGCCTCCGACCGTGCGGTGCTCGTCGGGGTCCGGATCTGGTTGGGAGTGCTGCCGGTATATCTAATCTCCCCAATCGACCTCATCCCGGATTTCATCCCCGTGCTGGGGTATGACGATGACGCGTTGGTCGTCGCGATCGCTCTCCGCATCGCGACCAGGCGCGCAGGGAACGCCGCCATCACGAAACACTGGCCGGGAACCGCGGCCGGTCTGACAGCCGTCCTGCGCCTGACAGAGTTGCCTTCTGCCTGACGGTCCGTCGCCATACTTTCGAGCGCTGGCTTAGTCGGTGGCTGTGACAGCAGCTGATGTGATTGACGTTAGCGGTGGTCTTCGACCGTTTCGTGTTCACCGGTGAACGCTGATGCGAGAACGGCGCACGATTCACCCTTCCAGGCTTCGATACCGTAGCGGACGGCGAAGTCGACCATGAGGGCTTCAAAGGCATCGGCCAGGTCCAGCCGATGTCGAATATTCTCACCAGTAGCCAGGAGCCGAAGCGGCGTTGTGCACTGAACCCACCCGTGCGGGGACTCGTCGTCATCGCCGCGAAGTCGGCCCCCAACACTGGTATGTAGATGACGTCCCATGATTCAACGAAGTCTGTCGGAGCAGCTATCGACTTCTGGTGCTGGCCGATCGTTGATACTTTGTATCCGGCCGTTAGCAGTGCCGCGACAACGACCATACCGATGTCTGTAACCGCCGTATCCGTAACAATCGCCTTTCCAAAGGCGTGTGAATACAAGGGACACCAGCGACAAACTTGAGAAACGTTAGGCCGAAAAACGATCATTGATCCCCGCCAACACTGACCAGAACACGATTCCTCGGCTTAGCGAAGACCTCGGCATAATCGCTACTAGGCGAAGTTCGGCTTGAATCGGACCGTGGGACGCAGTATGCGTCGGCGCAGATCACCGCGGTCGCTGCCGCCAACGGCATCACACGGTCGATGGGGTTGACCGGTATTTGCTAGGACTGTGAGGCGATCAACGCCTCAGGCCAGGTCGCGGCTTGACCCGTGTCCACGGACCGGGGTCAAGGCCACACACCGGGAGTCCGACCTGCCACTGACACGCCGACTCAGGCGAATAGATCTTCGGCGGGTTCACACTCACCCCGCTGGCCCACAACGTCGCGAGCCGAAGCCAGCCAGCCGGCCAAAAACCCGACCGGGCGGTCTGCAGAATGAACGAGGCGTCGCAGGACCACACCATCGCGCCCGATGGACACCGATTGCGGGGCTGGATCACGGGCCATCAGGTCATTTCCTTCTTCGTGCTCGCCTACGCGATATCGTGGACGCTGTGGGGCGCTGCCGCGCTCGGTGGCGGACAGGTCGTTTTCCTCCTGGGCGGGCTCGGCCCTCCTGCCTCGGCGCTCGTTGTCACGCGCCTCTCTGGCAGGTCGGTGCTCGGGTGGCTCCGCTCACTTCTGGTGTGGCGTGTAAATCCCGGCTACTACGCCATCCTGCTGCTGCTGCCCGCGGCGATCTACTTGGTGATCAATCTCGTGCTCGTCGCCCTTGGGCAGAGGCTCGATTTCTCGCTGCTGGTCACCACCGCCCCGGCCTACCTGTCGACATTCCTGATGGTTGCCAAAGTGGGCGGCGGATTCGAGGAACCGGGATGGCGCGGCTTCGCGCTCCCCCGACTCCAAGAGCGCCGGTCACCCCTGTTGGCCACCCTTCTCCTTGGTCTCGCCTGGGGCATCTGGCACATCCCGCTGTACGGCCCCGCGGGGTTCGTGGTTCCGCTGATCCTCGCGTTCTTTTACACCTGGCTGTACAACCGCACCGGCAGCGTGCTTCTCTGCCTGCTGCTTCACGCGAGTTTCACCCCCGCGCAGAACTTCCTGACCATCGCTGTCGATCCTGCTGGGTCAGATTCGGGTGCCGCGTCTCTCGGCGGGTCAACGGACCTAGTGATCCTCGGGGTTTACTTGGTCGCCGCGCTCGCGCTTACCCTCGTCACGCGGGGTCGACTCGGATACGTGCGCACCACCCCGCCCAGCTAATTAAACAAGATCAATCGCACAGGGACTGCCTCTGTCTGAGAATCTGAAAGCATATCTCCCTCAACTGCCGCTCTCAGTCGGAGCGCACCACAGCCCGCCTTATCGAGTTCGTCTGGTGGGGTCGGCTGCCGACAGCAGGTCGAGCTGGCTTTGAAGTTTTCCGCAGATCAGTTGAAGGTCGGGGCAGTGGACGGGGTCGGCGATCAGCGTGACGGCCAGAGTTCCGGAATAGGAGAGCGCCGCGAATGAGATCGTCACATTGCCGTTGATCTGAGTGACGGGGATGATGTCGGTGACAGCGGCCCCAAGGAATGTCATCGGAGTTGAGGGTCCACGCAGGTTGGTAAGGAAGGAAGTGACTACCCGTTGGTGGTCCACGAACCAGCGGAACGCCTTGACCTGCGCTAAAAGCCGGAAGACCGGCTCAAGCAAGACTGCTGATGCGCCTCGACCGAGTGAGTGCCCGCGGGCCTGGGTCACCTCGGCGACGGCAGCCAAACGCTGGCGTGTGTCCTCGAGCGGTGACACTTCTACCAGCATCGCCCCAACGTGGTTTCCGAGAGCTGGAGCGGCTTTGTCGAGTCGCCCGGATACCGGAACCGAAAAGACGAACGTTTCAGCTGACTCACCGCGATGGTGCAGAGCCTCAGCCAATGCCCCGCTGACCGCTGTCAACAGGATGTCGTTGATCGTCGCGTGATTGGTGTGTGCTGATAACGACAGTGCTGAGAGGCCAGCGCGGGCGACGGTGAGTTGGCGGTGTGGTCCGGTGGGTTGATTCAGAGAGCACGGTGTTGGATGGTCGATGCGGCCTCCACGGAGCTCTGCAGACGCACCCTGCATAAGTCTGAGGGCAGCGGGCCACTGGCGGAGAGCATGTACCCGCGAGAGGGTTGCCTCCGCGAGCAGCTCGCGGGCGCTCGGCTGCGGAGAAGGGAACGAAACGGAAGGCAACACCGGTGCGCCGTCAACCAGCAGCCCCAGGGCGGCCAATCCGCCGATCCCGTCTGCAAGCACGTGGTGGATGACAAAGATGAGGGCGCTGCGCTCACCCGAGAGGCCGTGGACGACGGTGATCGACCACAGCGGGCGGTCGCGAGGTAGTGGATACACCGCTGCGGTTGCGGCGATTTTCAGCAAGGCGGCTTCATCGCCCGGCGCTGGGCACTTGTGGTCAACGACATGACAGTCGATCGAGAAGTCGGCATGATCAATCCACACCGGCCGACCACATCCGAAAGGCGTCCGCTGAAGCCGCTGCCGGAAACGCGCTACGGCAGTAATGCGTTCGGCTAACACACTGCGCACTGCAGCTAAGTCCACCGGTCGATCGAGGATAAGAATCGCAGCGACCTGCATTGGTGACCCTGCATATTCGGTGGCGAGCGCCATTAGGTCGTTTGGGGTGGTGCGCTGGATCGGGTAAGCCCTATCCTCCGGACTGTTACCGAGTCCGTCCACGGTGTCCCATCATTGGTTGGTCATTTTGTCGATCGGCCGATGGATGGCGGTGCGCGACGTTGTAGGCCAGTGAGGTGAGTTCGAATTCGCCGTACGTCCAGGCACCCGAAGCGGGGTGCCACTTCACCTCCGCCTTCGTCGCTACCCGTACGGGTCCCACCTGCGCATAGTCATGAAGCGGCGTCGACCAGCGCATAGGGCTGGGGGTGCGGCCATCTGGGGACATGACTGCGCGCCCGTCGGCGACGAAGTCGATCAGATCCCCGAGATCGTCGAAAAGCAGCTGAGCCGTGATGGTGTTCACCCCGAGGGTGAAATGCGCTGTGGCGGTGTGCGGGTCAACCGGTTCCCAGATGATGTCAGGAGAGAGCAGGGCCCCGGGTGCCAAGCAGCACAGGTCGTTGAACAGGGTGACCGTTTCAGCATGCGTGAGAGCAGCACCCTTCGCATCGACCATGGAGCGCACAGACAGCAAGCGCACCCGCATTGTCGCGCCCTCATCGTCAAACGCGTGCAGGATGTCTACCGGGAGGCCTTTCATTTTGGCGTCCATCATGAAGAACCGTTCCGGGGTGTCTACAAGGTCGAGCTGGTCCGCGGTGAAGGTCATCCATGCGCTGTCAGGGTCGCTGCGGATCCGACCGGTCCAGGTTGCTCGAAAATCGGTCACCGGTAGCTGGCCGACCACACCGGACCGACGGAGGTACCGCTGCACCGGATCGGGGAGGGAGGCTAGATCACTCTCGAGGATCACCGTGCCGGACGCCGACCGCACCGGCGGCCACATCCGTGTCAGGTCATGCTCGAATTCGGCGCGAAGGCTCAGCGGGCCCCGCGAGGCGAAGCCGTAAACGACCGCGGCGAGGAGCACCACGTTCGCGACGGTGCCCACACTGGCGTTCCCCCACGAGGAGACAATGACGGCCTGTGAGATCACCACGGCACCAGCGCCAATGGCCCACCACCATCGGGGTGCAAAGAACAGCGTCCCGGCGGCGACCAGGCACAGTATGCCTGCGGTCAGCCAGAGCAGCCCCGCGGGTTGTGAAATGGGCTGCACAAGCTGGGGGATATCGGCGAGCTTGAATGCCTTAGCGAAGCCGAGAAAGTGAATGAGGCCGTGCAGCGCGAACAGCGCGGCGATGGTGATGCGAATCATGATCGTGGTTTTCCTTCGAGCGGACGTGTTGATCCGTCTGCTCCTCAGTCTCCATGGGCGTGGGCAACGCTGCCAGAGCCGAAAGTCCCGATAAATACGGTATTGCATGGTCGCTGGGACCCCGAAGATGAGGACTCCAGACGCATTTCATCAAACTCGCTTCTACCGCCTACGAAACCGACGGGGTCAATCCCACGACGGAACACGTCGCGTATACGGTCGCGGACGAGTCCGCCTCGCTCACCGCCAATCGCGCCACCACCAAAATTCCGAACCCTGCCGGAGACGGCGCGCGATCGCGATCGCAGGACGGGGTTCATCCGCTCACGCCGGCTGCCTGACCAATTTTCTCACTCATAACTGCTCAGCCACCGCGGGACCTTGGACCCTATTGTGTCGCGGTCGTGGGTGCTGGAGTTGAAATGTCGGAATTCACGTCGGCCCCAAGGAGCCTCCCATGAGTTTCACCGAATCTATTCACTCCGGCTTCAGGAAGTACGCCACCTTCGAGGGGGTCGCCCCCTGGCTGAATACTGGTGGTTCGTGCTCTTCACCGCTCTCGGCCACCTCGCACTAAATTCCCTCAATATCGTCACCGGTCGGTACACGATCTTCCTCGGGGCGAGTCTGTCGGGCGTCTTCGGCGTGGTCGTACTTCTGCCGCTTCTCGCGGTGACCATCCGGCGGCTGCGCGATGTCGAACGCCGATGGACCGAGTTGTTCTGGCTACTGCTGCCAGTGGCAGGGGTCATCGTTCTGCTCGTCCATCTCGCCGAGCGGACCCCGGCCCGCGCCCTGCCTCCCGTGGCATCATGACCGCGGCCGTCCACCGCACGCGTCGGGTGCTCCTCATCATCTCTGGATCGATCGTCGGTGTGATCGCAGCCCTTCTTGTGGTCGTGCTCGCCGTTGGAGGCCTGTTCACTCCGGCCCACTATCTCGATCCATGGCAAACCAGCTATGCACGCTAGTTCTCCGCTCCGCGGATGAAAGTTGTCGCGCAGGCGCTGCTGGCCCCGAGCAGCCACAACATGCAGACTTGGACTGTGAAGATGGATGCGGCGGACCGGCCGTGCTTTATCTCTATGCGGATGCGTCGCGCCTGACTCCCGCGGTCGACCCGCTCTCGCGTCAGACTACGGTTTCGCAGGGTACGTTTCTCGAATACCTCCGGGTCGCCGCGCTGAAACTCGGGTACTCAAGCACATTCGATCTGTTTCCCGACGGCACCTACGACGAGTCTGCGCTCGTCAAGTTTTTGAGACAGTTCGATGTGTTTTTCTTCTATGCCGCAGCCAGTTGGCGGCGGTCTAGGTAGGCGGCGAGAGCGGCGGCCGGTTGTAGTCCTTTGTTGTGGGAGGGGGGCCGGCGCCGGTTGCACCAGGATTCGATGTATTCCATCACCGCGGTGCGCGCGTCAAGGTGGTTGTCGAAGTGCTGCTGGTAATACACTTCCGTCTTCATGTGGAAGAAGAACGACTCGGCCACGGCGTTGTCCCAACACCCGCCCACGGCTCCCATCGACTGAGTGACCGCGTTCGTGAAGCACCACTTCTGGAAGACCCCAGAGGTGTACTGCGCGCCACGGTCCGAGTGAAAAATCGCTCCGCCCGCGTCCAAGTGGCCGTGGTCGCGGGCCATCGACAAGGCGTCGATGATCAGGCTGGTGCGCATGTGAGAAGCCATCGACCAGCCCACGATCATCCGGGTCGACAAGTCGATGACGGTCGCCAAATACAGCCACCCCGACCCGGTCCGCAGGTAGGTGATATCGCCGCAGAGCCTGGTCCCGGGGACTGTGGAGGTGAAATCGCGCTTCCCGTTCTTGTCGAGCATGTGGTTCGTGATGTGCTCGGTCCGGGCGTCGGGGTCGACGGTCGTTGTTTTCTTCCACGCCCGCATCCTGACGGCCCGAAGGCCGCGCGCGGTCATGATGGATCCGACCGTGCCCGTGGCGATGCTGACGCCTTCCTGCCCCAGGAGCGTGGTGATCTGATCCCTCCCGGCCTTGCCCTTCTCACGCTTGTAGACGCGCACCACGTGCGCGTCCAGCACGTCGTGACGTGCCTGCGTCTTGCTGGGTTCGGCGGGGCGCAGCCAGCGGTAGAACGAAGCCCGAGAGACCTTGAGCTTGTGGCACATCCAGTTGATCGGGAAGGTGGCCTTCTCCACACTGATAAGCATGAAGTAGTCGTTTATCCGGCTACGCGGCGAAGAAGGCGCTGACTTTTCCCAAGAACTCGATCTCCCGTTTCAGCTCAGCGTTCTCCGCTTGCAACGCTTTGTATTTGCCCCACTCGACCGGGCCAGGGTCCTTCGCGCCGGCGTCGGGGTGCTCCTGTTTCCAGACCCTCACCCAGTTCCCCAGCGTCCCCTCGACGACACCAATCTCGGGTGCGACCTGCGCAATCGGCCGGCCCGATGAAACCACCAGCTCCACGGCCTCGGCCCGGAACTCAGCACTGAACTTTCGATGATTCGCTATGAAACAGATCCTCCTAACGCCTGTCTCAATTCACTGTACGGGCGCAGAAACTATTAGTGCACGAGATGGGTCAATTCTGTTTGCATCTTTCCCTGTGCGTAGTAAGGGACGATTGTGTGACACAGGTTGGGGGTGCAGGAATCGTTCTGCGAGAGTGCTTTTTTGATTCGTGGGGATAGTTGACGTCATGGCAACGAAACAGACCGGTTAGAAGCTCGACGCCCGGAAACGCGCACGGCTCGCCCGCACCCGAGTCGATCAGATTTTTTGCGGAGCGCGACAACAAGATCGAGGCGACCCTGACCGAGTTCTTCACCACCGGCGACGAACGCGACCACCTAATCGCTCAGCTCACCATCGTCGAGAACACCATCGGGCAGAGCGTGCAGCGCCTCTTCGACCTCGGCGAGACCACCGCCCGGTTCGCCGACCTCCTCGCCTTGGAACCCAAAGAAGTCGAGCGCCTGCGTAGCCTCGCCGCTTGACAAAAACATAGGGGCACCCCGCTCAGCACCGACACGACACCCGACCCGACACACCGGCTCGCATTCCCGCAGCCTGAGTCTCGGTATCAGGCATGGCCTCGCCGCGTTCAGACTGGCAGTCGACCGCCCAAGCCGGTCGACCGCGTGACCACTGGCCAGCGCACCCAGCAGCTCAGGGCAAGTGCTTTCGGGTCCCTATGCGATCAAGGCATGCAGATCGACCCCGAAGAAGGCCACGAGAGGCCAGAGCACAATCGCCGCTAGGCCTTCTAGAATATTACCGAGAACGTTCCATGCCACGAGATAGCCCTGGGTGGCAGCGACCACTACCCCGATGACCAGATACACGATCCCGATCAGACCTATTCCACGCCTGCCCATTCCACGCCTGCTCATTTTGCTTTCCAATTCCGAGTCTCGTCGCTCATCTGCCACTGCGGGATGTGATTCCCCTAATAATAGCGCTGCGGTAATTCGGGGAGGCGGGGACCCCCCTCACTACTCACACGACAACTGACACGACAACCGGCACGCAGGCTCACATTCCGGCAGCATAATTCTCGGTACCGACCCTAGCCGGCCGCCCTCAGACCGACGGTCGACCGTCCGAGCCGATCGACCACTAGCAGCCGCACCCACCGGGTCCGGGCAAGTGCAGCGCAGCGGAACGCGGCAGTCCTCACCGCCACCCGCACGTATTGCCGCTAGACCTGCGGCCGTGCCGAAACGGGTCGGACTCCCGGCGCCTGATCCCGGTCGGTGCCGCGGTCCTCGGTGACGGTTCTGGCGCGTGCGCGATCAGTGAGTTCCTTGACGCGATCACGCCCGGCCACCTGCTCGTCGCTGATGCCGGTCGCAGGTTCGCTCGGGGTTTCGGTTCGCGGGTTCTGGTCGTCGGCCATCGCGGCCAGAGCGGTGGCGACGCGCACCTGACGGGTGTGGGCTTCCCGCAGCTCGTCACCATGCTTGAACTGGTCGCCAATGCGCGCGTCAACTTCGGTAATGGTGGTCGCCGTCTCGACGCGTTTCTGCTGCGTGTCCGTGAGGAGCTTCGGCAAGGAGGCGGCCCGGTTCTCGAGCTGGCGAACGAGGCCAACCCTGGCGTCCACGAACTGGTCCCGCGGCACAGTGATGCTTGCCCCCGGGACACCACTCAGCTCCGCAATAATGTGTACCCGGCCGAGCGAGGTACGCGCGGTCACGTCGATGGGGAAGCCTCCGACGTGGCCGAGCTCGCCCAGGTTCCGTTCCGTGTTCGGTGGCAGGTAGCGCACGCCCTTGCGGGCAGCCCACTCCTCGATTGCGACGCCCGCGTCCGCCCGTTTGCCGTACTAACGGTCGGCCACCGTCATCCGGAACAGGTCATCGCTCGTGTCCACGACCCGCGGCAGCGCGGCCGTGACCATATCAATGTTGCGGTCCAGGGTCTGGAGCCGGGTGATCGCGCTGACCCGTGTGCTGGCAAGGTTGCTCTGATTACGCTGCCCGGCCCGCTCCAAGCGGTGCAGCCTGGCCACGTCGTTGTTGGCCACCGACTGCTCCATCAGGAGCGGGTTACCGGAGGAGAGCGCTTTGGTCTCGGCCGCGCCGAGGGCAACGTCACCGATGTCTTCGATCTCGCGCACGTCGAGGCGGCCGCGCATGATCTGGGAGATGAACTTCGCTTTCCGCTCCACGGTCTGCCACATGTAGCTGTCGAAGCTGCGCTCAACGACATACCGGTACAACCCCACCTCGGGGTTCTGGTTTCCCTGCTGCACGATGCGCCCGTCACGCTGTTCGATATCGGCCGGCCGCCACGGGCAGTCCATGTGATGCAACGCCACCGCCCGCGCCTGCACGTTCGTGCCGACGCCCATCTTCGCCGTCGACCCGACGAGAACGGCAACATGGCCGGCGCGCGCGGCGGCAAACAGGCGGGCTTTGTCGGGGTCGGTTTTGGCCTCGTGAATGTAGCGGATCTGCTCGGCGGGCATCCCACCATCGATGAGTTTGCCCCTCAACTCGTCGTAGGCATTCCACCGGTCCGGCTTCGGCTTGCCCAGGTCGCTGAACACCAACTGCAACGCCCCGGGCGTCGGCTCCTTGGTTACCTCATCCAGGTACGACAGGTGTTTGGTGCCGTTCCAGATATGCAACACCTGGTGCGCGACCGCGTCGATCTTCGTCGTCCCAGCCGGCCGGTCACCGCCGACCATCCGCACGTCCAGGGCCGCCTTCCGGCCGTCCGTGGAGATCTTGAGCATGTTGTCTTCTTCAGGCCGCACCGACTTGTTCGCGACCCGTTCCGCCCGCTCACCAATGTCCGCGATATACGCCTCAAGCTCCAGGCTCGGCTGCAAAACAATGTTCTCGGGATCCCGCTGCCCGTCCGCGCGCTCCCGCAATAGGGGTGTGGGGAGGTGTAGGTCCTCAGCGGTCTTCACGTCCGCGAAGACGTGCCACATCCGCAGCATCTCGGGCACGTTCTGGAACTTCGCAAACCTTGTCTTCAACCGGAAGCTACCACCACCGGTGGGCGCCATCTCCATCTCCGTCACCGTCTGCCCGAATGTCGCTGCCCACGCATCGAAGTGACCGATGCCCGCGTTTTCCAGCAGGTCAGGCCCAGGTAGCGCTGCATCACGTAGGCCTCGGTGATGCTGTGGGCCAGGGGCGTCGCCGTGGCCACCGTGACGACGCAGTCGCCGTGCTGGGAACGGAGGTACTCGAGCTTCATATGCAGGTCCGTCGCCCGGCCGGCACCGGGGATTTTTGCGTCCTGGATACTGGATTTCGTGGCGAGGTTCGGCGATTTACATAGTGCTGCTAGTCGCTAGTGCTGCTAGTCACTCTGTTAGTGCGGGAGACTCGGCAGCGCAAGGCACGTCATCTGCCGTCTGCCCAGCCGGCCATGAAGTCCGACGATCGCCGAACCCGGGCCACATCACGATGCGAACACCCCGCGATCTCTACGACTTCACGGTAACTGCGCCCCTCCAGCAACAGCCCCAAGATTTTTCGATAGTCCGCCATGAACACTGCTCTCCAAAAATGAAACGACAACACCCCATGCGCTGTCACCTCACCGCAGCAGCCCACTCGCCTTGGCCCGAGCATGCAACCCGGAACGATTCACCACCGATCGCATGCCGAAAATCCTCGCCATTCCAACGAACGCCTGGATCAACAAAACCGAAGAAAAGGTCGAGGTCAAACTGGTCGCCTAACTCCCACTGGCCTCATCCGGCTTGACAAACTCCGACCCTCGTGTTTCTTGGCTTCGAGCCATGCGCGCTCCGCAGCCTCGTACGTGAGGTCTTCCGCTTCAAGCTCCGTGGTTCGAGCCATCAGAGCCTTCCCGATGATCAGTGCGTACTCGTCGGACAGAACCGAGCTATCTGTGGTCTTGCTTCTGCGCGTGCTGTCGGTACCGTCTATCGGAGAAGAGGTACCGGGCAGCCCCGTACTGGACTTCCCAGCCAGCAGCCGCGTACGGGCTTCCGCGTAGGGATACCTGCCCGTGCCGCGATTTACCCGGACTGATTTCTTGAATGCAGCATTGGACGTCATCATTGTTTCCGTGGACGGGCGTGCTGTGTCTCGCGCCCATAGCATCGCCCTGGAGTGGTGATGTGAAAGGAAACCGATCCGAGGGACCTTGGCTCAGATGTACGAGGCGTGGCGCGAGGCTAGCCGGGTTGGTCGCTGCGGGCGTGGAGTGCGCCTGTCAGAAACTCTAGCGACCCTACGGAGTCCGCGCACGCCATCCGACGCTCGATCCCGCGACCGTCGCATGTATCGCGCCAGGTGGAAATGGTGGTTTGAGTCTTGTCCGAGCGGCGTACTCCCACCCAGGCATCACGTTCGGACGGTCACGTCATTAGTACAGTTGCAGACATGCCCACACGTGATGCTGTGCGGTGGCTGAGCAACGACGTGATGATCGTTACCGGAAGTTCTTTTTCGAGTCCGTCTCATCGGGGTGACCGGTCACGGCGTTGGTTATAATCACGCGGCCTAACTTCTTGGCCTTCGCGTTGGGCTCGTCCACGACGTACCAAATCCGGGCGCCGTTGGTGACCTTGTACTGCCACTGCGGCAGAGCAACGCCGTCGACCAGGACGCCTTCGAGGTCACCCTTGAGCTGGTAGCAATGAGCGGCGTCATACAGCGCCGGGTGCGCCGTGAGGTGGTCGTACGCATCAGCCAGAGCATTTCTGCCCACCGTCTTCAGATCGGTCCAGCCGCGCTCGGCTTGGGCACTGCTGAAGACAATCTCGTACTCAGTGATCTTTACTGGTCGAGGGACCAGAGCACCACGCTTGCCCGCCACTTACGGGCGTTCGACCCGCACCGGTGCCGCAGGTAGCTCGATAAGCGGGGCGGGCCGCTGGCCCATCGCGTAGGCCAGAGCCGTTTCCTGCCATTCCTGCTGCGCGCGGAGTAAACGCTCATACGTGCCCAGCTCACTCGCCGAGTAGACGAGCTGTTCGATCTCGGCCGCATACGCGGAAAGCTCTGCCGGAGTAAATTCCGCCGTCCAAGCGAACAAGTCAGCCAGCGCCGCCACTACGTCATTCTGGTGCCGGCCGATCGCGCGAATCAGCCGACTCGAGAGAGCCGTGCCGTTCTGGAGCACGTCGAGATCATGACCGCGCAGGATCACCAGGTCGTCGCCGTCACGACGGGTGATCCGAACCTGGCCCTCATTAACGAGGGCCAAAATGTCCTTGGGCTTGCGCAGAAGGTCAGTGAAACTTACGGTAGTCATGCTTCGATACTACATCAGATAAACATCTGATTGCGGGTGTTAAATGACATCGCCAAGTCGCGGGATATGACGAGCTTTCGCTTCGGCGATAGCCTCGTCGAGAGTGATCTCTCCGGCCACGTAGGCATTGATCCGGGTCAGCACCTCTGGGGTAGGCTGCATGTCTTCCAGAGCCCAGCTGGTTATGAATGTCGATCGTGGACTCGCGGCGTTCGTGGGTCACTCCGAGCTAAGATCGCGGGCCAGTTTCAAGCCGCGTACCTTTTGTACCGACGATAAAATTTTCTTCGTCGGGCGAAAAGCGGCAGGCGAATTACCGGGGACCCGCGTGTTCCCGAGGATCTCGGGGTGGATGCACCGGGGATCCGCGTGTACCGCGGGAATTGGTAAACCTCCGCCGATTGCCTTATCCACGATAAGTATGTGCACCAATGTGTAATGCCTCTCTGACTCCCCTGAAATGGAGCGCGCGCAGGGGCTTTCTTGACTTGCGTTGTCTTCGCGAGAATGTGTGGAATATGTGGAAATGCGCGCAGAGAACCCCTTCGACCCGGTCCACTCCCATAAAGCTCGATTGCGCCGAGATCGCGCACCCCTCAGCGTTCAGATATCCCGCGCCCGACAGAGCGCTTCGAACGTCGTGGTCGATGCCAGACATTGGGTCTTCTGTCAGGCGGCACGTCGCGAACCATCGCGCTGAGCGCCGCAAAGAAAATAAGTACGGGCCTGCCCGCCGCGCGGATCATCAGCCCAGCGAACCTCACCCAGCAGTTGCTCACCGTAGCGCGCAGAGGTTTCGTTACTGTTGCGTTACCGCTGGCATCGGAGCCGACACAGCAAAAACCCCTGCTTCCCAGTAGAACAAAGAGATGCAGGGGGTTTAGTAGTGGCGGTACCGGTGGGATTTGAACCCACGGTGGAGTCTCCCCCACACGACTTTTCGAGAGTCGCACCTTCGGCCGCTCGGACACGGTACCGCCGTTGATTCTAGTAGAGACTGGAGGCCGACGCGAATCGGCAAACATGCAGCAGACACACGGATGCCGCGGAGTAGCCTCAGCGAGTGACCTCACCGACCCCACGCATCCGCTCTGCCATTGCTACTGGAGCCGCCGTCGTGGCGACCGGCGTCGTTCTCGCAACGACGTGGTTCCGCCGGGACCTCGAGCAGCAGAAGGCCATTCTCAACGAAACCTTGCCGGTGCATTCCGCCTGGTGGCGCGCCCACGCCCAGCATGCGGGCGAGCTGCTCTACGTCGCGATCGGTGACAGCGCCGCGCAGGGCATCGGGGCGTCGAGTCCGAACAAGAGCTATGTCGGCATTCTCGCCGATCACGTGCGGCTGGCCACCGGTCGAACGGTGCGCGTCGTGAATCTCAGCGTGTCCGGCGCGACCGTAGCTTTGGCCGTGCGCGACCAGCTTCCTCGCTTCGACAAGCTCGAGCCCGACCTCGTCACGGTCGCGATCGGCGCCAACGACATCGCCCAGTGGAACCCGTCACTGTTCGAAGCGGGCATTCGCACGGTGTTCGCCGCGCTTCCGCCGCACGCCCTCGTCGCCGACCTGCCCTGCTTTCACCTGCCGCACAACGAGGTCAAGGTTGCGCTGGCCAATGAGATCATTCGCCGGGTCGCTGCCGAGCACGAACTGACCGTGGTGCCGCTGCACGCGACGACGAAACGGGCGGGCTTTCGCAGCATCGCGACTCACGTCGCCAAGGACCTGTTCCACCCCAACGACCGCGGCTACCGCTCCTGGGCCGAGGCGTTTCTGCCGACGATCAGTGCCGATGTTGCGCACCGCTTCTCGGCTGTCGTCCTGGCGCCTGAGCACGCTGACTAGAGCCGGCACCGCGCGCACCGCCGCCTGTCGGTAGCCCCGGCTAGGCTCGAGACATGGCAAAATCCGTCTCCTCTTTCCGCTGTTCCGAGTGCGGCTGGACCACCCTGAAATGGGCGGGTCGCTGCGGTGAATGCCAGCAGTGGGGCACTGTCGTCGACGCCGGCCAGACAGCCGGCATCACCCGCAAGCTCAAGGCCATCACCCTCGTCGGCGATGGCATCGCACGCCCCATCACCCACGTTGAAACGGATGCTGCCGCCCACTGGCCGACCGGCATCAATGAATTCGACCGGGTACTCGGCGGTGGCATCGTGCCGGGCTCGGTAATTTTGCTCAGCGGCGAGCCCGGCGTCGGTAAGTCCACATTGCTGCTCGAAGTCGCGTCCAAGGCGGCCGCCGCGAAGAGTCGCGTGCTCTACGTCAGCGCCGAAGAATCGGTCAGTCAGGTGCGGCTGCGCGCCGAGCGTACCAACGCGCTCGAACCCGAGCTGTACATCGCCGCCGAAACCGACCTCGGCGTCATCCTCGGGCAGATCGACGCGGTCAAGCCCGACCTCATCATCATCGACTCGGTGCAAACCGTGTCGAGTGCTCTTTCCGACGGGTCACCGGGCATGCCCAGCCAGGTGCGGGAGGTGGCATCCACTTTGATTCGAGTGGCCAAAGACCGCAATCTTCCGGTGCTGCTCGTCGGCCACGTAACCAAAGACGGCTCGATCGCGGGGCCGCGGGTGCTCGAGCACCTGGTCGACGTGGTCTGCCAGTTCGAGGGCGACCGGCAGACGACACTGCGGTTCATTCGGGCGCTCAAAAACCGTTTTGGGCCCACCGACGAGGTCGGCTGCTTCGAGATGACCGGCGACGGCATCACCGAGGTGCCCGACCCGAGCGGGCTGTTTCTCAGCCGAGCGACCGAGCCGGTCGACGGCACCTGTGTGACCGTCGCTCTGGAAGGCCGACGGGCGATGCCGGTCGAGGTGCAGGCGCTCGTCACCGACACCCAGGCGCCCAATCCGCGCCGCGTCACGAGTGGTGTCGACTCGGCCCGCGTGGCCATGTTGCTCGCTGTGCTGCAGGAGCGTGCGGGCATGAATCTGTCGACCAAAGACGTCTACGTGTCGACGGTCGGCGGCATCCGTCTGAGTGAGCCGGCCGCCGATTTGGCGATCGCACTGGCCATCGCGTCAGCGTTCACCGGGCTCGCCGTGGCGCACAACGTGGTCGCGTTCGGTGAAATCAGCCTGGCCGGCGAGGTGCGCGGGGCGCTCATGTCGAAGCAACGGGTCAACGAGGCCGTGCGCCTGGGCTTCACCACCCAGATTGACGCCGCCTGCGGGTCTATTCACGCCGCCGTCGCCTTGGCGCTCGGCACCAGCCGTAATCCGCGCGACGCCGAACTCGATCGGGCGTTCTAGCGCGGGGCATCAGCCGGCGTCGCCCTCGCCCAGCTGCGGGTTCAGGGCCTCCAGCAGATCGGCCGGAGCAGCCTGCATGACGTTGGGACCGGCGATGTCGAAGAAAACCATCTCCAGGGTCGACGCGTGCACGGTGAGAAACTCCCGCAGCCATTGGCCGTCGCAGACCATGACCCGGGGGTTCGGGTCGTCGGGAACCGTGCGCACGTAGTTCTCCGCTGCTGAGAAGAGCAGCAGCATCCGTTTGTCGGAGCCTTCACGGCCGAACACGCGCACCTGCGCTGCCTCGCCGTTGAGGACGAGTTGCGGCACGATCATGTAGTCGTTGCGCAGCGCATAGGCGACGGCGACGACGTCTTGCGCCGCCAGGGCGGCGCCGAGCGCCTCGGAACGGGTGTTGGCAGTCGTATCGGTCACTCATTCATTCAATCAGGCACGGTCGTGTGCGCCCAGCTGAGCGCACACGCCACGAGCGAACGGATGCCGTGAGGGGCTGCTACTTCAGAATCATCAACGCAGGGGCGGCCGCTTTGATACCGTCCACGGCCACGTTCAGGTAATACGACGCTCCACCGGCCGGAACCGCGGTGCGGGTTTCGGCTTCACAGGTGTTCACGGCTGAGCGGGAGCGATCCCAGGTAATCGGTGTCGCGAGCGGCATGACCACGCCCGGCTTGAGGGTGACCTGGGCGTCAATCGGGTTGGTCTGGCAGTCGGTCGAGGTCCAGTAGACGTCCTCACCACTCATCACGGTGAAGACCTGCTTCGCGTTGCCGGCGTTGATCACACAGTCGGTGGTTCCGATGTTGGTCAGGCTCAGCGACAACTGCGGCAGCGCGTCGGCGGCGTACTTGGTCGCGTCCGTGATGGCCGCAACCTGCACTGCGGAGGGATCGCATGCTGCCCCGTCAACGGCGGTGGCGACCTCGGGAATCGTGGTGGCAGCATCCGTTGGCGTGGGCGACTCACTCGTAGCGGCGGCGGGTGTTTTCGGGGCGTCTGCGTCGCCCTTGCTCACTCCCGGTTGCACGATGATGAGAAACAGAATGACGAGCACGGCAAGCAGGCCGAGCCCCACTACGAAACGCCGGCGCCGGTACACCCTGCTGGACTGGCGGCCGACCGGTTGCTTGATCGTCGACATGCCCTAAGGGTATTGATGATCGGTGCCAGATGCCGGTAATGGTGTGCGTGTCGGGCCAATTACAGCAGGAAATGGGCGCGGACCCGCCCGCAACCAGGAAATTTCCGGATGCGGACAGGCCAGCGCAAACCGCCGGGCTTAGTGGTGCCCGTGCTTCGGCGGCTTCGGTGCCTTCTTGGCGTGAGTGACCTTCACGTCGGTCCAGCCGATCACGTCACCGTCCGCGTTCTGCGCGGAGATGCTGTATTTGCCGTACTTGAGTCCATTGGCGAGTGTGACGCTCACGGCTCCTTCCGCATTCACGAGCAGCCACCCTCCGAGGTTGTCGGCCTGCTCCTTCTTCTTGGAGTAGGCCCACACCGACACGTACTCTCCGGCGTGCTTCACTCCGACCTCGACGACCACCGCGCCACCGGCCCGGTAGGACTTCTGGTCGGTGTCGATGTCGTTCTTGAGCTTCTTGATGAGCTCTTTCGCGGGCGCTGCGGTGGGCGCATCTCCGGGTTCGGTGCTCACCGCAACGGCGATGGCGAGGCGCACGATGGTGCCCGACGGGGCGGTGGTCATTTCAAGCACGCTGTCTTCGACGGCGTCCGTCGGCACCGTGACGGTGACGACGGCGGCACCCGTCGCATCAACGGATGCCGTGCCCACGTCGCTGCCCGACCAGCGCAACGCGAGCTGCGTGTTCTTCGGAGCCCCGAGCGACGTGAGGTTGAGGTCGCCAACCGTGAACGTGACCGTGTCACCCGGGTTGACTGCGGCCGTGGGCGCTCCGGTGATCGAGGCCTGGTTGGCCTTGAACGACGGGGACAGCGGGCTGTTCGCCTGGAGGTAGGAGATCCAGGCATCTCGGTCGACAAGACCCGAATCGCGGGTGGCCGTTCCGTTCGTGAACTCGCGGAAGTTGTCACCCCCGGTGAGCAAGAAGTTGAACGAACCGATGCGGTACAACTGTGCTGGGTCGATCCGTGCACCGTCGACCCAGATGCCGGTCACGCGGTCTCCCGCGGCGCGGCTGGCATCGAACGTGTAGTTCACGTTGTCGCTCAGCCCAAGCTGCAGGAACGGACGGCTCGGAGTTGTGCCATCGGCGTTGGTCTGCCACTGCTGCTCAAGAACAGTCTTGAACTGCGCACCCGTGAGGCTCGTCGTCCACAGGTTATTCAGGAACGGCAGCACCGCGTTCGCCTCGGCATAGGTCACGACACCGTCCGGAGCGAGCGACAGGTCAGAACGAATGCCACCGGGGTTGACGACACCGATTTCAGCTTCGCCGACGTTCGGGTCAGCCAGAGAGGTCCGCAACGAGTTCGCAACGAGTGTGCCCAGCGTCGAGGGAGCCATACGATCTTCGGCGCACGGTGCGACTCCGTCGGTGCAGGCCCGGGTGATGTCGGCGGTGACTGAGCCCACGGGCACGGCACCCAGAATTGCTGCCTCGGCCAGCGCGGCGGTCGTGATCGACTGAACCTCGGCAACACGCGGGTAGGCGGCCACGAGGTCGGCATCCTCAGAGGTGGAGCGCGCCACGTTGCGGTTCTGTACCGTGGTCGTGCCGCCGGAAGCGATGTCGTAGCTGAGTACGACCTGGCCGATGTTCCCGCCGTAGCTGCCCGTCTGCAGCACCGGGCGCGTCACACCGTCGGCCGCGCCGGGTACCTGTGCGTCCCATGCGTACTGCTTGTGCGTGTGACCGGTGAAGATCGCGTCCACTTCGGCCGTGGTGTCATTGACGATGCTCGTGAAAGCCCCGCCGGCGGCAAGCTCCTGCTCGAGCGTCGCGCCGTCCGGGATTCCGGCGCCGGCACCCTCGTGGTACTCGGCGAGCAGAACATCCGCTTCACCATTCGACGGGTCGCCGTCGCTGAGCTGGTTGGCAACGCGGTTGACGGCCGCGACGGGGTCACCGAAGCTCAGGGTCGCGATTCCATTGGGTGAGACGAGTGAGGGGGTTTCCTCCGTCACCGCGCCGATCACGCCGACCTTGACGCCGGCCACGTCGATGATGGCATATTCCTGCATCGCGGGGGTCGCGGTGCCCAGTTCGTAGACGTTGGCACCGAGGTAGTCGAAGTTCGCCGCGTCAGACACCCGGCCGGTGAGGTCACCGAAACCCTGGTCGAACTCGTGATTGCCAACGCTGGAGGCCGCGAGGCCGAGAGCGTCAAGAACGTCGATGGTAGGCAGGTCCTTCTGCGCCGCCGAGGCGAAGAGGGAAGCACCGATGTTGTCACCGCTCGACAAAAAGAGCGAGTTGGCGTCCCCGTACTCCGCCTTCAGCTGCTCAACGGTTCCCGCGAACTTGACGGTGTTGCCGTCGATGCGTCCGTGAAAGTCGTTGACATTGAGCAGGTTGAGCTCAACCGAGGTGGGCGTTGTGAGGTTGAGTCCGAGAACAACCGGGTCATGGTCGGAGGAGCGGAAGGGGTCGGCGGAGTAGAAATCAGTGACGTTATTGTTGTAACGGCTGTACTCAAGGGCGACCGACTCGACCGAGTTAATGTTCCACACGTCGATGTCGTTCACCGTGGCGTCCGCCTCGGGCGAAGCGAACACGTGATCAAGCGATCCGACCGTGCCACCGTAGGCATACGTGTACTCGCCGCTCTTGGCCTCCTGGCTGATGAAGCCCGCATCGGTGATTACCTTGATCGGATCTTCCTGGTCATAGGCGTTGAAGTCACCCGTGAGAAATACCCGGTCGATGCCCGTGCTGGTCGTGAGGCCGTTGGCGAAGTCCACGAGGGCCGTGGCCTGGTTCACCCGGGAGGCGTTCGACGCGCCCTGGCCGTCGCCCATGTCGGCGTCGACGCCGGATCCTGAACCCTTCGACTTGAAGTGGTTCACGATGGTGAGGAAAGTGCTGCCCGTGTCGCCGACCAGTTGGAACGCCTGGGCGAGTGGTTGGCGGGCGTTGCTGAAGGCGGCGGAACCGGTGAGAATCTTCGACTCTCCGACGATTTCGACCGTGCCGACCTTGTAGATGAACGCGGTGCGGATGACGTCTTCGCTCGCGGGAAGCTTTGTAGGCGAGGCAACGAAGGCCCAGACTGTGCTTCCGGCAGCAGCGTTGAGCGCGTTCACCAGGTTGGAGAGGGCGTCATCGCGATCCTTGCCGAAGGCGGCCGAGTTCTCGATCTCCTCGAGCGAGACCACGTCGGCGTCGAGGGCGTTGATTGCCGCCACGATCTTGGCCTGCTGGCGTTCGAAGTTGACGGTGTTCGCCGCGCCACGGGCAAGGCAGCCCCCCCGTATTGTCGTCGGGTCACCCGCACGATCGGTGTAGTACAGGCACCCGGTCAGGGAGTCCCCGACCGTGGAGAAATAGTTCAGCACGTTGAAGCTGGCGAGTCGAACGTCGCCGCCCACATCGCGGGGAGCGGCGGTGCGGGTATCGGAGAATGTGGCCGGCTGAACCGTGGCAGCGTTTGCCGCGGTGAGCGCCTCGGTGGGCTGAAACTTCCACACGCCGTAGCGGTAGTCGAGGATGACGGGTTTCGTGAAGGTCACGGCCGCGCCGATGCGCAGCGGGTCAGCGACGGTGAGGTACGGAACCGGGGTTGCCCGGTCGGTACCGCTGAGGTAATTAGTGCTCGCACCGTCATCGAGGGTCACGGCGCGCGCCGCGTTGTCCGCGATGGCCGACGTGTACTCGCTCGATCCCGGCCGTGCCGTCACCGTGGGGTTGACCAGGGGCGTCGTGCCGGCGGCGAGGCCGATTTCGGCGTACTGGTTGGTCGAGTAGTTGCTGGTGACGGTGAAGTTACCCTGCGGAGCGAGGAGCATGCCCTCAAGAGTTTCGCGCTGCTCTTTGCTGATCGGCAACGTCACCGTCACCGGGGTGGGGGTGACCACGGCGGCGCTGGATAGCTGGGTGACGTCGTCGACGGTGCCGAAGGTGACCTCGGTCATGCCGGAGAATTCCACGACGGTGCCGACAACCTGCACATGGTCGCCGATCTGCACGTCGGCGGTCGCCGTGCTGGAGTAGGCGAAGACGCCGTGTGAGGCGCTGTGACTGGCGAAGTCAATCGGTCCGCCGGTTGCGGCCGTCTGCAGGTAGAACCCGTCGAATCCGCCGGTTGGGTAAGCCGCCGTGACTACACCGGAGGTTTTGACGATGGTTCCGGCGAGCGGGCTCGTGTCGGTCGTACCCTGGATTGCGTCGATCGCGGTCAGTTCGTCGGGCACCGGGGTCGGGTCGGGCTCCGGATCGGGTTCTACCGGGGTGCGGGTGTCGCCGGCCGTGTTCGTCGGCGTCGGGGCGGCCGTGCTGAAGTCGGCGGCGTTGACGTCGGTGTCGACAAATTCGGTACGGTTCACCGAGGTGGTAACGGATGCTGCGGCGGCGGCCGTTCCCTCAAACGTATTGGAACTGCCGTAGCCGATCAGGTCAAGAATTTCGGCCTGGTCGGTGAGCGAACCGGTGGCGGGTGCGGTGAGCGCCGCGGACTGGTTCGCGAAGAAGATCGTGCCGGAGCCAGCGGCGAAGGAGGTGCCGAACGAGGCATCCGCTTTCGGAAGTGCAGCGCCATTGGCCGCATTCGAGCTGCCCTGCACGAGGTAGTACCCGCCGGCGGCAATGGTGCCGGTCAGAGCGACGACGCCGGTCGGGTTGGAGGTTCCTCCCGAGGAACGGTACTGAATGGAGGTGCCGTCGAGCGATACGTCGGCGGCGGTCGGGTTGTAGAGTTCGACGAATTTGTTCAGGTACGTTGCCCCCGAACTTCCCCCGTTCAAATATGCCTCATTGATGAGCACCCCGGCACCGGCGGTGGTGGCGCTGGCCGGTACCGCCATGAGCGGAGCGGCCGCAAGGCTCACCCCAAGAAGTGTGGCGAAAAACAGCTTGGAACGGCTGCGAACGGCGGATGACATGGATCTCCTCATTCATAGAACGATGGTCGTCTCATTGCACCCGGGTTCGTGCTGTCAAAAGTTCCCCCGGCGAATTGGTCCGGCAGGTGCAATAGTCCGCAGCCTAGCGACGCCCCGTGTCCAGGGGGTAAACCCCGCGTATTTTGCTCGTATGAGCACCTTTAAACGGTGCCGGACGGCGTTTGAGGCCGCGATCAGACCTATCCGGCTCACATTCGCTGGCTCAGGCGCTTCACCATGCGGGTGTTGCCGAGCGTGTTCGGCTTCACCCTGGCCAGGTCGAGAAACTCGGCGACACCCTCATCGGGGGAGCGCACGAGCTCGGCGTAGACGGCCGGATCGACGGTTTCGGTGCCCATATCGCTGAAGCCGTTGCGGGTGAAGAAGCCCACCTCGAAGGTGAGGCAGAACAGTCGGCTCAGGCCGAGATCGCGGGCATCCGCTTCGAGGCGCTTCATCATCGTGTAACCCACGCCGCAGCCGAGCCACTGTGCGTCCACGGCAAGAGTGCGCACCTCGCCGAGGTCCTCCCACATCACGTGCAGGGCGCCGCAGCCGATCAGCTTGCCGGAGGCATCAACGGCCACCCGAAATTCCTGCACCGCCTCGTAGAACACGACCCGATCCTTGCCCAGCAGAATGCGCTGCTGCACGAGCGGCTCAACGAGCGCTTCGATGCCGGGCACGTCACTGGTGCGCGCACGGCGCACCGAATATTCCAGTTCGGGTTGTTCCGGTGCGGTCTGTTGCAGTGCAGTCACGCCAATCGGCCCCTCTCGTGGCTCATTCAGGATCAAACCACCAGTCTAGAGATCGTGCCGCATGATTCCGCCGCTCCAGAGCCCCGCCCGCCCCGTTCCTCCTGACTTAGCCCCGCTTTCAGCCCACACCGGCGGATGCCGCCTCCTTCAGTTCACGCCAATGCAGGTTCACCCCAGGCACGTTCACCCGAGGCCAGGTTCACCCCCAGGGCAGAGAAAAGGCCCGGCAGACGAATCTACCGGGCCAGACCTCTGGTGCTGTTAGTCGCTCGTGATGGCGAGGTCGGGCGTAGCCGGACCGGTACCGATGGCGGCGGCAGTGTTCACTCCGACGCCGACCGGGTCAACCCGGGTCGTCGTTGTGAAGATGTATGCGCCATCGACGTAGTCCACGTGCACGTGGTCGCCGGCGTTGAGCTCGCCCTGCAGGATTTTCTCTGACAGGCGGTCCTCCACCTCGCGCTGAATGGCACGACGCAGCGGGCGAGCACCGAGCGTCGGGTCGAAGCCGACCTCGATCAGGTGTTCCTTCGCCGGAAGGGCGACCTCGACGGTCATGTCACGGTCGAGCAGACGCACGCCGAGCCGCTTGATGAACAGGTCGACGATCTGCAGCAGCTCCGGCTTGGTCAGCTGCGGGAACACGATGATCTCGTCCACGCGGTTGAGGAACTCGGGCTTGAAGTGCTTCTTCAGCTCGTCTTTCACCTTGCCGGCCATGCGCTCGTACCCGGTGGTGGTGTCGCCTTCCAACTGGAAGCCGACCGGTCCACTCGAGATGTCCTTCGTGCCGAGGTTGGTGGTCATGATGATGACGGTGTTCTTGAAGTCGACCACGCGACCCTGGCCATCTGTCAACCGGCCCTCTTCCAGAATCTGGAGCAGGGAGTTGAAGATGTCGGGGTGAGCCTTCTCGATCTCGTCGAACAGCACCACGGAGAACGGCTTGCGACGCACCTTTTCGGTGAGCTGGCCACCTTCTTCAAATCCGACGAACCCGGGAGGCGCACCGAACAAGCGCGACACGGTGTGCTTCTCGCCGTACTCACTCATGTCAAGCGAGATCATGGCGGCTTCGTCGTCGAAGAGGAACTCCGCGAGCGCCTTGGCGAGCTCGGTCTTGCCGACGCCGGTGGGGCCGGCGAAGACGAAGGAACCGGAGGGACGTTTCGGGTCTTTCAGGCCGGCACGAGTGCGTCGGATGGTCTTGGCGAGCGCCGAGATGGCCTCTTCCTGACCGATAACGCGCTGGTGCAGCGCCTTCTCCATGAAGACGAGCCGCGAGGACTCTTCCTCGGTGAGCTTGAACACCGGGATGCCGGTGGCCTGGGCCAGTACTTCGGCGATCAGGCCCTCGTCGACGACCGCGGTCGTCTTGACGTCGCCCGACTTCCATTTCTTCTCGAGGCGTAGACGCTCACCGAGAAGGTTCTTCTCCTCGTCGCGCAGGCCGGCGGCCTTCTCGAAGTCCTGCTCCTCAATGGCGAGCTCCTTGGCGGCGCGCACCACGGCGATCTTCTCGTCAAATTCGCGCAGCTCGGGTGGGCTCGACAGGATCGACAGGCGCAGGCGAGCGCCGGCCTCATCGATCAGGTCGATGGCCTTGTCGGGCAGGAACCGGTCGGAGACATACCGGTCGGCGAGGTTCGCCGCAGCCACCAGGGCGCCGTCGGTGATTGACACCTTGTGGTGCGCTTCGTAGCGGTCACGCAGGCCCTTGAGAATGTTGATGGTGTGCGGCAGCGACGGCTCATTCACCTGGATCGGCTGGAAACGGCGCTCGAGGGCGGCATCCTTCTCGAAGTGCTTGCGGTACTCGTCGAGGGTGGTTGCACCGATCGTCTGCAGCTCACCGCGGGCGAGGAGCGGCTTGAGAATCGACGCGGCGTCGATGGCGCCCTCGGCGGCGCCCGCACCCACGAGGGTGTGGATCTCGTCAATGAAGACGATGATGTCGCCGCGAGTTCGGATCTCCTTGGTGACCTTTTTCAAGCGCTCTTCGAAATCACCGCGGTAGCGGCTGCCGGCGATGAGCGAACCGAGGTCAAGCGAGTAGAGCTGCTTATCCTTCAACGTCTCGGGCACATCACCCTTGACGATGGCCTGGGCGAGACCCTCGACGACGGCCGTCTTGCCGACGCCGGGCTCACCGATCAGCACGGGGTTGTTCTTGGTGCGACGCGAGAGGATCTGCATGACCCGCTCAATTTCTTTCTCACGCCCGATGACCGGGTCGAGTTTGTTGTCACGGGCCATCTGGGTGAGGTTGCGACCAAACTGGTCAAGCACCTGGCTGCCGGCCGTGTTGGCCGCCTGCTCGTTGGCGCCGACCTGCACCTGCTCCTTACCCTGGTAACCGGAGAGGAGCTGAATGACCTGCTGGCGCACACGGTTGAGGTCGGCGCCAAGCTTCACGAGCACCTGGGCGGCAACGCCCTCGCCCTCGCGGATGAGGCCAAGCAGAATGTGCTCGGTTCCGATGTAGTTGTGGCCGAGCTGCAGCGCTTCGCGCAGGCTCAGCTCAAGAACCTTCTTCGCCCGCGGCGTGAAGGGGATGTGGCCGGTGGGCTGCTGCTGCCCCTGGCCGATGATGTCCTGAACCTGCTCGCGCACGGCGTCCAGCGAGATGCCGAGGCTCTCGAGAGCCTTCGCGGCGACGCCTTCACCCTCGTGAATCAGCCCGAGCAGAATGTGCTCGGTACCGATGTAGTTGTGGTTGAGCATTTTGGCCTCTTCCTGGGCCAAAACAACGACGCGACGAGCTCGGTCGGTAAATCTCTCAAACATATGATCGCTCCCTTGGCGCCAGGGCATTTGGTGCCGTTATATCGAGAGTAGCCAGCCGATGGCGATCCCGCGCGTTTGTTCGCCCTAGGCGTGACGGATGGTGCAGCGGATGCGGCGGCCCCTCCCGAGCAACGTCTACTGCACCGCGCTGGTCAGGCGGGCGAGGTTGTCGAGAATGGTCGAGCGCAAGGGCTGCTTGTTCCACTCCTCGAGCGTCAATTCACGACTGTTTTCGCGGTTGCGGTCTTCCATGTGGCGAAGCTGCTGCACAAACGAGCGGCCGCGCACCATGAGGGTGACCTCCATGTTGAGACTGAACGATCGCATGTCCATGTTGCTCGAGCCCACGACGGCGACCTCGTCGTCAATGGAGAAGTGCTTGGCGTGCAGAATGTACGGCGTTTTGTACATGTAGATGCGCACCCCGGCGGTGAGGAGCTCTTCGTAGTACGAGCGTTGGGCGTGGTACACCACGGCCTGATCACCGATCTCCGACACGAACAGCTCAACGTGCAGTCCGCGCTGCACCGCGGTCGTGATCGCGTACATGATCGATTCGTCCGGAACGAAATAGGGGCTCGTGATGATGATGCGATCCTGCGCGTAGTACAGCAGCGCGAGGAACAGGCGCAGGTTGTTCTCACCCTTGAAACCCGGCCCGCTGGGCACCACCTGGCAGTCAATCGCATCGGCCACATTGCGCGGATGCACCGGCTCGATATCGCGGGTCAGTAGCTCGTTGGTCTCGCTGTACCAGTCGGTGATGAAAATGGCGTTGAGCCCGGCCACGATCGGGCCCTCCAGGCGCACCATAAGGTCTTTCCACTGCAACCCACGACGGATGTTGCTGCGTATGTTGTAGGAGCGGTCGATGATGTTCTGCGAGCCCATGAACCCGACGAGCCCGTCGACGATGAGCAGCTTGCGGTGGTTTCGCAGATCGGGACGTTGCCATTTGCCCTTGAACGGCTGAACCGGCAACATGAGCTGCCAGGCAATCCCCGCTTCGGTGAGCCGCCGCTTTGTGGCAGTGAAACCGGGCTTACGCATCGACTGGATGTGGTCCAGCAGCACCCGCACGGTGACTCCGCGCCGATGTGCACGTTCGAGCGCGTCGAAGAAGGGCGCCGTTGTCGGGTCGAACGAGAGAATGTAGAACTCTACGTGCACGTACTTCTCGGCGCGGTCGATATCGGTGACCATCGTGTCAAAGCTGACCTGATATTCACCGATCAGGCTCGCTGTATTGTCACCGACGAGCGGCATCGATCCGAGGTTCCGGTTGAGCTGCACAACCGATTCCAGCCAGATCGGCCAGGGGTGGTCTCGGCGCACGCGCTCCATACCTTCGGTGCTCTCCAGAATGAATTGATTGATCGCGGCCTGCCTGGCCAGACGCTTTTTCGGCAGGGTGCGGTAGCCGATCAGCAGAAACAGCACCACGCCAAGGTACGGAACGAAGAAAATCGTCAGCAACCAGGCCATGCCCGACATCGGGCGCCGGTTGCGCGGCACCACGATGATAGCCACGACGCGTACGGAGAAGTCGGCGATCAGTGCCAGCAGAACGGTGATGGTCAGGCCGTCGATGCCAAACATTGGTACTTAGGTGACCGGCTTGTCGAGACCGAGCCGGGCGCGTTCTTCGGCTTCGATTTCGGCGTACACCTTACGTTCGGTGCGGTCGGCGCGCAGGATCGAGCGCATCATCAGCCAGAAGACCAAGCCGAGCAGGATGGTGGGTACGACCGAAAAGACAGCATTTCCCCAAAAGTTCTCAATCACGGTCTCAGCCTACGCGTAAAGGCTGAGATACCGACTACTTGCTGAGCAGGCCGATGACACCGCTACCCAGGTAGTACACGCCGACGCCGCCGATGATGACCCAGAGGGCGATTCGGTTCATCGACGGCGCTTTGCGGCCACCCTTGTTGGGCTTCAACTCGTCGTCGGGCAGGTAGTTCACTATTTCACCAGCGGAAAGAGAATCGTTTCGCGAATTCCGAGGCCGGTCAGGGCCATCAACATGCGGTCGATACCCATGCCCATGCCACCGGTCGGCGGCATGCCGTATTCCAGGGCACGCAAAAATTCCTCGTCGAGGCGCATGGCTTCGGGGTCTCCCCCGGCGGCGAGGCTCGCCTGCTCGATGAAGCGTTCGCGCTGCACGACCGGGTCGACGAGCTCGGAGTAACCGGTGGCCAACTCGAAGCCGTGCACGTAGAGGTCCCACTTCTCGACGACGCCGGCCAGGGAGCGGTGACCGCGCACGAGCGGGCTCGTGTCGACCGGAAAGTCCATCACGAAGGTCGGGCGCACCAGGTCGCCCTTGACGAAGTGCTCCCACAGCTCTTCGACGTACTTGCCGTGAATGGGATGGTCAATGTCGATGCCTTCGCCGTCGGCCAGAGCCACGAGGTCCGCCAGCGGTGTGTCGGGAGTGATCACGATGCCGGCGGCCGCCGACAGGCTGTCGTACATGCCGATGCGGTCCCAGTCGCCGCCGAGGTCAAACAGGGTGCCGTCGGCCCAGGTCACCACGTGCGATCCGGCGATGGTGAACGCGGCATCCTGGATCAGCTTCTGGGTGAGATCGGCGATGGAGTTGTAGTCGCCGTAAGCCTCATAGGCTTCGAGCATCGCGAACTCGGGCGAGTGAGTGGAGTCAGCACCCTCATTGCGAAAGTTGCGGTTGATCTCGTAGACGCGGTCGATGCCGCCGACCACGGCCCGCTTCAGAAAAAGCTCGGGTGCGATGCGCAGAAACAGCTCCGTGTCGAAGGCGTTGCTGTGGGTCTGGAACGGGCGAGCGGATGCCCCGCCGTGCATAACCTGAAGCATAGGGGTCTCGATCTCGATGAATTCGAGATCGGTGAACGTTCTGCGCAGGCTCGCGACGGCCTTCGAGCGGGACAGCACGTTGGTGCGGGCCTGCTCCCGGCTGATCAGGTCGAGGTAGCGGCTTCGCACCCGGGTTTCTTCGCTGAGTTCACCGTGCAGGTTGGGCAGCGGCAGCAGCGCCTTCGCAGCGACCTGCCAGTCGGTGACCATGATCGACAGCTCGCCGCGACGGCTGGAGATGACCTCGCCGGTGACAAACACGTGGTCGCCGAGGTCGACGAGGTCTTTCCAGGCGGCGAGGGACTCCTCGCCGACGGCGGCGAGCGAGACCATGGCTTGGATGCGGGTGCCGTCACCACTCTGCAGGCTCGCGAAGCACAGCTTGCCGGTGTTGCGCAGGTGCACGATGCGGCCGGCGAGGCCGACGGTGACGCCCGTGGTGGCATCCGCTTCGAGCTCGCCGAATTCGGCGCGTACGGCCGGAATGGTGTGGGTGACGGGAACCGACACCGGGTAGGCGCCGCCGGCCGGGCTCGCAGCGGCCGCGTTCAGGCGGTCGCGTTTGCCGAGGCGCACGGCCTTCTGCTCGTTCATCTCCGCGTCGGAGAAGCCCTCGGCGTCGTCGTTCGAGGCGGGCGTGGGGTTCTGGCTCATGCGGTTCTCCGTTGGTGCTGTCAGTTCAAATTTGAGCGGATGCTGCGGGTCACCCGAGCCGGATCGACACGTTGTCGATCAGCCGGGTGGTACCGACCCGCGCGGCGACGAGGATCCGAGCCGGCCCGCGGTAGTCGTCGTGCACCGCCAGAAAAGTCTGCAGGTGCACGATCACCAGATAGTCCAGTTTAACCAGCGGCTGGGCGGCAATGCGCGCGCGCGCCGCGGCGAGGGCGGCTGCGGGGCCGGCCTTCGCGGTCTCGGCGGCCGCAGCGAGCCCGGCAAAGAGTGCCTGCGCGGCCGTGTGCTGCGGCTCGTCGAGGTAGCGGTTGCGGCTCGACAGGGCCAGTCCGCTCGGTTCACGCACGGTGTCGACGACCTCAATTGCGCTGCGCAGGTTGAGATCGGCGACCATGCGCTGCACGAGAAAGACCTGCTGGCCGTCTTTTTGGCCGAACACCGCGGCATCCGGTGTCACGATGTTGAGCAGTTTTGCCACGACCGTGAGCATGCCGTCGAAGTGGCCGGGGCGCGCAGCGCCCTCGTACAGGGAACCGACCGACCCGGCGGTGACCCGGGTGTCGCTCGCTGCGCCCGGGTACATCTCGCGGGCACTCGGCGCGAACACGAACGAGACGTCCTCGCTCGCGAGGACGGCGAGGTCGGCGTCGAGGGTACGCGGATAGCTGTCGAGGCCTTCGCCAGCGCCGAACTGCAGCGGGTTCACGAAGATCGATACAACCACAATGTCGCCGAGGGCGTGCGCCCGTCGCACGAGAGCGAGGTGACCGGCGTGCAGGGCACCCATGGTCGGCACGAGCACAGTGCGGGTATCGCCGCCGGTCAGCGCCGCCCGATCGCGGGCCCGCCCCAGACGATCGTGCAGCTCAGTGACGGTACGGAGGACTTCGATGGTGCTCATTCGACCTCCCGGTCGTCGTCAAGCGGATGCTGGCGGTGTTCGATCTCGTCGAATCCCGCCAGATCCAGTCGTTCGGGGCTCGTGCGCCCCAGGGCGTTTTCCATCGCGGAGCGCAGCAGCGGACCAAGAATAGCCCCCGGATGCTCGAGGCCGATTCCGGCGAGCATACGAGTGGCCTGCTCGACGATCGAGGTGGAGAAGGCGGTGGCGATCTGGATGGCCTCGGCGTAACTGGCGCGGTCGGCCTCGGCGACGATGAGCGGTTCGCCGCCCATCTCCACGGCGAGCGCCTGCGCGATCGGCAGCACCGGGCCGGGCGCGGTCACGGCGAAGTAGCTGTCGGCGAGCCGGGCCAGGTCGAGGCTGGTGCCGGTGAAGGCCATGGCCGGGTGGATGGCGAGCGGGATCGCGCCGGCGGCCTGCGCCGGAGCGAGCACTGCGGTGCCGTAGCGGGCGGAGGTGTGCAGCACGAGCTGGCCGGGCTGCCAGGTATGCGTCGCGGCGAGGCCCTGCACGAGGCTCGCCAGCTGGGCGTCGGGCACCGCGATGATGACCAGTTCGCTCCGTTCTACGACCTCGGGCACGGTCAGAATCGGCACGAGCGGTAAAATGGCCTCGGCGCGGTCCCGGCTGGCCTGCGAGATCGCGGAGATGCCGACGATTGCATGGCCGGCGCCCGCGAGCGCGGCGCCAAGAATGGGGCCGACGTGGCCGGCACCGATGATTCCGACGCCGAGACGTCCCGGTTTGGCTTTCATTCGGTCGCTCCCTTGGTTGGTGCCGGTGCCTCGGCCCGGCTCCACTGATGACTGGTGTCGGCGAGCGCCGACCGCACCGCGCCCGTAGACATCCACTCGAACAGAACCAGGGCTTCATCGACGTCGATGACGCTGAGGGAGGCAGCCACCGGCCCCGCTACCGTGTGTAGGTCGGCCGACGCGAGGCGCAGGCGTCGGCGCACGGGCCCCTGGTTGATGCGCACGCCCTGCATCCGCGCCAGGGGCACCAGAATCAGGTCGCGCGAGAGCACCCCGCGGCGGATCAGGGCGACTTGGCCCGAGACTGCCCAGCCGGTGCGCCACCACGAGAACGGGCGCAGCCAGACCGCACGCGCGGGCGCGTTGCTGTAGCAATCGGCGACGCCGGCGTCACGTCTGCGACCGCCGAGCATGCCGTTTTCGACCAGGGCGCGATGACTGTCGGTTTCGAACCCGGGCAGCGCCAGTTCGAGCACCTTTTCGACGTCGATGAGGGTGCCGACCGGCAGGATGGTGGAGCTGGTCGCGGGGGTCGAGCTGCGGCCGGAGGCCTGCCCGGCCGTGTTGATGCTGATCTGCCACCAGCCGAACCGACGCCAGAGAATGGGCTGGGACACCTTGATCGCGTGGATGCGCCCGGGCGGCAGGGTCTGGCTGCTCGTGGAGAGGAGGCCGTAGCCGACCCGCACCCCATCGGGGGTGCCAGCGACGCTGAACCGCAACATCTTAGTGATGCGGGAGAAGTAGTATCCGACGCTGCCGATGAGGCCCGGCAGCACGGCGACGAGCACCCAGCCCCTGCTCCCGGCGGTCACACTGACGATGAGCCCGATCGCCGCCAGAAGCAGAAAGACGGTGAAGCCGCTGAGAACGATCGACCCGATCAGGCGGCCCAACGGAATGCGCACGACCGACTCCGGCGGTGCGGCATCCGGGTCCAGTTCCGGGGCGACAAAGTCGTGGTAGCGGGCGGTCGCGAAGTCGCCGAAGGCGGAGTGCGGGGTGGGCGGGCCGATCACGGTCGGTGCCGCACTGGTACCGGGCCGTGCTGTGTTGGGTGGTGCGGTGTTGGGTGGTGCGGTGTTGGGTGGTGCGGTGTTGGGTGGTGCGGTGTTGGGTGGTGCGGTGTTGGGTGGTGCGGCGAGGACGCCGGACGCTTCCGTCGGCTGCCGGGCCCGCCGCAGGCCCGAGGCGAGGTGCAGGAGGTCACGGCGCAGGTCATCCGCTAATTTTGAGCCGAGATAGGCGAGCTGCACATTGCCGTCTTGCCCGGCGACGGTGATTTCGAGTCGGGCGGCGCCGAACAATCGGGGAACCAGCGGCCGGGCGAGGTTGACGCCCTGCACCCGGTCGAGGCGGGCCTTGCGGTTGCTGCGAAAGATGACGCCGCTGCGCACTTCGACGATCTCGCCGGTCACACGAAAGGTGTGCATGCGCCAGGAGAGGTAGAACACCACGAGAATGACGATGAGCACGCCGGCGATGATCAGCAACGCCCAGCCGGTGGCTCCGCGTTGGTAGATCGCATCGATCGGATCGCCGCCGTAGTTCTCCTCGCCGATGAAGAGGTCAATGAGTCGTTCGCGCAGGTTGGCGACGATGAAGCCGATGATGGCCACTATGAAGATACCGCCGCGCAGTAGCGGTGTCGCCGGGTACAGGCGATGCCAGTCACCGTCGGTGAGGTCGGTACGCGGCGGCGCGAGGGGCGCCGGAACCGCAGCGACCGGCTCGCTCACAGCCCCGCCCGGCGGCTCTCGGCAAGCTCCACCAGCCGGTCGCGGAGGCTCTCGGCGTCGGCCTCGGCCAGCCCGGGAATCGATACCCCGGCGGTTGCCGCGGCGGTGACAAATTTGAGATCGGCCAGGCCGAGCCAGCGGGCGACCGGACCGCGGGTGATATCGATCAGCTGCATGCGCCCGTACGGCACCGCGACAAAGCGTTGAAAGAGGATGCCACGGCGAAAGAGCAGATCGTCGGCTCGCAGCAGGTAGCCGATGGCACGCACGCGACGCGGTTCAAACACAAGGTCGATGATCGACACGACGAGCACCACGATGCCAACCCACATCGCCCAGGTCTGGTCGAGCAGCAGCCAGAGCAGGCTTGCGCCGCCGCAGACAACGACGGCGTTCACGATGGTGCCGACGATCTCTACCAACACGTATTTCGTGGAGACACGCTTCCACTCCCCCGCCTCGGCCAGTTCGAGCCGCTCAGACGGTGCGGGGCGTTCGGGCGTGGGTACGGCCGGCTCGGGCAGTTGCGCGGCGGGCGGGTTCACTTCGGGCAGTTCACGATCAGGCACGCGTGCCTCCCGACTCATCGGTGTCGTCGTCGGGCGGCAGGGTGCAGAAGTGTTCGGCCACGAGGCCGGCCGCCAGCATAACGGCTGCGCCAATGGCCGTGCCGATCGCGAGCCACAACGACGTGACGGCGGGCACCACCGATCGGGTGAGAATGTACAGCACGATGCCGAGGGCGGCACCGAGCAGTAGGGAGGCCGACAGCGACGTCGCCTTCGACAGCACGGCCACCCGCATGGCCCAGAACGGATCGATGCGGCGCAGCGTCTTGCGCCGGCTGCCCTGGCGTACTTGCCAGGCCAGGCTCACGACGACCGCGGCCAGCAGAATCAGCGTCAACGGCAGGGTCACCGGCGGAACGACGATCGGGGTACCGGAGGCTGCGAAGGCGATCTCGAGCAGAAAGCCGATCACGAGACCGATGAGTAGAACGGCGAGTAGCCCGGTCGCGTGCGAGCGCTTCATCGCCACGCTCCCGGGACCGCTGCCGGCGCGGGGGCGGCGGCATCCGCTACCCGGCGCACCGTGGTGTCGGTCGCGGCGAGCAGGTCGCGCACCAGCCCGCGGCCGGGGATAGCGGCCTTCGCGTCGAGGTCGAGCCAGGGAGCGAGCACGAAGTCCCGTTCCGCCGCCCGCGGGTGCGGCAGGGTCAGGCGGTCGTCATCGACGCTCAACTGGCCGAACACGATGAGGTCAATGTCGAGTGTGCGGTCGCCCCAGCGTTCGGCGCGCACCCGGCCGTGCTCCGCCTCGATGGCGTTGACAGCGTCGAGCAGGGCGTGCGGGTTGCCCGTGTAGTCGATGGTCAGCACCGCGTTGAGGTAGCGCGGGGCGCTGTTGTCGACGCCGTCAAGTTTCACGGCGGCGGATTCGTAGACCGGCGAGACGGCAACGAGCGTGGCGCCGGGCAGCCCGGCGAGATCGTGCACGGCACCGGCCAGGGTGGCCGACCGGTCACCGAGGTTACTGCCGAGGGCGAGCAGGACACGTTTGGTGGGCCCGGTCATGGCCGCACCCGGGTAATCTGCACGGCCACGTCGGTGAACGGCACCGAGATCGGAGCTTGCGGTTTGTGCACCGTCACCTGCACGCGCAGCGCCGGCGGGTGAGCGAGCACAACGTTCGCGATGCGTTCGGCGACGGTTTCAATGAGGTCGACCGGGTTGTGCGCGACCGCGTCGGTAACTTCTTCGGCGAGTTGCCCATAGTGGATAGTCTGGGTCACGTCATCGCTCGCCGCTGCGGTCAGCAGATCCAGCCAGACGGTCACGTCAATGACGAAGTCCTGGCCGTTTTCTTTCTCGAAGTCGTAGACGCCGTGGTGGGCGTTCACCCGCAGGCCGGTGAGGGTGATCGAATCAGTCATGGGTCCATTGTGACGGACGCGACCCGCCGCGCCGCAATTCCCGTGGAGTGCCAATCGTCGATCGCATCACGCTGTCGAGCACGTTGAGGGCCGTGCGGGTCGCCGCAACGTCGTGCACGCGTACCGCCCAGGCGCCGGCCTGGGCGGCCAGCACGCTGACCACGACCGTGGGCAGGTCGCGGTCCCGGACGGGCGCGCCGGCCGGCAGCACCTCGGCGAGAAAGCGTTTGCGTGACGCCCCGACCATGACCGGAAGTCCGAGCTCGGCGAAGGCGTCAAGCCGGCTGATGAGCTCCCAGTTGTGTTCGGTCTTCTTGGAGAACCCGAGTCCGGGGTCGAGCACGATCCGTTCCCGAGCCACTCCGGCGGCGGTCAATGCGTCGATCCGGGCGCCCAATTCGGTGATGACGTCGGTAACGACGTCGCCGTAGTCGGCGAGGGCGTCCATCTGCTGGGCGTGAGCGCGCCAGTGCATGGCCACGTAGGTGAGGCCGGTGTCGGCGGCGACGGCGGCCATGCCGGGGTCGGCGAGCCCACCGGACACGTCATTGATGATGCTCGCGCCCGCTTGCGCCGCCGCGAGGGCCGTCGCGGCGTTAAGCGTGTCGATGCTCAGGCGCAGGCCCTGCCGGGCAAGCTCCGTTACCACCGGAATGATGCGGCGCTGTTCCTGTTCCGGCGCGACGCGGGTGGCCCCGGGCCGGGTCGACTCGCCGCCCACGTCGATCAGATCCGCGCCTTGAGCGTGCAGCAGCAGACCGTGCTCGATGGCGGCATCCGTTGACGCCCACTGGCCGCCGTCGCTGAAGGAGTCGGGGGTGACGTTGAGCACGCCCATGATGAGCGTCACCCGCCAGCCGCAATCAGGGCGATGATTTCGGCGCGGGCCGTCGGTTCGGTCAGGGAGCCGCGCGAGGCCATGGTTACGGTCGAACTCGCGGTCTGGCGCGGGCCGCGGGTGCCAACGCAGCCGTGCACGGCGTCGAGCACGACGAGCACACCGAGCGGGTCGAGGCCGTCGTGCAGAGCGTCGGCAATCTCCTCGGTGAGGCGTTCCTGCAGCTGCGGCCGGGCGGCGATGGTCTCCACCACATCGGGCAGCCGTCCCAGGCCGACGACCCGATCCCTCGGCAGGTACGCGACGTGGGCGGTGCCGAGAAACGGGAGTAGGTGGTGTTCGCAGATCGACCGAAAGGCAATATCGCGCAGCAGCACGAGCTCGCCGGTACTGTCACCGACCGGAATGAAGTCCTGCAGCAGGTCTTGTGGGTTTTGATCGAGGCCAGAGAAGAACTCGGCGTAGGCATCCGCCACCCGTCGCGGGGTACTCTCCAGACCGGCCCGCTCCGGGTCCTCACCGATTGCAGCGAGAATCTCCGAGACGGCCGCCTGGATGCGCGCCCTGTCCACTACCACGGGCGTCTAGGCGGTTGCGGGGCGGGGATTGCGGGCCGGCGCACGCTTCGGTTTGGCGGGGGCTACGTCGCCGCTGGAGATGCCACCGTCAACGGCGGCGCCGTCGATGGGAGCTTTGGGGGCGGGCATCGCGATCGGCGGCACGTCAGAGACGGGGCGCTTATCGCTCGAGAGCCATTGCGGGCGCGGCGGCAGCTTCTCGACATTGGAGAAAATCCCGGCGAGGGCGGTCTGATCGAGCGTTTCATGCTCGAGCAGAGCCGTCGCGAGATTGTCGAGAATCACGCGGTTCTTGATCAACACCTCGTAGGCCTCGTCGTGGGCGTCCTCGAGCAGCTGGCGCACCTCGCGGTCGACGCTTTCGGCGACCCGCTCCGAGTAATCGCGCTGGTGGCCCATGTCGCGGCCGAGAAAAACCTCACCCGAGCCCTGGCCGAGCTTGAGCGGGCCGACGACACTGCTCATGCCGAACTCGGTGACCATCTTGCGGGCGGTCGCCGTGGCCTTCTCGATGTCGTTGGACGCGCCGCTGGTCGGGTCATGAAAAATGATCTCTTCTGCGACGCGGCCACCCATGGCGTAGGCCAGCTGGTCGAGCAGTTCGTTGCGCGTGACCGAGTAGCGGTCTTCGAGCGGCATAACCATTGTGTAACCGAGGGCTCGGCCACGCGGCAGGATGGTGATTTTGGTCACCGGGTCCGTAAAATTCATCGCGGTGGCGACGAGGGCGTGGCCACCCTCGTGGTACGCGGTGATGAGCTTTTCCTTGTCGCGCATGACGCGGGTGCGGCGCTGCGGTCCGGCCATTACCCGGTCGACGGCCTCGTCGAGGGCGCGGTTGTCGATGAGCTGGGCGTTGGACCGCGCGGTGAGCAGCGCAGCTTCGTTGAGCACGTTGGCCAGGTCGGCACCGGTGAAACCGGGCGTCTTGCGGGCGAGCACTTCGAGGTCAACACCCTCCGCCATCGGTTTGCCCTTGGAGTGCACCTCGAGAATGCGCTTGCGACCGAGCATGTCGGGTGCGTCAACGCCGATCTGGCGGTCGAACCGACCCGGGCGCAGTAGGGCAGGGTCGAGAATGTCCGGACGGTTGGTGGCTGCGATGAGAATGACGTTGGCCTTCACGTCGAAGCCGTCCATCTCCACCAGCAGCTGATTGAGGGTCTGTTCGCGCTCGTCGTGCCCGCCGCCCATGCCGGCACCACGGTGCCGGCCGACGGCATCGATCTCGTCGATGAAAATAATGGCTGGCGCGTTTTCTTTTGCCTGACCGAACAGGTCACGCACACGGCTGGCACCGACGCCGACGAACATTTCGACGAAGTCCGAGCCGCTAATCGCGTAGAACGGTACGTTGGCCTCGCCGGCCACGGCGCGGGCGAGCAACGTTTTACCAGTTCCGGGAGGGCCGTACAGGAGCACACCCTTGGGGATCCGGGCACCCACGGCCTGGAACTTGGCCGGCTCCTTCAGAAAGTCCTTGATTTCTTCAAGCTCTTCGATGGCCTCGTCGGCACCGGCGACGTCAGCGAAGGTGACCTGCGGGCTTTCCTTCGAGACGAGCTTGGCCTTGGACTTGCCAAACTTCATGACCTTGCTGCCACCGCCCTGCATCGAGATCATGAGCCAGAAGAAGGCGCCGATAAGCAGCACGGGAAGCAGAAAGCTGAGAACAGAGAGGACCCAGTTGGGCTGCGGCACCTCGTCGGTGAAGCCGTCCTTCGGGTTCGCTGCAGTGACCGCGGTGATGATCTCTTCGCCACGCGGGGCGACATAGTAGAACTGCACCTGCGTTCCGAGGTCGCCGCTGGCCTTGGTCAGCGTGAGGTCGACACGCTGTTCGCCGTCGACGATGGTGGCTTCGGCGACGTTGCCCGATTTCAGGTAGCCGAGTCCCTCTTGCGTGCTGACCTCGCGAAATCCAGACATGGTGATGAGGCTCGACCCCACCCAGACGGCGATGACGGCGAGGACAATGTAGAGAATCGGGCCGCGGAGTAGCTTTTTGACGTTCATGGTGTCCTCAGGCTATCGCTCGATTACAGGGGAATGCCGTGTGTTCGCCCAAAGGAAAACTCGGCGCGGGTGCGCGGGCTGTACCTAGAGCGCTGTCGCGGCCACGGTGGAGTAGACGTGCGGGGCCAGAATGCCGACCGAGCGCAGGTTACGGTACTTCTCTCCGTAGTCGAGGCCGTAGCCGACGACGAATTTGTTCGGAATGTTGAATCCGACGTATTTCACGTCGATGTCGACACGCGCCGCATCCGGTTTGCGCAGCAGCGCGCAGATTTCGATGGATGCCGGACCGCGAGTTTTCAGGTTCGCCAGCAGCCACGACAGGGTCAGTCCGGAGTCGATGATGTCCTCAACGATGAGCACGTTGCGGCCGGAGAGGTCCGTGTCGAGGTCCTTCAGGATGCGCACGACGCCGCTCGACTGGGTGCCGGAACCGTAGGAGCTGACGGCCATCCAATCCATTGTGACCGGGTGATGCAGTTCGCGGGCCAGATCGGCCATGACCATGACCGCTCCCTTGAGCACGCCGACCAGCAGCAGGTCGGTGCCCAGGTAGTCGGCTTCGATCTGACGTGACATCTCGGCCAGACGAGCTCGAATCTGCTCCTCGCTGATCAGGATCTCGGTGAGGTCGCCGTCAATGTCGCGAGGTTCCATGTGGGAAGAGCATTCCTTTGTTTCAGGCGGGTTCAGGCGCGGAAAAAATCAATATACCGTCCTGCCGTTCAACTCTAATACCAGGCAGGCTGAGCGCCCCCTGTCCATGCCAATCCGTCACGAGCGCCGCCACGGCCAGGGTCTGAACTCTATTCAGCGACACCCCACAGTGTTCTTCGACCCCGAACCGAATCATGCGCTGCCGCACCGCCGCCGGCCATGCCGCGAGCACGGCCGCCGTGATCTCGCCATTGGCCCAGTGTGCCTGGAGCGCCGTGCGCGCCAGCTCGTCGAGAGCGTCGGAATCCTCCCGCAGCGCCTCAGCGGTGCGGGCGAGCGCCACCCCGATGCCGGGGCCGAGCTCGCTCTCGAGCAGCGGCAGCACCGTTTCGCGCACGCGTACCCGGGCGTAGCGCGGATCGAAGTTCTGAGGATCGGTCCAGGGCTCGAGGCCCGCATCGGCACAGAATTGCCGGGTAGCCGCTCGACGGATGCCCAGCAACGGTCGCAAAATTGGCCCGGTTCGGGCCGCCATGCCCCGCAGGCTCGTTGGTCCGGAGCCGCGGGCGAGGCCAAGCAGCACGGTTTCGGCCTGATCGTCGAGCGTGTGACCAAGAAGCACGCCCCTCGCCCCGGTCTGCTCGAGAGCCTCATTGAACGCCGCATACCTGTGGGTGCGCGCCGCCGCCTCCGGGCCGGTTCCGTCGCTGTCGACCATCACGCTCAGCACGAGCACCGGGTCGAGGCCGAGCTGGCGGGCGGTCACGGCGGCGGACGCCGCGATATCCGCGGACCCGTTTTGCACGTTGTGGTCGACGATGACGGCTCCGGCGCGGATGCCCGCCCGCCCGGCCTCGAAGGCGGTCGCCGCGGCGAGCGCGAGCGAATCGGCGCCGCCGCTGAGGCCGACCAGAACGAGCCCTTCGGCCGGCAGCAGCACGCGCACGGCCCGGCGAATATCGGCGATGGCCGGCGTGAGGCGCGGGCGGCGGGTGGGTTCCATCCAGTAACGTTATCTGCAGACTTAGATCAAGGGAGAACCAAGGCCATGGCCGAATACGACGCAGTCATCGAGATCCCCCGCGGGAGCCGCAACAAGTATGAGGTAGACCACGAGACCGGTCGGGTCTATCTCGACCGCGTGCTCTACACGAGCTTCATGTACCCGACGGACTACGGCTACTTCGAGAACACGCTCGGCCTCGACGGCGACCCCGTCGATGTTCTCGTGCTGCTCGACTACCCGCTGTTCCCTGGCGTGGGCGTCTCGGTGCGCCCCGTGGGCGTGTTCAACATGACCGATGACGGCGGCTCCGACGCCAAGGTCATCGCCGTTCCCGCCGGCGACCCGCGCTGGGACCACATCCAGGATGTCCTCGATATTCCGGAGTACACCCGCAAAGAAATCGAGCACTTCTTCGAGCACTACAAAGACCTGGAACCGGGCAAGTGGGTCAAGACGGAGGGCTGGGGCGACGCCTCCGAAGCCAACCAGATCGTGGTCGACGGCATTGCGAAGCTGGCCGAAGAGGGCCACTAGCCTCGACTGATAACGGGCTTCTGCTACCGGCAATCCGGCGGCAGAAGCCCGTTTTTTTTCTTGGCTTAAGCGCCCGGCCGGCCGACATAAGGCGCGACGGCCCAAGACGACCAGATGCTGTGCACCCGCACCTGTGCCGAGGGGTTGGGGGCTTCGAAAACTTGGCCGTTGCCCACGTAAATCGCCACGTGGTAGTAGTTACCCGGGCTGCCCCAGAACACCAAGTCGCCCACCTGCACCTGGGCGAAGGAGACGAGCTTGCCCTGCTGAGCCATGGTGTTGTACTGGTTCGTCGCCGAGTGGGTGCCGATGTACACGCCGGCCGCGGCGTAGGCGGCCTTGGTCAGACCGGAGCAGTCCCACGCGTCGGGGCCGGAGCCGCCGAAGACGTAGCGGTCACCGAGTTGGGCGCGAGCGAACGCGAGCGCGGTGTCGACGATGCTCGCGTTGGGCGCGGGTGCCGGCGCCGGCGCGACCCGTGCGGCGGGCGCGACCGGGGCGGGCGCCGGCACGGCGAGCGTTATCGGTGCGGCCGGCGCGACCCGTGCGGCGGGCGCGACCGGTGCGGCCGACGCGACCGGTGCGGCCGACGCGACCGGTGCGGTGGGCGCGACCGGGGTGACCGACCCGGAACGTAGCCCGGAACCTGAACCTGATGAGCCAGAACGAGAACCAGAACCAGAACCGACTGCGGTCGCGTCCCGCGCTGCTTGCGCCGCCGCGGCCTCCGCTATCGCAGCAGCGGAGGCTTGCGCCCGCGCGAACGCGGTGGCCGCAGCTGCCGCGTCCTCGCCTGCGTGGAAGCTGCGCTCGGCCTCGACCGTGGTGTCTTTGAGCAGGGCGAGCTGTTCGAACAGCTGGCTCGACTTGCGCTGCTGGGTGTCATACGCGGTCTGGGCGGCGGCGGAACTGGTGGTGGCCGCATTGAAGGTGGTCTTGGACTCTTCGGTGAGACGTTCACGTTCCTTGGTCGCCGATGCGGCCTGCTCCCCGAGGGACTCGGCCGCGTTCTTGTCCTGCATGGCCTCGGTGTAGATCCGCTCCGACTGTTCGCTGAGTTTGCTGGCCGTGCCGAGCTGGTTGAGCAGGTCGTCAGCACTGTTGCCGTTCAGAAACAGATTGAGCGACAGACCGTTTGCGCCGGATTTGGCGAGGTGCGCGGCGATCAGGCCGGCGCGCATCTTCGATGTCGCCGCGCTGGCTTCGGCCGTTTCAGCCTGCTCGCTGAGGCTGGTTTCCCGCGCGCTGGCGGCATCCAGAGCGTCTTGCGTCACACGGTAAGCCTCGGCCGCAATCAGGGCGGTCGTCACGGCCTTCGCGGCCTGGGCCGCCAGGCCATCGAGCAATTCGCCGAGAGTCGCGATCTCCGCCTGCTTGGTCGACTCGTTCTGCTTGGCCTTTTCGACGTCGTTCCAGCTCGGGTAGTCGGGGGCGGCGAAAGCGGCGCTGCCGGCTGCGGCAACGGTGGCCGTGACCGCCGAGACCGCACCGATGGCCACGGCGGAGAGCAGCCGTTTCGACTTTGAGCGAACTCCTGCGCGTGCGGTTGCGGTGTTCTGTGCGGTGGTGCTCTTAGCCAAGTGATGCTCCCCGGTCGGCCATGAATGGAACGGGATTGATGCGGTTTCCACCAATCCACACTTCGAAGTGCAGGTGGCAGCCGTTGGCGGCTCCGGTGTCACCGGAACTGGCGATGAGCTGCCCGGCCGAGACCGTCTGGCCGACGCTCACGCTGAAGCCGCCGTCCCGAATGTGGGCGTACCCGGTCGACACGTTGTCGCCGTGGCTGATCTTCACAAAGTTGCCGTAGGTGCCGAGGCGTCCGGCCCAGGTGACAACGCCGGCGTGGGCGGCGTAGATGGGCGCGCCACAGCCGGTGCCGAGGTCGGTCGCGTAGTGGAAGCTGCCGCTGCACTCGCCACCATTACAGATGACCGATCGGGGTCCGTAGCCGGCGGTGATACGTCCGCTGGCCGGAACACCCCAGCCGGACATGCTCACCGACCCGCCGGAGCCACCACTACTCGCGGCCGCCGCCGCCGCCGCTGCCGCCGCTGCTCTGGCTGCCGCTGCTGCTGCCGCGACACGAATGGCTTCCAGGCGGGCGCGCTCGGCCACACCGGCTTCATACCCGGCTGTAGTCGTGGCCTGGGCGTCGCGCATGAACTGCAGTTGTTGTTCCAGCTCGACGCTCTTGGCTTGGGACTCGGCGAGGGCGTTCGCTGCAGACTCGGCCGCGGCCTGGGCAGCCGCGAGCGCCGTCTCAGCGGCGAGGCGGAGGGTTTCGCGCTCGGCTTGTGCGAGCTTGGCCTGGTCGCCCAGGGACTGCGCATTGTTGGTGGCGGACTGCGCCTCGTCGTACACATCTGAGCTGCGCTCGACGAGCTTGCTCATGTTGCCCAGTTTCGCCAGCAGCAGGTCGGCATCGGCGCCGTCACCCTGCCCCTCGAGGAACAGATTCACGCTCAGATCGGTGCCGCCGGTGCGGTAGAGCTGGGCGGCGAGCTGGCCAGCCTGCTTGGTGGCGGCATCCGCTGTGGCCTTGCTGGCGTCCGCCTGCAACTGAATGTCTTCGGCACGGCGGGTGGCGTCGTCGAAATCTTGCTGGGCGACCTCGAGCTCGTTGGCGCTCTTCTCGGCGGAGGCCTGAGTCTCTTGCACCCGCACCTGCAGGCCGGCGATGAGATTCTCGATAGCGGTCACCTGCGCGGCGGCCGAGGCGGTGTTCGCCTTGGCATTCTGCAGGTCCTGCCACGAGGGGTAATCGACGGCGCGGGCCGAGGATACCGGGCTCACCAAGGTCACTAGTAGGGTCATGGCCGCCACGATGCTGGTCAGCGCCAGGGTGTGTCGTGGCCACCGATTGGCCACACGCAAGCGGCGAGCAGGTGTGTACGTACCACGGCCAATCACGGTTCTCATATGAATCATTGTTTCCCAACAGGCTTTTGGCAGTCGCAACGTGCGCCGGAGCGGACTCCTCAGAGTAACAAGGTGGGCACGGTTCGCCCAGTCCTACTGGTGAATCTAACCCGCGAAATGCTCGCTGGCCCGGCTATTTGCGGGCGCGCTGTGAACGAACGTCGCAAATTGATCAATATTCCAGCGGATGTTGCGCGCGCCGATTTGGCCTCAGCCCCACAAGACCGTATGCTTACTCTTCGGCAGCCATGACGTCTATGGCTCACGGCCCCATCGTTTAGCGGCCTAGGACGGCGCCCTTTCACGGCGTTAACACGGGTTCGAATCCCGTTGGGGCTACGCAAACAGCACGTGCACGAAGTCGCAAAAAAATAGAATAGTCTTACCACGTGCCTCGCACACAGATTCGCAGTTTTGCAACGAGGCCCTGTAGCGCAGTTGGTTAGCGCGCCGCCCTGTCACGGCGGAGGTCGCCGGTTCAAGTCCGGTCAGGGTCGCAAAGGCAATAGCCCTTTCGAAAGGAAGGGCTTTTTTCCTTAGAAGAGGCGTTTTGACGCGTCTTTGGGGCCCTGTAGCTCAGTTGGTAGAGCGTTCGACTGAAAATCGAAAGGTCACCGGATCGACGCCGGTCGGGGCCACCACTAAAGCTCCCGTTCACACGGGAGTTTTTCTGTTTAACCGCCCGTCAGGTTTCGGTGTTTTTCGTCCCAAACCCACACTTTGCCCACATTTGCGGCACGCTTCACTCGCCTCCCAGGGCGAAAAGAGAGCGGGTCGGCAACTGAGATCGAGAGTAGAGCTGTTTGAGCGTACCCGTCGTGATTCGAGAGCTGGAGCAATGTCGATTCGCGAGTTTTCTCGGGTGCATGCGGAATTTGTGCAGCAGCTCGTGGCCCTCGAATCCATCGCGTGGGCGACTACCTGGTCTCCCACGCTCACGTTTCACCCGACGAAAAATCTCGGCCTGCCCTCAGACCTCGAGGCCATCGCCGTTCCGCGCCGGCGTGCGTTTTTATCCGAACCAACCAAGGGAACGAGCCATGAACAGTACGCCGTCAGTGATCATGTTCGACGGCAACGAGACCCTCTCCCCTATGTCTGCCCTTCACGCCCGGTTCATGGAGACCGCCGCTCCGGCCTATCTGGCCCGGGTCTGGTTCGCCGCGCTGCTGCGGGACGGGTTCGCCCTCGCTGCCGCGGGTGGAAGCGCGAAATTCTCGCCGATCGGTTCGAAGATTCTGCGTGGGGCGCTGCGCGACGTCGCGCTGACGCGCAGTCTCCAAGGACCCGGACCGGTGACAGCGCTCAGATCGCTCTCGCCGAGGCGGTTTTGCCCGGCGCAACCATTGGGCACCGGCTCCTAACTTTGCACGAGAAGCCTGCGACGCTCCCCTGCGCGGGCACGCCGACGATTTTCAGCGAGGGTACCGACGCGTTTTCGAGCGACGGCCGCACGAGTGACCTGGCCTGACGGTTTGAGCGCCCACTTCTGCTCCGGCACCGTGCCACGTCAGGGTTCAGGGCGCACCATCGACGAGTTTGAGGCCGACTATGCAGCTGATCAGGCCGAGCAACAGGGCGATCTTCAACCACGACACGCTCGCATCACCGCTGATCATCGCCCAGATCACGGTGAGCGCCGCGCCGACCCCGACCCACACGGCGTAAGCCGTTCCTATCGGAATCTCCCGCATCGCCCAGGCCAGACCGGCCATGCTGAGCGCGAGCGCACCACCGAAAATGACGGTCGGCCACAACTTGGTGAAGCCCGCGGACTTTCCGAGCGCCGTCGCCCAGACGGCTTCGAGAACCCCGGACGCAATAAGCACAATCCACAACATGGCTGATACTCCTCGGCCAGTCTTGTCGCGTTCCGGGTACTGATCCGTCGTCCGGGGCCGCGTTCCACGACCTGCTTCGACCGTAGGCACGCCGACTGGGCAACGCCTGTGTAGCAGTGAAGCGCCGAGGGGCTTAGGCCATGAAGGCCCGGTAGGCGGGGTCGTTGGCGCGAAGCACGCGCAGCACGTTCTGGTGGCCAAGCTTGGCGAGGTCGGCCTCGCTCCACCCCCGACGCTCGAGCTCCGCGAACAGGTTCGGGTATTCCGACACGTTGGCCAGGCCGACCGGCATGTCGGGGCAGCCGTCGAAGTCGCCGCCGAGACCGATGTGATCGACGCCGGCCAAGCTGCGGGCGTGCTCCACGTGGTCGGCAACGTGCGCCACGGTGACCACCGGCTTGTCACCCACCGAACCATTATCTTCCCAGCTCCGGTAGTCGGCCGAGATGAAAGCCGGTACGAAGGTGATCATCTGCACACCGTCGTTGGCGGCGAGCTGGGTGAGAATCACATCCGGCACGTTGCGCGGGTGTGGATTGAGGGCAAAACACGAGGAGTGGCTGAAGAGAAGGGGAAGCGCTGTGGCGTCGAGGGCGTCCTGCATGGTGGCAGCGGAGACGTGCGACAGGTCGACCATCATGCCGATGCGGTTCATTTCCGCAATGATGGCCCGTCCGCGCTCGTTGAGGCCGTTATGGGTCACATCGCCGACAGCAGCGTCAGCCCACTCCGTCGACGAGTTCCAGGTCAGCGTCATATAGCGCACGCCCAGTCGCGCGTACTCGCGGAGCACAGCGAGTGAGTTGTTCATCTGATTACCGCCCTCGACCCCGAGGAGCGACGCAACTCTTCCGCCGTGCTGGGCTCGCTCGACGTCGTCGGCGGTGACGGCCCGTTCAAAGTCACCGGGATAAGCCGCAATCAGACGGTGAATGAAGTCGATCTGCTCCAGCGTCGCCTGCACCGAATCGGTGCCCTCAAGATCGGTGTGCACCCACACCGACCAGAACTGGCCCTGCACCCCTCCTCGACGCAACTTGGGGACATCCGTTTGCAACTGACTGCCCCTCGAATCGTGCTCAGAGTCCAGCCCGGTAACGGAATAGTCACGATGCTCGCGGCAGGCCCAGGCGAGGTCGTTGTGCCCGTCAATAACGGCAAATTTCGGAATTCTTACGGTCATGTGAACTCTTCCCGGCAATCGATGCGCTCCGACCAGCCTAGGACCCCTTTCATCGGGCATTTCGTGTACTCGGGCAGAAGGCACTCCGGCGCAGCGAACCTGATTTCAGCCCGCAATACCGGGCCTTGAGACGGCAGTAGCCGCTCTGCAGGCACACAGACCCCGCAGGCTCCCCCAGACAGGGGATTTTGACCCCCGTAGAGGTTACAGCGCCGCCTACTTGAATCGGGGTAGTGTCTGCCAGTAAGTTGCTGAGAAAGAATCATCTTCCTACGCCGCGCTCCATCGAACGACAAGTGCCAGCATTGTCAACTTGTCATTACGACCACCTGTTCCTGTAAACCCGACTGCAGGGAATGAAAACGTGACATCCACACCACCCCGCGGATCCACCCCCAGAATCACCTTCACGAGTATTTGCTCCACCGCACTACACCGGCTACACGTGGCACCGCTTTCACGTTCGACCATAGGGGGAATGACTTATGAGTGAATCAGATTCACCCGCGGCCTTCGCGCAGTCGCTGCCCCTGCGCCGCACCCCCAAGCTTCGGCTCGTTGACCAGGTGGTATCGGCGCACACCGATATTGCGGTCGATACCCCCTCCTCCGGGCTGATCTGGGCGCGGCGGTATCGCACCAAGCTGAGACTGACCGATGTCACCTTCATTGTGCTCGCAGTCGGTGTTGCGCTGGTCTCTCGGTTCGGCGTGGACGGTATTCCGGCAGTGCCGGGATCGTTCAGCGCCAACTACTGGCTCGTGTCGCTCCTGATCGTGGTGACCTGGCTCACGACCCTCGAGCTCTTTCACACCCGAGACTCCCGCGTCGTCGGTGTCGGAGCGAGCGAGTACAAACAGGTCATCAACGCTAGCGCCGTGACCTTCGGCATGCTCGCCATCGTCTTCCTGATCTTTCACATCGACATCGCCCGGCTCTATTTTGTTCTGGCGCTTCCGCTCGGCATTCTCGCATTGGTTCTGGAACGGTGGCTGTGGCGCAAATGGCTGCTGCACCAGCGCAAATTCGGCCACTACCTCTCGCGCGTGATCGTCGTCGGAAACCGCGATGACGTTGAATACGTGGTCAGTCAGATCGACACGAAGGCTGGCGCTGCCTACTACATCGTCGGTGCCGCTCTCGAAGACGGCATCGGAGACGAGATCTCGGCGGGCGAGCGCATGGTGCCGATCGTGTCCGATTTCGAGCATGTCGCCGCTGCGGCGGCCGCTATGGGCGTCGACACGGTCATCGTGGCCGGGCAGCCCAGCGGCGGCAGTTCCTACATTCGTAACCTCGGCTGGGACCTCGAGGGAACGTCTGCGGAGCTGGTTCTCTCCAGCCGGTTGACGGATGTCGCTGGTCCCCGCATCCACTTTCGTCCGGTTGACGGCCTCCCGCTGATCCACGTCGAAATTCCCCGGTTCGAAGGGGGGCGCCATGCCCTCAAGCGCACCCTGGACATCGTCACAACGGCCCTCGCCCTGTTGTTCTTGCTGCCCGTGCTCGCCGTGATCGCCGTGCTCATCAAACTGGACAGCCCGGGACCCGTGCTGTTTCGGCAGGAACGGTGCGGCCGCAACGGACAAACGTTCCGCATGATCAAGTTTCGTTCCATGGTGCGGACGGCGGAAGACGACCTGGCCGGCCTGCTCGACCAAAACGAGGCCGCGGGGGTGCTGTTCAAGATTCGCAACGACCCTCGCATTACCAAGATCGGTCGAGTGCTGCGCAAGTACTCCCTCGACGAGCTGCCCCAATTGTGGAACATTTTTGTCGGCGAGATGAGCCTGGTCGGACCGCGCCCGCCACTACCCGAGGAAGTTCAGGTCTACGAGACCCACGTGCACCGCCGTCTATACATCAAGCCCGGACTGACCGGTATGTGGCAGGTCAATGGCCGCTCCAATCTCAGCTGGGAAGACAGCGTTCGGCTCGACCTGTACTACGTCGAGAACTGGTCACTCGCTGGCGACCTGATGATCATTTGGCGCACCTTTAAAACCGTCATCCAACCAGTTGGGGCGTATTGACATGACCGCGGGGACCGAACGCACGGCGCCGACCAGACACCGGCGTCTGAGTATCGCAATGATCGGTACCCGCGGAGTACCCGCAGCCTATGGTGGCTTTGAAACTGCCATCGAGGAGATCGGTCGACGACTCGTCGACCGCGGCCACGACGTGACCGTCTACTGTCGCCGCACGGCCCAGCCGGTGCCAAAGGAATACCTCGGCATGAAGCTCGTTGAACTGCCGGCGCTGCGCCACAAGATCCTCGAGACCTTGAGCCACACCGGGCTGTCGGTGCTTCACGCGACCCTGCATCGCCCGGCCGATGTCGCTTTCGTGTTCAACGCCGCCAACGCCCCCTTCGTTCCCTTGTTGCGGCTGCGCGGAATTCCCAGTGTCGTGCACGTCGATGGGCTCGAATGGAAGCGCGATAAATGGGGCGGCGCCGGTCGGCGATACTATCGCTGGGCCGAGGAAGTCTCGGTACGTGAAGCGGATGCCCTCATCGCCGATGCTCAGGGAATCGTCGACTACTACCGGGACGAGTTTTCCATTCCGACGGAGCTGATCTCGTACGGCACCCGAATTTTGCACGACACCCCGACCGATCGACTCTTTGAACTCGGACTCCGCCCCGGCGGCTACCACCTCGTCGTCGCCCGTTTCGAGCCGGAGAACCACGTCGACGTCATCGTCGAGGGATACCGCGCAAGCGGCGCGCTGCTGCCTCTCGTCGTCGTCGGCTCGGCACCGTATGCGGCCGATCACACCACCCGCATCAGCGACCTGGCCGCATCCGATTCCCGCATTCACATGCTCGGCAGCGTCTGGGACCAGGACCAGCTCGACCAGCTCTACACGCACGCCAGCACCTACCTGCATGGTCATTCGGTCGGCGGCACCAACCCGTCCCTCTTGCGGGCGATGGGTGCCGGCACCAAAGTCATCGCGTGGGACGTCGTCTTCAATCGCGAGGTACTCGGCGCCAATGGTGCCTACTTCTCGCGGGCGGACTCCCTCAGCGCCCTGATCGAAGACGCCGAGGTCAGCCCCGAGCGAGTCGCGGAGGTTGCGGCGGCACTGCAACAGCGCGCCGAGCAGCTCTACAACTGGGACAGCGTCACGGCCAGCTACGAACAACTCGCCCGGCGCGTGGCCGTGGGCTACAGCACCCGCCGCCAAAGCAACGGCCGCGCCGGAGTCTCGGCCTGGAGCCTTTCCGACAGCATGAGCCCACAACCGTCAACCGCACCGACCAGGGGGATCACATTATGACCAGCTCTCCAGCTCAGGCCACGAGGGTGACCGAAACCTACTTCGACACCGTGCGCCGATTGTCCTCCGCGCAAAAGACCGCTGCCCGTGGGGCGCCGGCGTATTCCGTCTACGTGAACCGCCGGGTTGGCCGGTACCTCGCGGCCGGCGCATTCCGTCTGGGCCTGACCCCGAACAACGTCACAGCGATCAGCGCTGGCTTCACCTTCTGCGCCATCGGCCTGCTCGCGATCGGTGAGCCGAGTTGGTGGCTCGGAATCGTCGTGTGGCTGTTGCTCGCCACCGGGTATGCCTTCGACTCGGCCGACGGCCAGGTCGCGCGATTGCGCGGTGGTGGGTCGCCCTCGGGTGAATGGCTCGATCATGTCGTTGACTCCATCAAGATCTCCACTTTGCACCTGGCGGTGCTCATCACGATGTTCTCGCACTTTCCGCTATCGAATTCGGCCTGGCTGCTCGTGCCGATAGGGTTCACGGCCGTGGCCGCAGTGTCATTCTTTGCAATGATTCTGAATGACCTGCTCAAGGCCAAACATGCGCCCTCAGCGCCGCTCTCCGCGGCCCCCCGCACCGTAGTGCGGTCCCTTCTCGGTGTGCCAACCGACTACGGCGTGCTCTGCCTGGCCTTCGTGCTGCTCGGGGCTCCGCTGGCCTTCCTCGGCCTGTACGCCCTGCTCTTCGTCGCCAATGCGCTTTATCTCGCGCTCGCGCTCGGCAAATGGTTTCGGGACATGACCGCGCTGGGTCGCGCCGGAGTGGCCCGACCGTAGCCCGGCATTCGCTGTTCTCAGCGCGTGAGCCTGCCGTGTAACCCCTTCTGGGGATGCTCTCTCGTGCGTTCAGAGGTGAGTATTAGTCAACGTGATTGTAGTGTGGGGCCAACCGGACGGAGATAGCTGTGGAACCAATCGACTATTTGAGAACCATCACGAGACGGTGGCTGCTCATCGTCATCGTGGGCCTTCTCGGCGGTGCGGTGGCGTGGGGTTATGCGGCCACCCTCCCCGCGCAGTACCAGGCTACCAACAGCGTCTTCGTCACGAGCGACCGGGGTGAGACCACCAGCGAGCTTCTGCAAACGTCAACGTTCACGCAAAACCTCGTGCAGTCGTACGCGCAACTCGCCACGACGCCGACCGTTCTGGAGCCGGTGATCAGCCAGCTCGGATTGAACATTTCCGCCCAGGCCCTCGCTTCCCGCGTCACCGCGGTTACTCCCATCAACACCGTGTTCATCAACATCACCGTCACCAGCCGATCTGCGGAGCAGGCCGTGGCCCTATCCGATGCCGTCTCTAGTTCCCTCGCCACCACGGTGGAGAATCTGGCGCCGAAGGGACCCGACAAACTGCCGTCGATTACGGTCAAAACGGTTTCTCCCGCGCAGCTCCCCGGTAGCCCGTTTGCACCGAACACACAGCTCATCATCATCACCGGATTGTTGCTCGGGCTCGTTCTCGGCGTCCTCTACGCCCTGGCCCGCGAGGTGCTCGACACCCGCGTGAGCACGGAAAAAGACCTCGACCGGGTCTCGTCCGATCCCCTGCTCGGGATTGTCGGTCGCAAGAAGCGCACCGACCCGGCCGGCCTGGTGATGCGGGTGATGCCGCACAGCGCTCTAGCCGAGGCCTACCGCAGGGTGCGGGCCAACCTGGAGTTCATCGACGTGGACAGCCCCCCGCGCAGCACCGTGGTCACATCGGCGGTCACGCGCGACGGCAAGTCGACGACCGCGATCAACCTGGCCCTCGCCATGGCGGAACGGTCCTTGCGGGTGCTGCTGATCGATGCCGACCTGCGGCGCCCGTCGATCGCCGAGCTGTGCGACCTCGAAGGCGACGTGGGCCTCACCACCGTGTTGCTCGGCGATGTCGGGCCCGACGATGCCATCGTGCGCTGGTCGGACGGGCTCGACGTGCTGCCGTCCGGCGCCGTACCGCCCAACCCCGGGCAGTTGCTCGGTTCGGCGGCGATGAAGACCCTGATGCAACGCCTGCTGCTGGACTACGACTTCATCGTCGTTGATTCGCCGCCCCTGCTGCCGGCCACGGATGCCCTCGGCCTATCGCACCTCACCGACGGCGCCATCGTTGTGGCCCGCTACAAGTCGACCACCCGCCAACAGTTGGCGACCACTCTGGAATCACTCGAAGCGGTCAATGCCCGCATCCTCGGCATCGTGCTCAACCAGGTGCGTGAACGCCGCGCCGAGGTGTACTACGGGCCGCTCGCTCCGGTAACCGGCGTCGCCCCACTGACTCCGGGTACGGCCAACCGGGTCACGGCCACGAGGACACCTCGCACCACCTTTGATGAGACGGGCCGCCGCAGCTCCCGCACGTCGGAATCGACGCGGTCGTCGTAGTGCGGGTCCTCCAGTCGTTTCCGGAGGGCCGCGTTACGACGAACCCCTACCTGCTGCAATTGAGCCGGTCACTGGGCCCGCACGTGGAGGTGCTCGGCTTCACCTGGCGCCGTGCGCTCACGGCCCGGTACGACGTGTTCCACGTGCACTGGCCCGAGATTCTGTTGCAGGGTCGTACGCCGGTGCGGGCACGAGCCAGACGGATGCTGTTCCGCCTGTTCTTGGCGCGGCTGCGGCTGCGTCGTACCGCGGTTGTGCGCACCGTGCACAACGTGCGCAGCCACGAATCAGCGCCCCGGCGCGATCAACGGTTGCTCCGACGCTTCGACCAACGCACCACACTGTGGATTCGGCTCAACCCCTTCACCCCGGTGCCGGCGGGCGCGTTGGAGCGCACAATTCCGCATGGCGATTACCGGGACTGGTACTCGGCCCAGACGCCAGGCGCTCCAGTGCCGGGTCGACTGCTCTACTTCGGGCTCATTCGCCCGTATAAGGGCGTAGACGTCCTCATCGATACTTTTCGCCAGCTCGGCGCCGGCGCTCCTGGCGACTCCACGTCGGCCGTCACGCCGACCCTGCGCATCGTGGGGTCTCCCCAATCGAGCGAGCTGGCCCAGCGCCTGCAGCTCGCCGCGGCCGGCGACCCACGCATCGAGTTCGTGCTGCGCCACGCGAGCGATGCCGAGCTGGCCGACGCCATCGGTGCCGCCGAACTGGTGGTATTGCCGTATGCCGATATGCACAACTCCGGCGCCGCCCTGCTGGCACTCTCGCTCGACCGGCCGGTATTGGTACCCCGGAACGCGGTGACCAACGCACTGGCTGAGGAGGTCGGTGCCGAGTGGGTGCTCACCTATTCCGTACCGCTGTCGGCTCGGGTTCTGGCCGATGCCATCGCGGGTGCCCGGCGGCCGCGCAGCACGCGTGCACCCGACCTCTCGCAGCGCCGCTGGACCGTCGGGGCAGCCGACCACGTTGAAGCGTATGGCCGAGCCGTTCAGGCTCTGCGCTCACGCTGACCGCACCCGATAGTCGGGCCCCTGGCTCAAGCGCCGGCGAACAGCCAGGCGTCGGCAGCGAGGCGACCGTCAACGGCCGGCAGATCGTCGGCGGCGGGGCGGGGGGCCTGCAGTGCGTGCACCACGGCATCTGCCAGCTGCTGCGGGGTGCAACCCGGCGCGACCACGTCGTGGCCGTGCTCAGTAAGCCAGGTCGCAAGCCCGGTTTCGGTCGTGGTCACGATGTGGCAGCCGTGCGCGAGTCCCTCGACAATCGGCAGGCCGACCTGTTCGCGCCAGGTGGCGGTCGGCTGGCTGGGTAAGGTCAGCACGCGGGCGCGCCGCAACTGGCGATGAATCTCGCCGCGCGGCGGGTCGATCAGCAGCTCGATCGTCGGGTCCCCCGCGACGGCCTGCCGCGCCCGATTTTCCAGGGCGCCCTTGCCGATGAGGGTGAGCCGTGCCTGGGGAAGCGCCGCGGTCACGAGCGGCCATGCTGCGAGAATGTTCGGCAGCCCCTTGCGGGGGGCGAACGCCCCGAGAAAGACGACCCGGCTGCCATCGACGTCACCGTCAGGCGTGCAGGTGCACCGGGCCGGCAAGGCCGGAATAACGGCAGAGATGGCATCCCGGGTGGGTTCGGGCAGGGCTGTGCGGTAGGTGACCCGGGAAGCATCCGTTCCGAAAACGATGCGGTCGGTCTGCCGCCAGACAAAGCGGGCGGCGACTCCGTTGAGGCCACGGCGCAGTCGTGCCCGTGCGCCGAGCTCGCGTTCGAACGGGTCGGCGTTTTCCAGCGCGTAACTCACGATGATCGCTCGGCGACCGCCGAGCAGGGCCCGGAGTCGGAGGGCGCTGATCGCCAACGCGCTGGCCCACACGCTCGAGAGCATGAGCGGTTCGCCAATTTCGAGCGTCGTGACCGGGGAACGAGCCAGAAGCCAGGCAGCGCGCAGCGGGTGAGCCTGCACGACAACGAGGCCCCGGGCGAGCTCCTCGTGAAAGTCATACCTTTTAATACGGAACAGAATGACGGCCGGCGGCAGTTCATGCGCTCGTTCGAGGTGGGCGCTGCGCAGGGTGCGGTACAGCCGTGCCCGGTCGGTCCGAATGCGGCTGCTAGCCACGCTTGTACTCGTGGTACACCGACCCCACCGAACCGGCCAGCATGCCCGCGCCGCGGGCGGCCGTACGCAGGCCGCGGGCACGCAACGGCACCTGGCCGACGACCGATCCGGCGAGGTAGCGCACGATCCCGCCGCAGACTCGTGCGACACCGCGCGCTTGCAGGTTCAAGCGCACGAGGATGCGCCTGCCGTTTTCGGTTTCGTCGAGATTAATGCGACTCCAGGTGTTGCCCATGCGAAACGCCCGTTGCAGCACCCATTCTCGGGTGAGGCGGTCCACCGGCACCACATCGATGACGATGGCTTCGTCGCACCAAATCATCTGCCCGCCGCGTTGGTGCAGCTGCCGGGTAAACAGCGAATCCGACCCGCCGGAGAGCCCGAACCGTTCGTCAAAGCTCAGCCCCAATCGACGCACCTGGGCAAGGTCGAGCAGCAGATTGTTTGTTGCGGCGAGCGAGACCGGCGTGCCGGTGGTGAACCGTCGGCGCTCGAAGAAGCCGCCGGCCCGAATCCACTGGTCGGGTTCGGTGTCGAACTGCGAGAGCACCGGGCCAACGACGGCTGCGGGCCGGTAAGTCGAATAGGTGTCGAGCAGTTGCACGAGCCAGTGGCTGCTGGGCCGTTCGTCGTCGTCGATGAAGATGAGGAGGTCGGCGTCGCGGCCTTCCTGCAGCGCACGGTTGCGCGCCGAGGCGATACCGGGGGTCGGTTCGTGCACGTAGCGGATGGACGCCCGACGAGTCGATGCGGGCTCCGCCGCCTCCAACCAGCTGGTCTCGGCCACTAGGGCGCGAGCTCCGGCGTCGGGATCGTTGTCGATGACGACGATCTCCACCGGCGCGAGCACCATGTCGGCCTGGTCGAGCAGCGCCGGCAAGAGCTTTTCGAGGTCGGACGGGCGACGATAGGTCAGCACGGCAATCACGACGCACTGGTCAGTGGTGGATCGGTTGACACGTGACATGACCAACCCCTTCTGTAATGGTGCGATCGGTGCAGATCCTGCAGAAACGAAACGGTGCGCTCGTGAACGAGGCCGGAATCAATTGGCTCGCGTCACGATCAGATCGTCAAAGGTGGCGGTGACGGGCGTCACCGTGGCGGTCGACCCGAGATAGAAGGCCAGACCGACGGCACCGGATGTCTGCATAGCGGCGGTTGAATCCGTTACCGTAATCTGCCAGGCCGCCGGCTCTGGAGTGCCGAGCGCCCAGACCTTAGCTCGAATCGTGGTCGGCGCCGACCCGGTGACCTGCATCCGCAGCTGCACTGCACTTCCGGTCGTGTACGTGAGGCCGGCGATGTTCAGGGCTTTCAGGCTGGTCGCACCGCGCATGAGCTGCAGCTGCACCACTCCGGTTGACAGGTTCTTCATGCGCACCCGATAGTCGTCCGTACCGACCCGGCGGCCGATCAGCGAGGTGTACGTGCCGGATCCGGTCGCATCCTGCTGAAGAGTCGTCGTGACGATCATGTCGGTGTCGAGCAAGGACACGCCGGAGAGATAGGCGTTGACGGTGGCTCCGGCGGCGGCCCTGAGACGGCCGACGCCCCCGCTCACCGAGTAGTTCGATGCCATACCGGTGGTGGTCCAGGCTCCGCCGGTGTCGGCGGTACCCAGACCGGTTGCCACGGTGCGCGTGAACGCGTCGGTGGCCAGCGGAATGTTTGGATCCACGTTCGGCACCACGACCGTTTGCGTTGTCTGCGCGGTGGCCGTGGAGTTATCGGTCACCGTGAGGATCACGTTGTAGCTGCCGGGGGACGCGTAGGTGTGTGACGCCCCCACACCGGTACCGGTACTACCGTCACCGAAGTCCCAGCTGTAGCCGGTGATGGTTCCGTCACTGTCGGTGGAGGCGGAGGCATCCGTTGCAATCGCAAGCGGTGTTACCTGATAGCTGAACGCCGCAGTCGGTGCCACATTGGCCGGCGGGTCTGTGGCATCGACCGTGCGGCTCGTGACCGTGCTGGCCCCGGCATTGTCGGTGACGGTGAGGGTGACGAGGTAGCTGCCGGCGGCCGCGTAGGAGTGCGTTGTTGTGGCTCCGGTTGCGGTGCTGCCATCACCGAAGTTCCAGGCGTAGCTCGTGATGGTGCCGTCGGAGTCGGCGGACCCCGCCGCGTCCACGCTCAGACCGCGATAGGTGATCGCGCTGCTGAATGAGGCGGTCGGCGGCACGTTGGCCAGCGGACCGGATCGACCGATCGAGTTATGCCGGGCGATCGCACTGGCACTGAGGGCCGTATTGTAGACGGCAACTTCGTCGATGTCGGCGGCGATGTAGTCACTCGCTGGTCGGTTGGTCCAGCCGCTGAGGTTGTCACCGCCAATGCGCCAGTACCCCTGAATCGGCGCGGCCGTGGTTGTGTCGGTGCGCTGGGCGGCCAGCACCCCATCGACGTACAAAGACATTCCGTTCGCACCGACCGATGCGACGATGTGGTGCCACTGGCCGTTGTTGTACGACGCGGTCGTGTTGACCGTGCGCAGAACGCCGGGCTTCACGCCGAACCAGAGGCGCCCGGCGTTATCCATGTAGACGTGGCGGTCGTAGGCTGCGGAAGCGCCGGTCACAGCGCTGCCCAGCCCGATGATTTTTCCACCACGGGTGGTGGTGGTCTTCACCCATGCTTCGACAGTGAAGGCGTCTCGGGGCGTCTCGAAGGCCGAGGAGGCGGCGGTTCCCGCTGTGGTTCCACTGAACTGCGAGGCGGTGCCCGAGTCCGCCGCGAGCGCGCCCGCGACATTTCGGGTGACGCCAGTACCGGTGGTTTCATTTGAGGCGGCAGCCCAGTCGTAGGCCGTCGTTCCGCCCGGTTCGCCGAGCGGCCAGTATGACGTCGGCGAGTCGCTCTGCACGGTCTTGGCGTAGGCGTTGTACTCGCCCGAGCCGGCGGCGGTGACGCTGGTGGGGTTGCCGGTTCTCACATTGCCGAAGGAGTCCCGCACCCGCACCCGGTAGGCGTAGCTCTGCCCCGGTGTCAGCCCGGTGTCGGTGAATCCCATGGGCGGCCGAGACCAGTCGGTCGACAAGCCCGCCACCGTGCCGACGGAGACTCCGTCGCGCAGCACCTCGTAGGTGAGCCGTTCGTTGTCCCGATCGAACGCGGCTTTCCAACCAATGCGGGCGGTGCCGGCCGACAGGGAATCTACCGTGGGTACGAAAGCAGATGCCGCGAAGGCTGCGTTGGCCACGCGCGGGCCTTCCTTGTTGGGGGCGATCGCCGTGCTGGCGAAGCGAACCAGGCCCTGCTGACCCTTGTTGTTGACGTTGGTGAACTCGCCCCCGTAGAGCAGGTACTGCCCATTCCCGGTTATCGTCCAAGGCCCCTGGCCCTGGCCGGTGAACGTGCCCGAATTGATTTCGGGGTAGAACGTCAGGATGCTCGGGCTGGGCTTGCCGGTGAAGCTGGCATAGCTGCCGACGGCGTTGGGCGTGAGAGTACCGGTTGCCGCCATCGAAAAGGTCAGCGTGCGGTGATAGGAGCGCGGCGCGGTCTCGACCGGTCCACCCATGTTGCCGCAGTAGTGAACGTGACCGGTGGTGTAAACGACGTTACCAAACGGCACCGCGGAGTAGGTGTCACCGTGGCAGTCTTCCATCCAGACCAGCGATCCGTCGCTCCAGTTGACCCGAAAGGTGCCCTCGAAGTTCGCGCCGCTTCCGTAGTCGTATCCGGTGCCGAAGGCGCCGTCAGCCGATGAGGTCAGGCTCGTGATGGCTCCGTTGACGCCACCATTACGAATCAGAGCGTTTACGGCCCAGGGCAGGGAAGCTCCGGTAACCGAGTCCGTCGCGGCCATACCGTAGCCGGGAGTATCGCTGTTGTTGTACGAAGTGAAGGAACCACCGATGAGAACCTTGGTGCCGTCCGGCGAAATCGCCATGGCGTTGACCGACCCACCGACCGGATTACCAGTCCAGCCCCGAATTGCACCGTTTGACGCGTCAAACGCGGCGGTTTGATTGCGGGCGACCCCGCTCGCCGAGGTGAATACACCGCCCACATAGACGGTGTCGCCATAGCTGGCCAGACTTTTCACCGACGCGTTGACCGTTGGGGCCCACGACGAGACGAGGGTGCCGCTGGCGGTGTCGAACGCTGCCAGACGATACCGGGTCACCCCTCCGACCGTGGTGAAGAATCCACCGGCATAGAGTCGGGTGCCATCGGCGGATGCCGCGAGCGATCGAACGGCACCGTTGAGGTCGGGATTGAAGCTCATGTTGAGTACGCCGGTCGTGAGGTTGTACGCGAGCAAATTGTTGCGCACGACCTCGTTGACTCCGGCGGCCGAGCCGGCGGGCCGGGCCTTGGTGAACTCGCCTCCGGCGTAGACCGTGTTGCCGATAATCACCTGGGACCAGACGACCCCGTTGATCTGGGTCGTGGGCAGTGCATCGGCGGCAACGGTGACGGGTGTACGGGAATCCACCGGGCTGGTGTCGGCCTGTGCCATGAGTGGTGCAGTCACGCCACCCGCCAGCACGGTCACGAGTACGGTCACGAGCGCGGTCATGCTGGTCAGCGCGCGTAGCCAGTGGGCACGCGTCGGCCGAGCACCTCCCGCACGTGAGTGGGTCCCGTCGCGCAATGAGAACATGGGCGGGTTGTCATGCAGGCGAGACGCGGGGAGAGTTCGCACGAAGATTCCTTACTCGGGAGCAGCTGCCGGGCAGTCGGGTAGCCGGAGCATTTCTCGGAGTATAGTGAGAATCTTTCACTGATGGATGCCCCCTTTCCGGGGGTACATCCCCCGCACGCCCAACGCGGCCGTCAGGAGTCGTGATCAGCGCGGGGCTGCGCCCTCGAAAAGCACGATCGGCACGCCCACGGAGTAGTCCACGGCGATGCGCACCTGGTCGCGTTGGTCGCTCGGCACGGTGAAAACGAAGACTCCCTGCTGGGTCGCGCCGGGCGCGACCGAGTCGGGGAACGGGGCCCCGCCCGAAGCCGTCAATTCGGTGGCGGGACTCTGCCCGGCGCCGAAAAACAGGTTGACGACCGTGGAGGTCAAAGACACGGTGTCTCGCGTGTCATTGCGCACGGTCACGCTAAAACGCAAGGAAGGACCGCCCACCTCGCCCGGCCCGCGTGCAACTCCGTCGACCGCCTCGAGTGTGCCGATGCTGAAAACCACGCCAGGTAGGGCCGCGGCGGAGTCGGTGAGCGGAACGGGAGCCTGCGCGGCAGGCGGGGCCGGTTCGGCCACGGCGCCCTCGGTCGGCGCGGGAGCGGCAGCCGGAGGCGCCGTTGGAGACGGAGTGAGTGACGGGATGGGCGGCGGGGTGGGCGACGGCGCCGCGCTCGGCGTGGCGGTTGACCGCTGGCTCGGCGTAGGGCTTTCGCTGGTTTCCGCCGCGTTCGGGGCGGCCCCGTTCGACGCGGCGACGCCGGCGACGACGAGCACGACGATGAGCACCGCCAGCCCAGCGGATGCAACGATCCACCAGACGCGCTGTCGATTGTTCGGCTTCCCGCCCATGGTGGGGCCGGAGCTGTTATCGACGGGGTGGCGCACTGACATGGTGGATCTCCAAGTTGCTCGGGTAGTCACACAATCGGGGAGAACCGTCGTGCAGCTGTTTAATACGTTGCAGTTATTAATACACGGGGTTCACCTTGATTCCTAGGGGGTTCGCGAGCCCCGTACGGGGGTATCCGCTCACGCTGTACAGTGTGAAAAACTGACACCCGATCAGCATTCGAACAACGAGGCGACAGACATGAAAATTGCCATTCTGCACGGCAGCAATGATGCCTACGGTGCCTCCAAGGTGCTGTGCCAGGAAGTGGAATGCCTGGTGAGCCTCGGGCACGACGTGCTCGTCGTGGTTCCGCACACCGGCCCGCTGGCCACCGATTTGGCGCATTTCGGTGCTGCAGTGTCGGTCGTCGTTGACCCGTCGCTCGTGGTGTTGCGTCGCAGCAAATTGACCGACCTGCAGCATCCGCTGACCCTGCGTCATGACGTGGCCCGCGCAGATGTGGTGGTGCTATGGACATTGGCATTGAGCGCGTACATTCCCCTGCTGCGGTTGCGACGTCGACGATTCTATGTTTCGGTGCACGAACTGCTCTTGGGTCGAGTTGGCGGCCTGCTCGTGCGCATCCTGTTGGCCTCCGGCAACTTTCCGGTGTGCGCGTGCAGCGAAGCCACTGCAGCGTGGTTGAACGATCACGGTGTTGGCCGTGATCGCCTGACGGTCACCTCTCCGGTGTTCAGTGCCGTCGAGGCGGTCCCGGACCGCACCGTGCATGATCCGCTGACGCTCGCCGTCGTGGGGCGGGTCAACGGACACAAAGGACACCTCGAGGTCGCCCAGGCACTCCAATCGTCGGCGCTGTCCGGTTGCGGCTGGCGGCTTCTTCTTTTTGGTGCGCCGTACCCCGGACAGGATGACGCCTTGCGTGCCGTCCTGGCGCTCGTGAAACGTGACCCGCGCATCGAATACCGCGGTGAAGCGGCCTCCGTGGCAGCCATCGCCGATCAAATCGATGCCGTGGCCTGTTTTCCATCAACACCGGAACCGTTCGGGTTGGTGCCGATCGAAGCCTGGCGGGTCGGCGTGCGTTCGGTCGGCTTTGCGGACGGCGGCGCCGGAGAAGTTCTTCCGGTCGTCGGCGGCCTCGGGGTGCGCCGCACCGACTCCCCCGACCGCGATATCACCGCCGCCCTCGTCGACCTGGCCGTGGCGGTGAAGGCGCATTCGCGCCTGCCCGAACCGGCCCAGGTCAACCCGCTCTTCTCTCAGGACCGCCGCCGCAACCTCATCGCTCAGGTCGTGACGCAGAGCTAGGCGGCGGGCACCTCTGGGATCGGCAGGAGAGTGTCGTCCGGGGCCGGCTTCAGCTCCGGCGCCCGCGGTTCTTGGGGCAGTACCGGCTCAGGCTTCACCTCCGGGACGGGTGCGGGTGCGGGTGCGGGTGCGGGTGCGGGTACGTCGTCGGGGACCGGCGCGACCTCCGGCGTCAGCGTTTGATCGGGGGCATTTGTCGGCACATCCGGCGTGATGGTCGCGTCGGGAGCCGTCTTGTTCGCGGCGCCGGTCGCCTTGATACCAGCCGAGGTTCCAGTCACCGTGTTGCCGAACGGATCGGTGGCCCGCAGTTGATAGGTATACGTCGTTCCACCCGATCGCCCGGTGTCAGTCCAACTGATGGTTGGCCGCTTCCAGTCCACCGACAGCCCGGTTTGTGTGCGCACCACGACACCGTTTCGCAACACCTGGTACGTGAGCTGTTCGTTGTCGCGATCATAGTTGGACTTCCAGGTGACCTTCACCGAGTTCGCACTCGGGGTGCTGAGCGTGGGCTGAAAGTTGCTACCCGTGGCCTTCGGACCCTCCTTGTTGGGCGCGATCGACGACACCGCGAAGCGCACGAGGCCTTGCTGCCGTTTGTTGTTCACGATCGTGAACTCACCACCGTAGAGAACGTATTGGGAGTTTGCCGCGAGATTCCATGGGCCCTGCCCCTGGCCGGTGTACGTTCCCGTGTTGATGTCCGGATAGAACGCCAGCAGGGTCGGCCTCGGCTTCCCCTCGAAGTTGAAGTAGCTGCCGCCGGTCACGTTCCGGGTGATAGTGCCGGTGGGAGCCTTGGTGAAGGTCAGGGTGCGGTGGTAGCTGCGCGGGTTCGTCTCCCCGAACCCGCCAATATTGCCGCAGAAGTGGGCGTGGGCGGTGGTGTACACCACGTCTCCGACCGGCACGGCCGAGTAGGTATCACCGTGACAGTCTTCGATCCAGACGGTGTTGCCACTGCTCCAACTGGCCCGGAATGTGCCCTCGAACATCGCGCCGGGACCATAGTCATACCCGGTGCCATAGACGCCATCGGCATCGGAGGTGAGCGACAGGATGGCACCGTTGGGCCCGGCATTCTTGATGAGCTTCCCGATATTCCAGGTCATGCCGGCTCCGGTGCTTGAGTCTGTCGCAGCCATGCCGTAGCCGGGAGTCGTCGCGCCGTTGTACGAGGTGAAAGAGCCGCCAATGACGACCCGATCGCCGTTCGGTGAGACCGTCAGCGCGTTCACGGCGCCATCGGGAATGGTGCCCTTCCAAGCGCCCAGAGCACCGGTGGAACTGTTGAAGGACGCCGCCTTTTGTCGACTTTGTCCGCTGGCCGAGGTGAAACTTCCACCGGCGTATACCGTGCTGCCGAAGACGCCGAGGGCGCGCACCGTTCCGTTCGCTGTGGGCTTCCAGTCCGTCAGCAGCGCCCCGGTCGCCGTGCTGAAGGCCGCGAGCCGCGTGCGCGCTACCCCGCCGACGGTGCTGAAGCCACCACCAACGTAGATGCGCGATCCGTCAGGGGAGGCGGTAATCGCCCGCACGACGCCGTTCAAACTGGGGTTGAACGATGTCATCACTCCGGTCGACAGGTTGTAGGCCATGAGATTGTTGCGCGACACCTCGCTCGTGCCGGCTGATGCTCCTGCCGGACGCGCCCTGGTAAATTCGCCGCCGACGTAGACCGTGTTGCCCACGATCACCTGCGACCACACGACGCCGTTGATCTGCGCCGTGGGCAGGGCATCCGCTGCAACGGTCTTCGGGGTGGAAGCGCTGGGCGGTGACGTGTCGGCCTGGGCCGCTCCCGTCCCGGTAAATATAGCGCCGACAAGAACTGCCGGTGCGACCAAGGCTGTCACGGGAGAGCGAAAACGCCACAACATAGGAGAGCCTCAATTTCTTTTGGTCGGTGGCCTCGAAACGACCCCCGGTGTGTGGGAATTATACTCAGTTTCCTTTTTTTCCCAAGCCGCATAATCGAAATTTGCAGGGCCAAAAATTGGCGCAATTATGAAAGAACCGCACCGGATGCTGCGCCAGCCACTGTGACCGGTGACCGGTGACCGGCCACAGTGACGCGCCGCATTGCACCCTAGTCACGTCGCTGGATAGACGTTAGGATTCCTCACTACTTCCACATAATTCTCCTACCCGAATCCTGCCGCGCACGCGGGGCAGCCTGAGAGAAATCTGAGCACTTTATGGCCGCAGAATACCCCCTCCCCCACCAGCCAGACGCCGACGGGGCGAAACCTCTTCTCATCGGCTACGCCGCTGGCGGGTTCGATCTCTTTCACGTGGGCCATCTCAATATTCTCAAGCACGCCAAGAGTCAGTGCGACTACCTGATCGCCGGCGTGGTGTCCGATGAAATGCTGGAGCTGACGAAGGGCGTCACCCCGGTGGTGCCCTTGGTCGAACGTCTCGAGATCGTGCGACACATCTCATTCGTCGATGAGGCTGTTGCCGAGGTCGTAGAAGACAAAATGGAGACCTGGCGCCAGCTGCGATTCGATGTCTTTTTCAAGGGTGACGATTGGCGTGGCACACTACGGGGTACACGCCTCGAGCATGAATTTGCGACTGTCGGCGTGGAAGTCGTGTATTTTCCGTACACGGTCAACACCTCCAGCACGATGCTACGCCGAGCGCTCGACGCGCTGACGCGACCGGATGCCACGGCACGCTGGCAGGCGAAAACGATTGAGGGCACCTCCTAGAGCCAGCCACCGCCCCCGCCACCGCATCGACCAAAGGGCGGGTCCCTCGTGCACCGCACGAGGGACCCGCCCTTTCGTTCCTGGCCGGGTGCGCCGGTTACCCCGGGTGAACTACGACCAGGGTGTCGTCGGGCGTGTAATAGTTGTGCGCCATCTTCACCTTCGTGGACGACTGGGCAATCACCGCGCAATCATCGACCCGAGTGTTACGGCCAAACGTGTTGTCACTGATGACCACGCCCTGCAGGGGGCCGTACGCTTTTTCAGCGAGGTTGATCGAGCATCCACCGCCATCGGCGAGGTTATTCGTGATGGTGAGATTGGACACGTCACCGCGGTCCTGGGTGACCTGCACGGAGGCGTTCCACGCATCGGTTAGCCGATTGCCGTCGATGCGAATGTTCGACCCTTCCTGAATCTGAATGGAATCGTCATGGCTCGGCGTTCCGCCCTGATTCGGGTCCCGGTCGTAGTGTAGGTTGTCGTGCACCCACGAGTCCGTGATCGCGACGTTTCCACCGGTCAGGTGAATGCCATCAATCACACCGTGAATGTTGAGGCGGGTTGCCTCAAAGTTATAGCCGTAGATGCCTTGCACGTCGGGTGACGGCGTGGAGGGAAACAGTTCGGTGTCGATGATGCGCAGATTTTCGAAGCCTCCGAGATTGCCAATGAGGGCCATCGGACCGCTCAGGTCCCGTCCACGCACGATCGAGTTTCTAATGGTGACATTGGGCGCTTCGATCTTGACCATGCCGCGAATGTCCAGGCCGTCAATGACGGTTCCGGCCTTCGTGATTGTCAGGTCACCGTTATGCACCGTCAGCGCGGTGCCGGCAGGCACTCCGGTATTGCTGGCGTTCGGTGTGCCTCCCGTCGATGGTGGAGTCGGCACCGGAACGGGAGCCGGAACCGGAACCGGAACCGGAACCGGAACGGGGGCGGGCGCTGGGGCCGGCACCGGCGCCGGGGCCGGAGCAGGAACGGGAGTAGGAGCTGGCGCTGGCGCCGGCTGCGGCGCGGGCGCCACAACCGGCGCTGGAGCCACCGGCGGAAACAGCTGCGCCAGGAGCCAGCGCAACTGGGCCGGGGTCAGGCCCGTTTTCGACGCGGTGTCGGCCGCGGGGGTCACCACCGGGTCGGCGACCCACGAGGAGATCGTGTAGTTCGCCTCCGACGGTTCCGTGGCTTGGGCGGGCGCGATCCCAATGAATGCACCGGTCAGTCCCAGGGCGACAGTGGCGATGGCCGTCGTGCGCGCACGACTAAACCGGGAACGAACGTTCCTGGGGGCGGGTAAGCCGTGGATTAGTTTCGAGTTGAGTTTCATAAATGTAATTTCGTGTCCTGCACACGTTTCGGGACGTGTTGGGCGGGGCAGCTGAAGGGAGCCGCCGGTCGTTGGTACAGCTTTCCGTATCAGAAAGAGTTGGTCAAACGGAAAGTTGTGAATACCTTGAGGCGCGCGAGCGCACTACGGGCTGCCCCGACACGGGAGCATCGGTTACCGCACAGTGCCACTGGGCACAGTGCTGATCATGTGGCAGCCGAAGGGCGGGCTACCCGGCATGCACCGAGACGATTGTGCTGTCGGGTGTGTAGTAATTGCGTGCCGTGCTGATCTTGGTCGTACTGGGCGAAATAATGGCGCAGTTGGCGACCTTGGTATTGCGGCCGAACTTATTGTCGGTGATCACGGTGCCGTAGACGGGGCCGTACGATTTCTGGGCCACATTGATGGTGCAGGCTCCGCCATCAGCGAAGTTGTTCTTGAAGGAGAAGTTCGACACGTCTCCGGTGTCCTGGGTGATCTGTACCCCGGCATTGTGGGAGCCGCTCAGGGTACTTCCATACACCGTGATGTTGCTGCCCTTTTGAATCTGGATGGAGTCATCATGGCTCGGTTTGCCGCCCTGATTCGGGTCACTGGCGTAGTGCAGGTTGCCGTGCAGCCAGGAATTGGCGATAGTGACGTTACTGCCGGTGAGGTGAGCACCGTCAATGACGCCGTGGATGTCGACGCGGGTCAGGGCAAAGTTGTAGCCGTAGATCCCATTGATATCGGGTGACGGCGTCGACGGGTACAGCTCCGAGTCGATGATCCTCAGGCCGGAGCGCCCACCGAGGTTGTTGACCAGCGCAGCGGGAGCACTGACACTCCGTCCGCGAATGATCGAGTTTTTGATCGTCACGTTGATCGCGTTGATCTTGACCAGGCCGCGAATGTCCAGTCCGCTGATGACGGTGCCGGCCTGGGTGATATTGAGATCGCCAGTGTGCACCTTCAGGACCGTACCAGAAGGAACTCCGGTGGTGCTGTCGCTCGCGGTGGCGATACGCACGACGCCTCCGGTTGCAGCCTGAGCCGGAGCGGCCAGGCCGGCCAGGGGGATGAGCAGGGCGAGGGTGACGGCGGCCACGAAGCTCGGGCTCCGCGTGCTCGTGAAGCGCCACGTTCGTGTGCGCTCAGGGCGAACCGGGTGGGGCAACTCGGAGCGGTTGAGGCGGGGACGAGGTGGATCAAAACGGTGGACGTCCGGGTGGTGCACATTGGTGGGATGGGTACTGCGGTGACTGAGGCTTGAGGGTCGACGATGGGTACGCGAGATACGATCGGTCATGAATTCATTTCGGGTGGTGCACGTTCGGGTATGCGGTTGAGGCAACCGCAGGGAGTCACCGATAGTGTTTAGAGTGTTACCCAAAAATGAAATTACGTCAAATCAACCTGGCGGGCTCGTCGAAATCACGGCGCGCTGCGGCGTAATGACCCAGGATGCGACCGGCACCGTGAAGACACCCGGAACCGCGTGGAACCGCCGGTGCAGCGCCAGAGCAACCACTATCGCTCCGGCGCAGAGCAGCGGCGGCAACGCTGTCGCAATCATCGCCGGAACGCGCACGTCGAAGGCGACCAAAATAGCCGCGAGCGCCGTCATCGGAAAGGTGTGCAGGAGATAAATCGGCAGGGTGCGGGAGCCGAGTGAGCGCACGAAATCGAAAGCGGGCATCCTGGCGAGCAGCACGGCCACGGTGATGCCGACGATGACAGCGAGCGTGCTCAGCACCAGCAGCACGAACGGAACCCGGGTCAGCGTCAGTTTCGTGGTGATGACGACGAGTGCGGCGTACCCGAGGCACAACATCGCAACATGCCACCACCGTACGGATGGCACGAGGCGACGTACGAGCGGCCCCACGTAGATGGCGGCGATGAAAAACACGAGGTATTTGCCCATCTTGTCCCAGGGCGAGCCGGTGTGCAGCAGCTGCGCACCGAACAGCACCGCGATGACCATGGTGAGCGCGACCTGCAGGAGCGGAGGCCACCGCCGCATCAGCCAGGACAGGGTGAAAAACAGGGGCAACGCGTAGATGAACCACAGATTGGAACTGGGCCGAAGGAACAGGGTGACAAGGCTGGCCCACGTGGCGTTCGGCGTTCCCGACGGGCTGATCGGCGGCAGAGCGAGCAGAAAAAGCGTCTGCATGGTGACCCACGCACCGTAGAGATACAGGAGCAGCGACATACGCTTGCGAAACAACTGCCAGTACGGCAAGCGGATGGCCGACGCGGCCAGAATTCCAGACATGAAGAAAAACAGGGGCATGCGAAACGTGTCGAACAGCGGATTGAGCGGGGCGAGTGCGCCGGCCAGCCCAACCTCGTCCAAGTACATGATGGAGTGATAGAGCACGACCAGGGTGATCGCGATTCCCTTCGCGACGTCGATCCAGGCGTCTCGGCCCGGGACTATTGCCGGCACCCCGGTCATGTCGACTCTTCGGTCGATCGGGCGGGGCGAATGCGGCGGCGGCGCTGCCCGAGCTCGGTGACAAACGGCGGCGGCTCGTAGGCGTAGCGCAGCCAGCTGCGCGATGCGAATCGGTTGAGCGCGAGGGCGAGCAGAACGGCCGTGACCGCGAGAATGGGCGGGAGTATGGGCGCGATACCGGCGAGGGCGGGAAAGAAGTTCGGCAGGGAGAGCACGAAGGAAATCAGGATGACGATGGGTGTGTGCGCCAAGTAGATGGGCAGGGTGACCCGCCCGATCGCACCGAACCAGCGCGCGCCGCGCAGGGTGCGACTGAACGCGATGCCGCCGATGACACCGACCAGGCAGTTGAGAAAGTACAGGCCGAATACGTCGCGCAGCTCGAGCAGCGCGACGGTGGCGGTGACGGCCACCCACAGTAGTATCGCCGCACCGATCAGCAGCCGGCTGTCGACCGTGCCGATGCGAATGATCCAGCTGCGCAGGTAGATGCCCGCCAGAAAGAAGAAGTAATACTTGAGCGAGCCGGACCAGCCCACGTTGGCCGTCTCCAGTCCGCTCAGGGCGACGAGTGACACGGCGCCGGCGATCACGAGTTGCAGCCGAGGATCCACCCGGCGGCTGAGCTTGGCGACGACGAAGAAGATCGACAACGCCCAGATGAACCACAGCTCAAACCGGGGCAGTACCGGCGACATCACGAGGCCCAGCACTGCCTGGCGCAAGCCGAAGCCCTCGCCCTTCATGGTCTGGCCGAGCAGGAACACGATCGAGCCGACCACCTCCCAGAGCAGGAACACCCAGAGGTAGAGACGCACCTTGACCGTCCACAGATCGCGCCAGGGCTTGAGAAGCCATTTAGGGGCGAACAGGCCCGATAAGACGAAGAACAGGGGCATGCGCATCGACGACAGCCCGTCGTTGATTTCTCGCCAGTACGGAATATCGAAACCGGCGCCGAGCAGCCAATTCACGGAGTGGAACAGGGCGACGAGCAGGATGGCGATACCCCGACCGGTGTCAACCCAACCGATGCGTTCGGTCGACGGCCTCGTGCCGCTCATCGTCGGAGCCGAACCAGCGCGGGGCGGAGGGCTGCGGGGCGCAGCAGCGCGGCATCCGTTGCGGCGGGCGCCTTGCGGGTGATGAGCAGTCCGAGCACGAGCACGAGCAAGACCGAGGAGCTGAAGAACGGGCCGAAGAACATGAACCAGACGGCCTTGATGCCGAGGTAGAGCAGCACGGCACTGGCGGTATTGGACGACACGTGCTTGCCGATGCTGCGCACGATGAGTACGAGAATGATGAGGGCGAGGAGAAGCCCGGGAATGCCGAAACCTGCCCAGAAATCGCCGATGATCGAGTGCAGTTCGACGTGCCCGCCGAACATGTAGTTATCGACGTACCCATTGTTCGGGTCGTAGTGGATTGCCGCCATACCGGTTTTGGCGGCCAGGATATCTTGCGGATTGGGTGCGGTACCCACGCCGAACCCCCACGGCTGATGCTGCATGAGCGCGATCGTCGCGGTGAGTTCAGGACGGCCGCCGAGGATGAGCGAACCGGTCTCCTCGAGCTGGGCGAGGGTGCGCTGCCGGGTGGCTTCCCCGAGCGCTCCGTCGAGGATGAGCGCCTGGATCACGTTGAAAACGATGAGGGCGAGCACGCCGAGTCCGAGCAGGGCGCGCAGTGCCGACTTGCCGCGCGTGGGTCGGGTGGGGCGCATTTGCCAAGCGACCAACAGCACCGTCAGAAGCATGAACGCGAACGTGGATCGGGCATCCGTCACGGTGGCGACGACGGTGAGCAGCAGCGCGACGGCTAGTTCCAGCCAGCGACGGCGCAGCTGCAGGGTGATTCCGAGCAGCAGAATGGTCAGGGCCACCGAGTATCCGAACCGCCACGGGTTGGCCGCGTACAGCTCACTTGAGGGCGAGACGCCGAGCAGAATTCCGACGCCGTACCAAATTGCGATCTGGGAATCCGGCAGAACCGTGCGCGCCCAAAGCACGAATCCAACGCCGGCCAGCAAACCAACCAGACCGGCGATCGCGCCGAGGGCCTGGCCGAGGCTCGTGTCGTGCGTGGGTGCCGACAGAGCGGCGAGCCAGATGCCCGAGCCGATCGCGACCACTCCGCCGAGCAGAAGCAGTCGTGCGCCCCAATACTGGCGCAGCACCGGAAACCACACGGGAAACAGTGCCACACAGGCCACGGCGCCCACGGTGACGCCCTGGTCGATGTCGAGCCGCATCGCGACGACGACCAGAACAACCACGACGATGAATTTGTTGACGATGGGCGGCGCCCGGTACACGAAACGACCCGTGCGGGTACGCGGGGGCGGCGCCGGAGCGGGGCGCAGTGCTGTTTCGTTGGAGCGCACCTGAGGGGACACTAGCCACCACCACCCGGGCCGCACAGGAACGGTACGGGCACCGACTCCTGTTGCGCAGCCACATCGTGCATAAGAATAGACGGCTCCGTGCAGTAGCGACAAGAGCGATCCGACTCAAACTGAGAGAACATCACCCCCCCGAGAAGGGGGCGCGGGGGTGGGTGGCCTGCCCTGTATAGTGGCGATTTCATGAGAGATTTTCATCGTGCGACCGGAAGCAGCCTGTGGTCATCAATAAACTCGATCGGCTCTTCGCCGACCTGCGCCGGGACCCGGCCGCCTTGGCCCAGCGCGCGGGTATCAGGGCACGCCTCGCCAGCCTGCGACTGACCAACCGGCTCAGCCGCCGAGCCGTGACGGGATCGGGCGCCGTCGTGGTGAACCTGACCTCGTTCGGCCATCGAATCGACCTGGTGTTCTACGCCCTCGAGACCATTGCTGCCGGGCGAGTTCGCCCCCGACGGCTGATCCTCTGGCTCGATGACACGACGACCGTGACACACCCGCCGGCCACGCTTCGTCGCTTGCAGCGGAGGGGTTTGGAGATTCGTTCCTGCCCCGACTTCGGGCCGCACAAGAAGCAATATCCGTATGCCCTGACCGGGCCGACGCTTCCCCTGGTCGCCGCCGACGACGACGTGTTATATCCTCGCACGTGGCTGGCCGAGCTGCTCGAAGCGGCCGCTCGGCATCCGCTGGATATCACCGGCCAGCGCGCCCACACCATCACCTTCGACGGCGACCGGGTGGCGCCCTATTCCGAGTGGGTCGCCGCCCGCGGCACTGCCGCAAGTTTTCGAACGCTCTGCACCGGCGTCTCCGGCATCTACTACCCGCTCGGGTTGCTCGACGCCCTGCGCGCCGAGGGAGACGCCTTTCTGCGAGTCGCCCCGCGGGCCGACGATCTGTGGGTCTACTCGGTGGGAGTGCGGCACGGCATTCGCGCGCGACAGGTCGGCGAAAGCCAGGCGGAATATCCGGCGATTCCCGGTTCGCAACGCGGCACCCTCTATCGGCTGAACGTGACCGAGGGCGGTAACGACGCGCAGTTCGCGGCGTGCGTCGGCGCGCTCGAACGACAGCGGGTACTGCGCGATGACCCACGCGATTCGGGTGGGTTGTCCAGTCTTCCGCTGGAGCCGTCTGCCGTGCCGGTGGTGAGCGACGTTGGTGCCTAGGCGACCCCGCGGACCGGCGCCGGCCCAGCGGCCTGCTGAGCCTGTGGCCGGCCCGACCACGCGTCGGGCGGCGGCGTCGAACTCGGTGTCGCGCAACATGACGATTGCGCTGATTGGAAACGCTTTCCCCCCCCTCGTCGCGCTGTTCTCCGGTCCGATCCTGGCCCAGGCCCTCGGTGTCGACGGTCGCGGCGCGGTGGCCGCCGCAACCGCACCACTGGCCCTCGTGGTTACCGTCGCGACCTTCGGCGTTCCCGAAGCTGTCACCTGGGCGATCGCCCGCAACCCCACCCTGGCCCGCAATGCGTCGAACCGGGGCTTGCTGATTCTGGTCGTTGCCGGACTGCTCGCCATGGGCGCCGTCGTGTTGTCGGCCGCCTGGCTCAGCGGCGGTGACCCCACGGTGCAGCAGCTCATCCTGGTGGCCTGCCTGGCCATTGTGCCCAACCTGTTGGTCGGCGTGTTCCGCGGGGTGGCATCCGCTACCCAAAGCTGGCGGCTGGTCGCGCTGGAACGCATCATCACCTCGTCGCTCCGGCTCGCCGTGCTGATTCCGTTCTGGATCACCGGCACCCTGACCCCGCTCGTGGCGACGATTGCCGTGGCGGCTATGCCGGTGACCGGGCTGTTCGTCTATATCGGGCGCATGCGCAGCCTCGACCCGCGCGCCTTCGAGGTGCCCCGGGAGGCGCGCACGGCCGGGCTGCTCAGCTACGGCCTGCGCATCTGGGTCGGCTCGCTGTCGGGAATTCTGCTCTCCCGGCTGGACCAAGTGCTCATGACGCCGTTCGCCGGCACCTATCAGCTCGGGCTGTACGTGGTCGCGGTGAGCGTGAGCGAGCTTCCGCTGATCATTAACCAAGCGGTTCGTGACGTGACCTTCGTGGCGGATGCTGCCGATTCGGTCGACGCACGCCTCGCATCCTCGGCCCGCATTTCGACAATGCTGTGCGGCCTGGCCGCGCTGTTCCTCGGCATCAGCATGCTGTGGTGGCTGCCGTTTCTATTCGGCGAAGATTTTCGGCCGGCGCTGCCGGTGGCCGTCGTGTTGCTCACCGCGGTGGTGCTCGGTACGCCGGGGTCGATCGGCGGTTCCGGCCTGAGCGCGCGCGGACGCCCCGGCCTGCGCAGCATGTCGTTGCTGATCGCCTGCCTGGTGAATATTGGACTGCTGATTCTACTGGCACCACCGCTCGGGGCGATGGGGGCCGCGCTGGCAACCCTGGCCGGCAACCTGATCTCGAGCAACCTGAATCTGATGTTCATGTATCGCAAATTCGGCATCAACCCTCTGCAGTTCTACGGCGTGCGACGCACCGACTTTGTGACCCTGCGCGAATACGCGAAACGGTTCACTCGGCGGCGCAGGCGCTAGTTCGTTCCTGTCGGAGTCGTTCCTGTCGGAGTCGTTCCTGTCGGGGCCGTCGTGGGCCTGGCGGCGGGAGCCGGCCGATAGGCCAGGCCGTCACGCAGCCCCCGAGCCGCAGCAATGAGGGGCTGCAACGAGACGAGCAACTGGCGTCGACCCCCGCGGGAGATGACCTCCCAGGCCGACTGCACGCTGCGGTGACGCCAGCGGCGGCGGTCGTCGTCGTCGAGGTTGCGGGCCGCGTAGACCAGGCGGTTGCGCACGTTGTAGTAGTAGTAGGAGTACGACTTGGCCTGGCCGGCGCTGTGCTGGCCGGCGCCCTGGGTGCCGCCCTGTGCGTGGGTCGCTTGCGCGTTGGCACAGACCGTAACGGCTCCCCCGGCCTGTAACACCCGGTGCGAGAGCTCGACGTCTTCCCAGTACAAAAAATAGTCGTCGCTGAACCCGCCGACCCGGCGCCAGAGCTCGGAACTGATCAGGAGGCAGGCGCCGCTCAGCCACGGCGTGACCCGTGCGCTCACAAAGTCCCCACGTCTGCGAGTCGCGCGCACGCGGCCGTCGGCGAGATACAGATCGCTTCCGTCAAACCACACCGTGCCGTCCGGCCGCAGGATGCGCGGCGATACCAGGGTGAGCGGATGCGCCGTGACAACCTCGAGCAGGCGGGCGACCTGGTCGGCGGGGATGACGGCGTCCGGATTCAACAGAAGAAAGTGGGTGCGGCCGGTCTGCTGCGCCCGCGCGACGCCGAGATTCATTCCACCGCCAAAACCGCGGTTGGTTGGCGACAGCACGTGGTGCCAGCCCTCTCGTTCGGCGAGCGCCGTCACTCTGGCCTGCTCGGCCGCATCGGTGAAGTTGTCAACGACGACGACCTGCAGGCCCGGTGCCGATCGGGACAGCGGTTGCAGGTTCTCTTCGAGCAACGTAGACGACCCGAAATTCACCACCACGACGGCGAGGGAGGCGAAGATCGAGTCGGTCATGGGGTCAGTATTGCAGATCGGTCAGGATTGCCTGATAAATTCTCAGCGCACTAGGCGGCGAAGCGGTCGGTCGCCTCGATGATGGCGTCGAGGATGCCGGGCTGGTCGAAGGCATGGCCGGCGTCGGGAATCAGCTGGAATTCGGCTTCCGGCCAGTTCTTGTGCAGGTCCCACGCGGTGAACGCGGGGGTGCACATGTCATAGCGGCCCTGCACGATGACGCCAGGAATGTCGGCGAGTCGGGACGCGTTGTCGATGAGCTGGTTCGGGGTGAACCAGCCCCGGTTGGCGAAGAAATGGTTTTCGATACGAGCGAATGCCACCGCAAAGGCAGGGTCTGAGAAGTGTGCGATCTTGTCGGGCTCCTGCAGCAGGGTGATCGTCGAGGATTCCCAGGTGGCCCAGGCCACGCCGGCACGTTCGCGCACGAACTGGTCGGGGTCGTGCAGCAGCCGGCCATAAGCCTGAATCAGGTGACCGCGCTCATTTTCGGGAACGGGCGCGAGGAACGACTCCCACAGGTCGGGGTAGATCGCGGCGGCGCCGCCCTCGTAGAACCAGTCGAGCTCGACCGGTCGCAGTGTGAAGATGCCGCGCACGACGAGCTCGGTGACCTTCTCGGGGTGCGTCTCGGCGTAGGCGAGAGCCAAGGTGCTGCCCCACGATCCTCCGCAGACCAGCCAGCGCTCGATGCCGAGGTGCTCGCGCAGTTTTTCCAGGTCGGCCACGAGGGCCCAGGTGGTGTTGACGCTCAGGTCGACGTCGGGCGCGCTCGCGTGCGGCGTGCTGAGGCCGCAGCCACGCTGGTCGAACAGGATGATGCGGTACTTCGCCGGGTCGAACACCCGCCGCTGGTCCGCGCCGGATGCGCCGCCCGGGCCGCCGTGCAGATATACCGCCGGCTTGCCGTCGGGATTGCCCGAGGCCTCCCAGTAGATGGTCTGATTGTCACCGACATCGAGCATGCCGGTTTCGTAGGGTTCACACTCGGGGTAGAAGGTACGCATACCCTGAGCCTATGCCCCGCCCATGGGGCCGCCGGGATCAGCGGCCGACGAGACCCTGCTCGTAGGCCAGAATAACCGCCTGCACCCGGTCCCGCAGGCCGAGTTTGTGCAGGATGCGGCCGACATGGGTTTTCACGGTCGACTCGGAGAGAAAGAACCGCTCGGCCAGTTCGGAGTTGGAGAGTCCCTCGGCGATCGCCAGAAAGACCTCGGTCTCCCGTTCGGTGAGGGCCGCGACGGCGGCCGCAGTATCGGCGTCATGGGCGCCGGCCTGCGGCAGCTGGGTGCCGAAGAGGTCGAGCAGGCGCCGGGTCACCCGCGGTGAAACGGAGGCCTCCCCCGAGACCACCGTGCGAATGGCGTCGATCAGTTCCCCCGGTTCGGCGTTTTTCAGCAGAAAGCCGCTCGCGCCGGCGCGCAACCCACCGAACGCGTACTCGTCGAGGTCAAAGGTCGTGAGGATGATGATGCGGGCTTCCGGCTGGGCCGCCATAATCTGCCGGGTTGCCTCGATGCCGTCGAGTCCCGGCAGGCGCACGTCCATCAGGATGACCTGCGGGCGCACACTCGCGGCGAGCGCAATCGCCTGAGCGCCGTCGCCCGCTTCGGCGACGACGCTGAAGTCGTCTTCGGCCTCAAGCACCATGCGAAAACCCACGCGCAGAAGCGCCTGGTCGTCGACGAGCATGATGCGGATCGGATCGGGCAGCGGGGCCATGCCTGGTCCCGTCATCTCTCCTCGTCGACGGCCGGTTGTCGCGGTTCATTCTCGAAAGTCATAGCGGCGTGCACGCGCCACCCGTCGTGGAGTCCCGCTCCGGCTTCAAAAGTTCCGCCGTAGATAGACACCCGTTCCTGCATGCCGATCAGGCCGCGGCCGAACGCATGAGCGCTCGGTTCGCGGCGCAGCCGACCATTGTCGCTGACCGTGACCTCGGCTCTTCCGGGCGCCGAATTCAGCCGCACCACGACCCGGGTCGGCGTATCGGCGTAGCGCAGCACGTTGGTGAGCGACTCCTGCACCAGCCGAAAGATGGTCAGCTGCACGCTCGGGTTGGTGGGTTCGCGTCCGCTGCGTTCCAACACGACGGGGAGCCCGGTCGATCGAAAGGATTCGACGAGGTCGGCGAGTTGATCGATGCCCGGCTGCGGTGCGAGCGGAACCGGCGCGGTACCGACGTCGAGCACCCCGAGCAGGCGCCGCATCTCGGTCATCGATCGGCGCCCGGTGACAGCAACGTCAAGCATCGCCGCACGGGATCGCCCGATGTCTTTGGCAGCGATGGCATGGGCACCGTCGGCGAGCGCCACCATAACGGACAGACTGTGGGCGACCACGTCGTGCATTTCGGCAGCGATGCGAGACCGCTCGGAGATACGCGAGAACTGCGCCTGTTGGTCGCGTTCGCGGGTCAATTGCGCTGCCAGCTCGAGCAGCGAGGCCACATAGCGTTTGCTGTTGCCCATGTTGACGCCGACCAGGGTGGCGGCGAACATCATGATCGCCACCTGGATGGCCACGGGGATCCAGGGCACCTCGGCCGGATTCACGGTGTGCCACGCGGCCAGACTCGTCAGCACCGTCGACGCACCGAAGCCGATCCAGGCGCTGCGCACGTCGGAGTACACCGCGACAGCGTAGAGCGCGAGGAGCTGAGCCACGAGGTGGGCTTCGCCGTAGTCGGCAAAGGTGAGCAGGCTGACCCAGGTCAGGGCCAGACCGAGCCGCGGCATCCGTCGGCGACAGAACAGGGCAGCGGCCAGGAGCAGCATGATGGCGGCGTTCGGGAGAATATCACGCAGCGGGGCCGGCTCGGCGTCAAGCAGGTTTACAAGAAGGGTGAGCGCCATCGGCACGACGTAGATCAACGCGATGAGCGTGTCGGCCAGGTGCGGATGCCGGGTCCAGAACCGCCGCACGACTCCGGGAGGGGTGGGCAGACGCACGTCTCCCCCCGCTGCGAGTGCGCGCTCGGGGGGAGACGTGTGGGTTCTCATTCTTCGATGGTACGGGTCAGGCGTCGCGGCGCTTGAGCAGCAGGGCGGCCGTACCGAGGCTCACAGCGACCCAGGCGAGAACAACCAGGAACGCCTGCCAGGATTCCATGGTGTTCGGGGTGATCATCTCGGAGCCGGCCACGGTGAACATGAACGGCACGATGTCGGCTACCCACCCGACGAGCATCGAAAAAAGGCCAACGACGGTCGGCAGGAGCAGGATGATTCCAAGCACCGTCGCGATGCCGCCGGCGCTGCTGCGCACGATCGTGCCGATGCCGATGGCGAAGACTGCGATCAGAGCCAGGAACAGCACGTTTCCAAGCAACGGCAGAATCACGTCAACGTCGAATAGGTTCGCGGTGATGTCTTTGGCTCCCAGGATGGGGATGGCCACGAGGTACGACCCGATCACGCTGACCAGGCCCACCACGAAGGTGAATCCGAACAACACGCAGACCTTGGCCCAGAGTGCGGGCAGACGGTTCGGCACCGCGCTGAACGTCGACTTGATCATGCCGCTCGAATACTCACCACTGATCGAGAGCACGCCGAGCACGGCGACGATCAGCTGTCCGAGGCTCAACCCAGATGTTGAGACGATAACGAACATCTGCGCGGTGTCGATACCCATGGCAGCACCGGTGGCCGGGTCGTACCCGGCCGACATGGCAAACGACATCAGCACCGCAATGCCAAGCGCGGCCACGACAACGAGGGAGAAGGTCCAGTATGTGGAGCGCAGGCTCCACAACTTGATCGATTCGGAGCGGAGCAGGCCGGTGAAGCTGAGCCCGGAGCCGGTCGACGCGAAGGATGTGCGCGCAGTGGATGGCGGGGTGGGGTGGGCTACGGTGCTCACCGAGCCGCCTCCGCTTCGGTGGGGGAGGAAGCGTCGCCGGTGCGATACTCCACTTCGTTCTGGGTGAGTTTCATGTAGGCGTCCTCGAGCGAGGCGCTTACCGCGGAGAGTTCGTGCAGGGAGATCTGGGCGGCGGCGGCGCACTCACCAATTTCGGACACGGTCAGTCCGCTGATCTCGAGTACGTCCTGCTCGATGTTGGTGATGGTCACATCCGTCTGCGCCAGCAGGGTTGCGAGGGCCGCGGTGTGCGGGGTGCGTACGCGAACCGTATTCTGGGCAGCCGAGGCGATGATATCGGCGACCGAGGCATCCGCTATCACCCGGCCGCGACCGAGCACGATGAGGTGGTCGGCGGTGAGCGCCATCTCGCTCATGAGGTGCGAGGAGAGCAGCACGGTGCGGCCCTCGGCCGCGAGCTGTCTGGTGAGCTTGCGCACCCACTGCACGCCCTCGGGGTCGAGGCCGTTGACCGGCTCGTCGAGGATGAGCGTGGCCGGGTCGCCGAGCAACGCCGCGGCGATGCCGAGGCGCTGGCCCATGCCGAGCGAGAATCCGCCAGCGCGTTTGCGGGCGACGGACTCGAGGCCGGTGAGATTGATGACCTCGTGTACCCGGCTGGTGGGGATGTTGTGCGTGGCGGCCATGGCGCGCAGGTGGTTGTAGGCGCTGCGACCGGTGTGCACGGCCGTGGCGTCGAGCAGCACGCCGACCTCACGCAGCGGAGCCTTGTGCTCGTGGTACGGTTTGCCGTTGACGATGACCGAGCCGGCGCTGGGACGATCCAGGCCGACGATCATGCGCATCGTTGTGGACTTGCCCGCGCCGTTCGGCCCGAGAAAACCGGTGACCTTGCCCGGTTGCACCACGAAGTCGACCGCGTCGACCGCGGTCTTGCTTCCGTAGTGCTTGGTCAGGGACTGTGCCTGGATCACGACCGCCTCATTCCGTTAGTGGGAGAGCCTCGTTTCACTGCTCTGAAGCCCCCCTATCAAACGGTATGGTCTCCCCTCAATGTGGCGCATCAACCATGGGGATGATTGTGCGCCACCTGTGTCGTACCTGAGTACGACGGGCAGGACTACTTCTTGACCGGCTTCTCGGGGGCGGGCGCGGTCCCAGACGCCCGTTGGGCGGCGTAGTAATCGCGGGCTTCGGTTTGCCGCTCGCGCTCAATGCCACTCGCGATCGTCGCCCGCAGGTGGTCTGGCGAGTAGCCGAACGCGTCGACGAGATCGAGCGCATGCGGTCGAATGCGCGCGATGAGCCGGTCGATGTACGCCGTGACGGCCTGAGCGCGCTGGGCGGAAAGGCGACCGTGGATGAGGTACCAGGCCAGGTTCTTCTCCACCAGGCTGAGGCCGAACAGGTCGCGCAGCCAGGTGAGCACCTGCTTGGTACCGGAATCCGCCGTCGCCTCGAGTGCCCGTGTGAACGACTCCCACTGCAGTAGTTCCCCGTGGGCCCGGGCCGCTTCGATGAGCTCGTTCTGGTGCGCGTTGAACAGGTCGGCGGCCTGCTTCTTGGGCAGTTTGGTGGCGCCGCGCAACTTGCCGGCGACCTCGCCGATCATGCTCTCGACCCGATCGGTGAGCAGCTCGCGCTGCACATCGGCATCGCGAAGGGCGCCGACGGAGCGGGCCGTGGACCCCCGATCGAAAACCGTCTGCCCGAGGGTTCGCAGACCGGTGCCATGGTACGCGCGACCAGCAGCGTGCTGCACGACGTAGCGGGCGAGGGCGCCGACATCCGCTTTGGCGAATTTGCGACTGTAATCAGTGAGCAGTCGCTTGGCAACGAGCTGCAGCAGCACGTTGTTATCGCCCTCGAAGGTCGCGAAGATGTCGAGGTCGGCGCGCAGGCCGACGAGGCGGTTCTCGGCCAGAAATCCGGCGCCGCCGCAGGCTTCGCGGGCCTCCTGCAGGGTGTCGAGCGCGTGCCAGGTGGAGAGCGGCTTGAGCGCGGCGGCGAGGGTCTCCAGGTCTTGCCGGTCGTCGTCGGTGTCGGCCTTGCCGCTGAACACCTCGTCGAACTTCACCAGGAATTCATCGTGCGCGAAGGTCTGCGCGTAGGTCGTGGCGAGGCGCGGGAACAACCGGCGCTGGTGGCGCTGGTAGTCGAGGATGACCTCTTCGTCGGTGTCGCTTCCGGCGGTGAACTGGCGGCGCTGGCTTCCGTAGGTGATCGCGATGGTCAAAGCTAGAGCGGATGCCGCGGTGGCGGCACCGTCGAGCGACACGCGACCCTGCACCAGGGTGCCGAGCATGGTGAAGAAGCGGCGGCCGGGGCTGCCGATCGGGCTGGTGTAGGTGCCGTCTTCGGCGACATCGCCGTACCGGTTGAGCAGGTTTTCGCGCGGGATGCGCACGTTCTCGAAGTGCAGTCGGCCGTTGTCGATGCCGTTGAGGCCACCCTTGAGGCCGTCGTCTTCGCCGCCGACACCGGGCAGGAAGTCGCCGTTCGCGTCGCGAATGGGCAGGTAGAAGGCGTGCACGCCGTGGTTGACGCCCTGGGTGATGAGCTGCGCGAACAGCACGGCGGCGATGCCGTCTTTCGCGGCGTTGCCGAGGTAGTCCTTCCACGCGGCGCGAAACGGGGTGTTGATGACGAACTCGCCGGTGTCGGCGTCGAAGGTCGCGGTGGTGCCGATGCTCGCGACGTCGGAACCGTGGCCAATCTCGGTCATGGCGAATGCCCCGGGAACGCTCAGGTTCATGATACCGGGCAGGTATTTGTCGTGGTGGGTCTTTGTGCCGAGGTGCAGCACGGCGGCACCGAACAGGCCCCACTGCACGCCGCCCTTGATCTGCAGGCTCGGGTCAGCGATGACGAGCTCTTCGAAGCCGGCGATGTTTCCGCCGTGGTCGTCTTGCCCGCCGAGGTGCTTGGGAAAGGCACGCAGCACGTGGCCGTTGGCGGCGAGCACCTTGAGCTGCTCGAGCACGCGCAGGCGGTGGTCAGCCATCGAGAGGCCCTCGATGCGCTGCATGTCGGGGCGCGCGGTGACTTCACGGGCGGCGAGGCGCACGTCGGCCCAGGTGCCGAGCAGCTGACGTCCGAGTACCTCAACATTGACCGCCGGGGCGGTCGGGTCGCCGATGGACTTGATCGGGCCGGTGTCAACGCTGACGTCGAGGCGAGGGTCGATCGTCGTCGATCGGCTGCTGAGGCGCAGGGCCGTGTCAACCATGGTTGGTCCTAACTGTTCGCGCGAGAGTGGTGATCGCAACGTTAGGACCGCAGGTCACGGTCGCGAAATGCCCGGTACCCCGACGACAACGATATATGCCGCCCACGGCATCCGTTTTGTAGGTTCACTACAACTCAGAGCCGCGCAGACCTGCGCACCCCCACAAGGACCTAGCCAATTGGCACCCGGCTCGGCCCGGGAGACTTGAGACGTTGAAACGATTTATTTAGATCAATACTCACAGTTCGGCGAGCGGGAGATGCTGAGATGAGGCGGTTCGGGGACCAGGGAACTAAAATTGCGATCAGGCGGACGCGACGACGACCTCGAGCAGGGCTTCTCCGTAGGCCTCAAGTTTCTTGGCGCCGATGCCGGTGATGCCGTCGAGGGCCGCGAGGGTGGTGGGGCCGGCCGCGGCGACGGCGATCAGTGTCGCGTCGCCGAAGACGATGTAGGCGGGCACGCCCTGCTCCTTCGACTCCGCCGAGCGCCAAACGCGCAGCGCCTCGAACAGGGTTTCCTGAGCCGTACTGAGGTCGGCGGCAGCAACCTTCGCCGCGCTGGGGCGGCGTGCGGCGCTTGAACGTGCGGGGCGGTCGGGTTCACGCCGCAACTGCACCTCGCGGCCGCCGCTGAGAACCTCGGCCGCGGCATCCGTCAGCACCAGGGTGCCGTATTCACCGGAGGTGGCGAGCAGGCCTTGGGCCAGCATCTGCCGGACGACGCCGCGCCAAGCCTGGTCGCTGAGATCGGCGCCGAGTCCCCAGGTGCTGAGAGCAGAGTGTCCGTATTGGGTGGCGCGGGGGGTTTCTTTGCCGCGGAGAATGTCGATGAGGTGACCGGCGCCGAACTTCTGGTTGCGTTCACGCTGCAGGCGCACAATGGTGGAGAGCAGTTTCTGGGCGGGAATGGTGCCGTTCCAGGCCTCGGGAGGCTCCAGGCAGGTGTCGCAGTTGCCGCAGGATTCGCTGGTCTGACCGAAGTAGCGCAGCAGGTTCACGCGGCGACAATGCACCGTTTCGCACAGGGCAAGCATGGCGTCGAGGTGGGCGGAGAGTTTGCGCCGATGGCCGAGGTCGCCGGGCGATTCGTCGATCATGCGGCGCTGCTGCACCACGTCTTGCAGGCCGTAGGCGAGCCAGGCGGTGGCCGGGGCGCCGTCACGTCCAGCGCGACCGGTCTCCTGGTAGTAACCCTCGACCGATTTGGGCAGGTCGATGTGGGCAACGAAACGCACGTCGGGCTTGTCGATTCCCATGCCGAACGCGATCGTGGCGACGATAACGACGCCCTCCTCACGCAGGAACCTGGACTGGGTGCGGGCGCGCAAGCCCGCGTCGAGACCGGCGTGGTACGGCAGAGCGTTCACACCATTCGCGCGCAGAAACTCGGCGGTCTGGTCGACGGTCTTGCGGCTGAGGGCGTAAACGATTCCAGCGTCGCCGGGGTGCTCGGTCTTCAGGAATGCCAGCAGCTGCTTGCGCACCTCGGCCTTGCCGACGATACGGTACTGAATATTGGGTCGGTCAAAGCTCGCCACGAAGTGCTTGGCGTCGCCCAGCTGCAGGCGGGTTGTGATCTCCTGGTGCGTGGCATCGGTCGCCGTCGCGGTGAGGGCGATGCGCGGCACGTCGGGCCAGCGGTCAGCGAGTTCACTGAGAGCCAGGTAGTCCGGCCGAAAATCGTGACCCCACTGCGATACACAGTGGGCCTCGTCGATGGCGAACAGGGCGATGGTTCCGCGGTCAAGCAGCCGTTTGGTGGCCTCGTTGGAGAGTCGCTCGGGGGCGACGTAGAGCAGGTCCAGGTCGCCGTTCAGGTAGTCGCGCTCGACCTGGCTACGGGTCGCGGAATCTTGGCTGGAGTTCAGAAATTCGGCACGTACGCCGACGGCGGTGAGTGCGTCAACCTGGTCTTGCATCAGGGCGATGAGCGGCGACACCACGATGCCGGTACCCGCACGCACGAGGGCGGGAATCTGATAACAGAGGCTCTTGCCGCCGCCGGTCGGCATGAGCACGACGGCGTCCTCGCCGTCGACGACCTGCGCGATAATCTCGGCCTGGTCGCCACGGAATGAGTCGTAGCCGAAGACGGTGTGCAATGCTTCGGCGGCGGTGGCGAATTTGCGTGTCGCGGCGCGAACCGGTGCCGCGGCGCGAGTCGCAGGCCGGGTCGCGGTGGTCTGGTGTGAAGCGGATGCTGCGCCCGCGTACGCGGGCTGCCGCCCGCTGAATTGCGGGTCTGCTTCGGGGGGTGGTGCGTCAAAGTCGTCGGGGGCGTCGAAATCGCTCGGTGGTTCAGAGGAGCTCGGTGGTTCAGTAGAGCTCGGTGGTTCGACGTCGTCAGGGTTCCATGGCAGCTCAGCGTTCCAACTCACCTGCATAACTTTACCCGCGCCCCCTGACACGTTCCCGCACCGAGCGAGTGTGCACCAGCGAGAGTCAGGGGCGGGTTTTGCGACGCAGTATGACGAGGGTTGCTCCCACAACGAGCAGCACTGCGCCGAAGGCTCCCCCCATCCAGGCGATGGTTTGAAGGGTGCTGTCGTTAGCGCCAGAACCGGTCGTTCCGGCAGCTGCGGGGGGCGAGGTGGCCGCATCCGCTTCGGTTCCGCAAGACGGAGCAGTAGCCGCCCCGTCGGCAAGCGACTGGTCTGGAGCCGGCTGCCAGTCAAAGGTGAACTCGTCGGAGATCGAGTGGCCGTCGGTGGAGACCGTTTGCCAGATCACCGTGTACAGCCCGGCCGCGCCAAGTTGAGCCGCAGTTTCGACCGTGGCACCGGAGACGGTTGCGCACCCATCACCATAAAACAGCGGCGCGCTGGCGGGCCCGGTGATGACGATCGCACTGCCCGAGCCTGTTCCGCCTAGATCGAGCAACAGATCACTGGTGGTGACCGAGAACACTCCGGGTTGCTCGGTCACGACCGCGTCGGCGGTTGGAGATGAGCCAACGGCCGAGTTGTGAGCCGATGCGGGAGCCGCTCCCCAGCCGAGGGCCCCGGCTACGACGACGACCGCGAACACGGCTCGGGCCGTACGGCGACCCGTCGGACCGGCCGGCCGGCGATGCGCACGTCGAACCATGCGGGGAGTCACTCTGCCAAGCGTCGTGTTGCCGCGCACGGTATTCGACCGACTGCTCGCGGCGAGCGGGGAGGCGAGCGCGAGCGTGGCGGCAGCGGTACGGTCAGTTGCAGCGAAAATGGGGGTCGTGAACTTCATGATGATCCTTCGGCGTGGGGTGCCCGGCGTGAGCCGACCGGAGCAGAGTGAAGCCTCTGGTACTCGTTCGGGGCGGCGGGGAAGATGGTCTGGTCTGCTGGGTCAGGCGACGAGCGCGGCGGCAGGCGGACCACGGTGGCGCATGGGAGAGAGCACAAGAGCCAGATCTCGCGGCGTCCGTACCGGGGCATCGTGCGCGATGCGCAGCGGGGCCGCCACCGATACCCTGCACCGGGCCGACCTGAACAGGCTACGGATACCCAGGTGAAGGTTGTCAACGAGACCCCAGAACGCGCGTTCCCCGAAACGCAGGGCGAGGACCGTCACGATCGCAGCGCCGAGGTGAGCGAGCCACATGGCGGTACCGTCATGCCCACCGTGGGGGGCCGGGGGCACGAGCGCAGCATTGATCAGGCCGGGCAGCACCTCATGCTGGTGCGTGCCCGACGCGGCGATTGCCTCAGAAGACAGGGCGCCGCCCGATGCCCCGAGCGAGAACAGCCCGTGAAAAATGAACTGGCTGATTAAAACGGATGCGACGCCGCGCCAGAATGACAGGGTGCGGCCCGCGAGGGTGACACACACCATGCCAGCGAAGGCGAGCGACATCACGACCGCCAGCAGGCTGGGCGCTGATGCGCCACCGAGAGCGTGTGAGAGAGCGGCGACAAAAGTCGAGAACAGGGCAACTATCCAGCCGCGCGCGAAGCGGGCCCACCGCGTCGTCATATCTTTCGTACCTCCACCTCACCAGAGTACGTCGCGTCGACCGCCAAATACTCCTTCTGCCGCTCCCACAATCCGCGACCTGGTGAACGTGCGCGCAGGTCAGCGGGATCCGTCTGACCGGCGCCCAGCTTCAGGCGCGGCCGGTGAAGGAGGGTTTGCGCTTCTGTTGGAACGCGGCAAACCCCTCACGGTAGTCGCCGGTGGCGCAGAGCGCGGCCTGGGCGGCGGTCTCGTCGCTCATGCTCTGCCAGAGTCCGAGCCGTTCGTCGCGCAGCGACTGCACGAGCGCCTTGCTCGCGAGAAATGCCTGCGTTGCACCGGATGCCGCGCGCGAGGCCGCCTGCACGGTCGCCTCGGTCAGGTCCACGGCCGGAAATACCTGGCTGAAAAGGCCGCCGGCTACGGCTTCGGCCCCGGACATGAGCCGCCCGCTGTAGATCAGGTCGAGGGTGCGGTGCGCGCCGAGGCGTTCCACGAACAGGGCGTGCCCGCCCGAGTCAAGCGTCGCGCCAAGGTTCGCGAACGGCGAGCCGATCTGTGCGGAGTCGGCGACGTAGACGACGTCAGTGGCGATGAGCAGGCCCAGGCCCACTCCGAGGCACGCGCCGTGCGCGGCCGCGAAGGTCGGCGCCGGAAACCGGTTCATTCGTTGCAGCAGCGGCGTGACGAGGTCGCCGAGGTAGCCGAGCACGTCGTCGGTTTGCGGATCGACCGCTGAAATGTCTCGGCCGGCACAGAAAGCCCGGCCCACACCGCGCAGCACGAGCGCGCGCACGCCGGCCCGCTCGGCGGTCTGGTAGGCCAAGTCGAGCTCCACGATCGCAGCCTCATCGAGGGCGTTGAGCTTGTCGGGCGCGTTCAGCACCACGTGCGCGACGTCCTTGTTTATCGAGAGCTCAATCACGGCATCCGCTTTCTTCGGTGTTAGGCGTCACGGTGTTAAACGTCACGGTGTTAAACGTCACGGTGTTAAACGTCACGGTGTTAAACGTCGTAGTCGACGACCACGGTGTCGGTGGTCGGGTGCGACTGGCAGGTCAGCACGTAACCGCGGGCGAGTTCTTCGGGCTCGAGCGCGTAGTTCTCGGTCATCGTGACGTCGCCGCTGACCAGTTTGGCGCGGCAGGTTCCGCAGACTCCGCCTGCGCAGGCGAACGGCACATCGGAACGCACGCGCAGGGCAGCGTTCAGGATGCTCTCATTCGCGTTGACCGGGGTGGTGACGGTGTTGCTCTGGCCGTCGAGGGTGAACTCGATCTGGAAGGTCTTATCACCCGTGCCGATGATGACCGGCCGTCCGCGGTCGCCGCTAGCCGCCGAGGGCTCACCGGTCGTGAACAGCTCGAAGCGCACGCGCGCACGCTCGACTCCGGTGCTTTCCAGCGTGTCGCGGCACAGCTGCACCAGTTCGAACGGGCCACACAGAAACCACTCGTCGACCGAGGTCGGGCGCAGAATCGTGTCGAGCATGCGCCGAAACTTTTCTTCGTCGATGCGCCCGGACAGCAACGACGAGGAGCGCTGCTCGCGGGACAGTACGTGGTAAAGCGCGAGGCGGGCCGGGTACCGGTCTTTGAGTTCGGCCAGTTCGTCGAGGAACATCACGTCAAGCGCCGTGCGGTTGGTATAGACGAGCGTGAACAGTGATGTCGTCGAGGCGGAGAGCACGGTGTGCGCGAGGGCCATGAGTGGGGTGATTCCCGAGCCGGCGGCGACGCCGACGACGTGCTTGTGGTCGAGGCTCTGCAGGGTCGAGGTGAAGCTGCCCTGCGGGCTCATCACATCGATTTCGTCGCCGGGGTGCAGTTCACTGTTGGCCCAGGTGGAGAACGCGCCACCGAGGTCACGTTTGATCGCGACGCTGATCGAACCCGATGTCGCCGGCCGACAGATCGAGTAACTGCGACGCAGCTCCTGGCCATCGACCGTGGCGCGCAGGGCGAGGTGCTGGCCCGGCAGATAGTCGAAAGCGCCCTGCAATTTGGGCGGAACGGTGAAGGTGACCTCGACGCTGTCGGCGGTGAGCGGGCGCACTTCGGCCACCGTGAGGGTGTGGAAACGCCCGCGGTGCTTGACCGACGCCAGGGTCGTGGCGCTCTGGTTGACGGATTCGAGACGTGTTGCAGCCACTAGAGCACCTTGAAGTAGTCGAACGGCTCGAGGCAGTCTCGGCATTCGTAGAGAGACTTGCAGGAGGTGGAACCGAAGTGAGCGAGCTCGCGGGTATTGAGCGAGGAACAGCGCGGGCATTTCACGGCCAGTTGTAGCCGGATCGGACCGGCCGGGCCGGAACCGCGCACGGTCGCACGCCCGGTAGGAGCGGCGATGCCGTATTCGCGGAGCTTGGCTTTGCCGATCTCGCTCATCCAGTCGGTGGTCCAGGCCGGGCTGAGCACGAGCTGCACCGACACATTCTCGTAGCCGGCGCCCGTGAGCACCTCGAGAACGTCGTCGCGCATGGCATCCATGGCGGGGCATCCACTGTAGGTCGGCGTCAGGGTGACAGCGACCGCGTCGCTGCTGACTTTCACCGAGCGCAGTACGCCGAGGTCTTCGATCGTGAGCACCGGAATCTCGGGGTCGACGACCTGGGCGGCAACCGCCCATGCGGCGAGCGACACCGCGTCGGTGGGACGGGGGCGGGCCAGGGCCTCGTGCAGCTCAGACGAGTGGCGGTCGGTGGTCACCATGATGCTCCGGGGTGGGCGCGGGTGAGCACCTGCATTTCGGCGAGGAGAAAGGCGAGGTGCTCGGAGTGCGTGCCGGTGCGGCCGCCACCGGAGGCTACAAATCCGCGCGCAATTTCGAGCTCGGCCTCGGCCAGCACCGGCGCGATGGCGGCGTCAAACGCCGAACGCAGGGTCGAAGGGCGAACCGCGATTCCTTCGAGACGGTCGATGAGCGGGTTGTCGCGAAAGACCTCGTCCACGTAGGGCCACAGGTCGGACAGCGCGGTGATCATGCGACGGCGCGACTCGTCGGTGCCGTGCGCGAGGCGCAGCACCCATTGGGTGGAGTGGTCGCGGTGGTAGTCGACCTCTTTCACCGCTTTGGCCGCGATCGCGGCGAGGGTCGCGTCAGCGGATGCCCGCAGCCGGCTGTACAGCTCGAACAGATAATGGGCCACGATGAACTGGCGCGCGATCGTGTGGGCGAAGTCGCCGTTGGGCTGCTCGACGATGTGCAGCGACCGAAAATCCGGCTCGGTGCGCCAGTAGGCGAGGTCGTCCTCGGTCCGGTTCGATGCGGTGCCGGCGTAGTGCAGCAGGGAACGAGCGTGCCCGATCAGGTCGAGGGCGACGTTGCCGAGGGCGACGTCTTCTTCAAGCTCGGGTGCGCGGGAGATCCAGGCGCCGAGCTGCTGGGCCAAAATGAGCGAGTCGTCGCCGAGCCACAGGGCGTATTCCGCCACGTCCGCCGTGGCGACGGACGGGCCCTCAATAAGCTCGGCGTCGAGCGTGGTGACATCGACCGCGACGTGGCCGTGGTCGTCGACGTGGCCGTGGTCGTCGGCGTGGCCGTGGTCGTCGGCGTGGCTGTCGGCATGGCTGTCGGCGTCAGAATTGATGCGTTCACTCACAGGTGCTTCACTCCCTCGCTCTTGGAGTAGTAGCTCGCGTGGCGGTAGTTCTTGCCAGCGGGTGATTCAAAGAAGGCGCCCTTGGCGTCGGGGTCACTCGTGGTGATGGCAGCGGCGGGAACGACCCAGACCGAGACGCCCTCACTGCGGCGGGTGTACAAGTCACGCGCATTGCGCACGGCGAGGGTCTCGTCGGGAGCGTGCAGCGAGCCGACGTGCACGTGGCTGAGGCCGCGGTTGGATCGAACGAACACCTCCCAAAGGGGCCAGATTTCTGCTGCAGAATCACCGGGAGTGGTCATGAGGCTGCCATTTCGAGAGTGGTGGTGAGTGCGTACTGCTTGCGGGCGTAGGCCGCGGCGGCTTCGCGCACCCACTGGCCTTCCTCGTGGGCGTCGCGTCGGCGCTGCAAACGCTGGGCATTGTTCGGGCCACGACCGGCGAGCACCTCGTGGAACTCGGTCCAGTCGATCTCACCGAGATCCCACTGCTGGGTCACCTCGTTGAAGTGCAGGTCGGGGTCGGGCAGGGTGACGCCGAGCACGGCGGCCTGGGGGACGAGCATGTTCACGAAGCGCTGACGGAGGTCGTCGTTGGAGTGCCGCTTGATCTTCCAGGCCATCGACTGCGCCGAGTTGGGCGAGTCGTCATCGGGTGGGCCGAACATCATGAGCGCGGGCCAGTACCAACGGTTGACCGAGTCCTGAGCCATCTCACGCTGCTCCTCGGTGCCGGCCATGAGCTCGAGCAGAATCTCGAAGCCCTGACGCTGGTGAAAGGACTCCTCCTTGCAGATGCGCACCATCGCGCGGCCGTAGGGACCATAGGAGGCCCGGCAGAGCGGCACCTGGTTGCAGATGGCGGCACCGTCGACGAGCCAACCGATCGAGCCCATGTCAGCCCAGGTCGGGGTCGGGTAGTTGAAGATCGAGGAGTATCGCGCCTTGCCGGCGATGAGAGCATCCGTCATGTCGTCGCGGGTGGCACCGAGGGTTTGCGCGGCGGAGTAGAGGTACAGTCCGTGACCGGCTTCGTCCTGCACCTTGGCCATGAGGATGGCCTTGCGCTTGAGACTTGGGGCGCGAGTGATCCAGTTCGACTCGGGCTGCATACCGATGATCTCGGAATGCGCGTGCTGTGAGATCTGGCGCACGAGCGACTTGCGGTACCCCTCGGGCATCCAGTCGCGCGGCTCAATGCGCGAGTCCGCTTCGATCAAGTCGTTGAACTGCTGCTCTTCGACGCTGATAGCGACGGTTGCGCTCGTATCGGGCGTGATGGTGCTTGTCATCATCGGCTCCTGGTCTGCGTTGACTGCGGTGGTCGTGGAGAGTGCGGGCGGCGCTACGGTAATGCGCGTTGAGAATTTTGCGCACTGGTCGGCAATCTATTACCAACCGATCGTTCAGTTAGTATATAGTCACATTATCGGGCGGGCAACCCCCGAGGACATGAGCTTCATCAGCGCAACGCTGATCGCTCACCGCACGGCAACTCAACGAGGAGAACCGAATGACCGAAGCACTGCCCGTCGGCAGCCAGGCCATGATGCAGCGCGACCGGGCATCCGCTTCTCTCGGCATGATCGTGCTCCGTAACGAGCCGGGCCATTCCGTCGTCTCGATGATCGTGCGCGACGATATGCTCAACGGTTTCGATGTGACCCACGGCGGCTTCGTCTTCGCCCTCGCCGACACGGCCTTCGCTATTGCCTGCAACGATTCGCACCACGTCACGCTCGCTGCTGGCGCCGACATCACATTCTTGAAGCCGACAACGAGCGGCCAGAATCTCACCGCGACCGCGATACTGCGCGTGAAAAGCGGCCGCAACGGCATCTATGACGTACGCGTCACCGTCGATAACGATGTGACGGTGGCCGAATTTCGCGGCCGCAGCCGCACCACCAACCTGTCCGTCCCCGCCCGCAACCACCTCTAGCCCTTCCGGAAGGCATCATGTCAACGCTGACCAAGACCCGTCTGCACGCACCGGCACTCGCGGAACTCGATGCGGCCGAGCGGATGTCCCGCGACGAGATCCGTGCGCTTCAGCTCACGCGCCTTCAGCACACCGTGCGGCACGCCTACGAGAACGTTCCCCTGTATACGCGCAAGTTTGATGCTGCCGGTGTGCACCCCGATGATATTCGCACGCTCGAAGACGTGGCGCTGCTGCCCTTCACGACCAAGGAAGACCTGCGCGTCTCCTATCCGTTCGGCATGTTCGCGGTACCCATGGACCAGGTAGCGCGCATTCACACTTCCTCGGGCACGACCGGGCTGCCGACCGTCGTCGGGTACACCAAGAACGACCTCGCGATTTGGTCTGGCCTGGTGGCCCGCAGCCTACGTGCCTCAGGCGTGCGCCCCGGTATGAAAGTCCACAACGCCTACGGGTATGGCCTGTTCACCGGCGGGCTCGGCGCCCACGCCGGTATTGAAGCGCTCGGCGCCTGCGCCATCCCGATGTCCGGCGGGCAGACCAACAAGCAGGTGCAAATGATCACCGACTTCGAGCCGGACGTCATTCTGTCGACGCCGAGCTATCTGCTCACCATCACCGACGCCATGGTCGCTGCCGGCCTCGATCCGCGCCGTTCCAGCCTCAAGGCCGGTGTGCTCGGAGCTGAGCCGTGGACCAACCAGATGCGCCTCGAACTTGAGGGTCGCCTCGACTTTGATGCGCTCGACATCTATGGCCTCAGTGAAGTCATGGGCCCGGGCGTCGGCAATGAGTGCATCGAGTCGAAAGATGGCCCGCACCTGTGGGAAGACCATTTTCTGCCCGAAATCATCAACGGTGATACCGGCGTCACGCTGCCCGATGGTGAAACTGGCGAGCTCGTCTTCACCTCCCTCACCAAGGAGGCGTTTCCGGTCATCCGTTATCGCACGCGCGACCTGACCCGACTGCTGCCCGGCACCGCCCGGCCGGGTATGCGCCGCATGGAGAAGATCACCGGCCGCAATGACGACATGATCATTCTGCGTGGGGTGAACCTCTTTCCGACCCAGATCGAAGAGATCGTTCTCGGCATTGAGCACCTTTCGCCGCATTTCGTGCTCGAACTGACCCGTCCGTCGCGCATGGACGAGCTGACCGTGCGCATCGAACGGCACGACCACGCCGACGATGCCGCTTCGGCGGCTGCCCGCGCCCTGCTCATCGCCCTGATCAAGGATCGAATCGGTTCGAGTGTCGACGTGCTCATCGTCGAACCGGGCACCCTGGAACGCAGCACCGGCAAGCACAAGCGCGTCTACGACCTGCGCTAGGCGGTCGTAGACGGCACGCCTGCGTGAGAGACTCAGTATCTATGCCTGACGTACATACGCCCAAACGCGGACGCCCCGGTTACGACCAGCGCGCCATTCTCGAAATCGCGGTCACCGCGTTCAACGAGTTCGGCTACGACGCCACGTCTATGGGAGTGCTCGCAACGCGCCTGAGTCTCTCGAAAGCGGCCATTTACCACCACTTTTCCTCCAAGGAAGAAGTGCTACAGCTCGCCCTCGACGAGGCCCTCAACGGCCTCGAGGGCGTGTTGTTGGAACCGGGGGCCTTGACCGGCAGCGCGATTGACCGCCTGGCCTACGTCCTTCGCGGCGGCGTGCACGTACTCACGTCACGCCTGCCATACGTCACCCTGCTTCTGCGTGTGCGCGGAAACACCGACGTTGAACGTCTCGCCCTCACCCGCCGCCGCGCTTTCGACCGCACCGTCTCGGCGCTCGTCGTCGAGGCTCGCGACGAGGGCTCGCTGCGCAGCGACATCGACCCGCGGGTCGTCACGCGTCTGCTCTTCGGCATGGTCAACTCCATTGCCGAGTGGTACCGCCCCGAGGGCACCGAAGATACCGCCCAGCTCGCTAAAGACGTGCTCGCCGTGGCTCTGGACGGTCTTCGCCGCCGCTGACGTCGGGTGGCCTTTGATCGTGCTCCGGCACCCGCGGTGGTCTCGGCAGGCTCGACGAACGGCGTTGCTGGTTAACGCAGGAAAGCCATCCCGTGAGGGATGGCTTTCCTGTTTGTTGCGACGTTAAGTCCGGCGGTGTCTTACTCTCCCACAGGGTCCCCCCTGCAGTACCATCAGCGCTGAG
>NZ_JADOUX010000015.1:0-95899 GCF_015751745.1 Cryobacterium sp. CAN_C2
GGCATGGCCACGTGACTGAGTCATGCGGTGCCCCAATCTCCAAGTCGTGTGCGTCTCGGCGTCGAGAGCCTGCACGATCGCGCAGCTACTTCACGGCGCGCATTTGTCACTCTACGAGTGTGACCACCCTGTGTCCAATGGACACGAGTACAAGATCATCTTTGCGTCTCCCAAGTGCCAACGGCTCCAACGCTGCTGAAGACATCCTGCCGTCGCGCGTGGGCTCATCCGCTGCCCGTAAGACGGACGCCCAACGGATTACCGTTGAAGGTGTGGGCAGTTTTGCGGTTTCCGCACGGCGCCTGAAGACCACAGTCCCGTAAGACCCGTCCGAGAAAATGCCCGGTGAAGGGGGGCTAACCGGGGCAGAAAATAATCCCTGCAATTCGTTACCCAGGACTTCGATCCGCGCCGCTGGAATGACGGCCATCAGCAGCCACCACACTCAGCTCGCGGCACTCCGACCGGCGCGCCGAGGGCTGCTGTTCTTACGCGTGGTACTCAGGCGCGGGCACGAGCACGAGCAGAACTGTCCCAGGCTCCGCCGTCGTCCAGTTGTGCTGCTGCCTCGAGTTGAACGGCGTGGTCGCCGGCGTCGAGGTTGGGGCCGATCCAGATGCCTCGCGCGTCGAAGCAGGGGTAGGAGACCAGCCGTGGGCGTTCGGTGCGCACGAGCCGTTTGTCGGCCTCGCGGGTGATGGCGCGATGGGCGTCGGCCGTGCAGAAGTACGCGACCCGGTCGACGTCCTCGTGCACGAGGCGGTAGGCGTGGTTGGTCACGATCTTCTGGTAACGCTGCCACGTCTCGGGCGTCAGCTCCACCTCGACGAGCTCGACGATGCCGTCCCGACTGGCGACGCCATCGGCTTGATGCTCACGGTGTCCCGCCGGTTGGCGATCCCGCCGCCACGTGAAGCCCTGCGCCAAGTATCGTGCCGACACCGGCGCGACGGCGACCTCGTGTCGGGTGGTCTGCCGAAACAAGCTCGGCGGCGGCTTGCCGATCGCCAAGCGGGTGGCCCACACGATTGATCCGTCCCGATAGGTCGGCCGGGACCGATCCAGCCAGCCGATGGCCGTCATGCGCGCCACCCACATTTGTGCCCGCCGCAAGCTCAGCGGCTGGCCGGCTCCCGCGAACGCGCCGAGAGCCCCGCGCACCGCCTCCACGTCGGCCAACCGGACAACGTCGAGCCATTGCACCATCGCCTCGTCACGCTCGGTGATCTGCACCACAATTCTGCCTTTCGCTTTGACGCAGCCTTATGGAAATGATTCTGCAGTTGACCACCGACATTCACTTGGGGCCGGCGTCACGGTGCAGCGCTCAACTGGTTACCGCGTACTCGGAACACGGGCATTCTGTGAGCACTGACCATCTCGATTGACCACGCCCAGCTCGATACATTCTTGGCTCGCTCTCGCTCATGGTTTTGCTCTACATCGATCGTTGCCTCGCGTCTTTTATGTGGGCAAACGGCCATTCCTGAGAATTACGAAAACCCTACAGCCCAGTGTTTACAAGGGATGCAGGGCCGTAAAGTGTGGTGCCCCTGGAGGGATTCGAACCCCCAACCGTTTCCTTAGGACGGAACTGCTCTTCCGTTGAGCTACAGAGGCTGACTTACAAAGTTTAGCCGCAACCGGTCGCGGCTGCGCTGCACAGGCTCGGCGGAGTCGACGGGGGGTCTCGACGACGGGGCGTGCTGGGCTCGACCAACGGGGGCACTCAGGCGGCCGGGGCCAGGTAGGCGTGCCATTCCTGTTCGGGTCGCTCAACGCCGCGCACGATCCAGGTTGTTCCCTGCGGCATGCGGGGCGTGAAGCGCAGTTTCCACCCCATCTCGGCCGGGGTGTGGTCGCTTTTGAGGTTGTTACAGCGCAGGCAGCAGGCGGCGAGGTTGTCCCAGGTGTCGCGGCCACCGCGCGAGCGCGGCAGCACGTGGTCGATGGTGGCCGCTGACTTGCCGCAGTAACAGCAACGGTGGTCGTCGCGGCGCAACACCCCGCGGCGACTCACCGGCACGAGGCGCGACATCGGGATGCGCACGTACCGCGTGAGCAGTATGACGCTCGGGCGATCCCACGAGCCGGAGGCCGCGAAAACGGGGTGATTCTGATCGGACTGCACGATTGTCGCCTTCTGGTTCATCACCAGAATGAGCGCTCGCTTGAACGAGACGACGGCGAGGGGCTCGTAGCCCGCATTGAGTACCAGTGTGCGCATGCGCTCCCTTTCGAAGGAGGCTGGACGGCTTCCAGCCATTCGAACTACATCCGATGCGTAAAGAACAAAAGCATGACGGAGCGAAAATGTGTACAAAAAAAGGCGTCGTCACAATGACAACGCCTTCGGGCCGCTCACGCAGCTCTTTTCGCTCTGACAACTATGCCGAAAGCACTCGCGACCGCGCACATCCATGGTGTGGATAGTGCGTCGCTCATGCATGGGCTCTCCTTATACCTACAATTACATCAGGGCACTAGGTTAACCCACAAATGGCGCAACAGGTGAACCTGTGTGCGCCGTTTGTGTGAGCTTTTACCGAGAGTTCACCCCACGGGCACCCTAGATGCCGATCCGCACGATGTAGTAGTCGCTGGTCCAGATGGGCTGAATCCGCACGGACTGGCCGGTGTACGGGGCGTGCAGAATGTTTCCGTTGCCCGCGTAGAAGCCGTCGTGGCCGTCCATGATCACGAGGTCGCCGGGCACGGCATCCTCGATGGCAATGCGGGTGCCGGCTGCGCCCTGACCCACCGAGGAGTGCGGCAGGCTGATGCCGAACTGCGCGTACACATACATGATGAAGCCGGAGCAGTCGAAACCGGCCGGGGTGGCTCCGCCAAAGACGTACGGCACGCCCTGATACTGCGAGGCCACATTGAAAACGGATGCGAGATCGACATTCGGGTAGGCCGGCTTCGACAGGTAGTCGGCAGCGCTCGGGCCGGAGTAGCTCGCGGCGTAGGAGGTCATCTGCGCGGCAACTTCAACGCGGCGGGTTTCCGCTGCGGCTGCGGCGGCGGCAGCGGCGGCAGCAGCGGCCAGTTCTTCGGGGGTGGTAGCGGTGAATCCTTCGCGAGCGACACTCACGGTTGCGGACTGCGCATCAACCTCAACGGCCTGCGCCTGTGCCTTGGACATCTCCGTGGACTCGCTGGCCCTGAAGGACGCGTCCTTGGAACCGGGAGCGAATGCATAGGCGGGGAGGGCCATTGTGGCGACCAGGCCGGTAGCGAGGGTCATGACGACGATATTGGCGATGCCGCCACGGCGCTTCTTCGCGGCCACGCGCGGCAGGACTCGTTGGCTGTGTGCCGACGATTCCACTGTTTCCAGTGAATCGGATGTTCGACTCAGCCCGCGCCGGGACCTTCTCGTTCCTGATGCAGCCAAAGTTTTAACCTCCGGCGCCTCGACAACACTAGGTTGTTGTCCCGTCACTTCGCTGATCGCGGGTGTGTTCTTAGATCAAGAGACGGGGCAAGCAGGCGTCTTGACTGGAGTCCTTCGAGCGTTTCTGGTCTGTGGGACATCCCCGAGGCTACAAGAACGAGGCCCATTTGTCACCCTGAAGCGGTACTTTTCTAACGGATTGGTAACGGGCCAGCCGAAAGGTCGAGACAACTGGCTCGATTCACCGAGCAGCGAATCGGCTTGATGTCAGTGAGCGACCGGCACAAAGCCGGTTGGAGTGGTGACAAAAATATGGCTGGCGACCTCGTGCGGCAGTTCCAGACCGGCACCGAAACCCTCGACCTGAACTAGAACGTACGATCCGGCGGCCGAAAACACCCCGGTTGCGCCCGGCATCAGGCCACTCTGCTTGAGCTGCAGCAGCAGCTCGGGGTCGAACTGCACCGGTTCACCGAGACGACGGATGACCGCCGTCACCGGCACGGTCGAATTCGCGACCACCGACAGCACGTTGGTCACGCCGGCCATGAACGCGACCGCCGGGGAATCACCGAGTTCATCCAGGCCGGGGATCGGGTTGCCGTAGGGCGATTCGGTCGGGTGGCCGAGCATCTCCAAAATCTTGCGTTCGACCTGCTCGCTCATCACATGCTCCCAGCGGCACGCTTCGTCGTGAACGAACTCCCACTCGAGCCCGATCACGTCGCTCAGCAGCCGCTCGGCCAGGCGATGCTTGCGCATCACGTGCACGGCCTTGCTGCGGCCGGCCGGGGTGAGTTCCAGGTGCCGGTCGCCGGACACGACGACGAGGCCGTCTCGTTCCATGCGGGCGACGGTCTGCGAGACCGTCGGGCCGGAATGACCGAGCCGTTCGGAGATACGGGCCCGCAGGGGCACGATCTGCTCCTCCTCCAGGTCGAGGATCGTGCGGAGATACATTTCGGTGGTGTCGATCAGATCGCTCATCCGCAGCCCTTCATTCGGCTCGTGCGCGCACCGTTCATCGAGTGGCTGAAAGGTGCTTCGTTGGCGGCCTCGGCAATGGCCCGCACAGCGTCACCAGCCTACCTGCCCGTGGCGGGGCAACTAGAATCGCCGTATGGCCGACCTATTGATACCCACCGATCTGCTCCCCCTCGATGGACGATTCGGCTGCGGCCCATCGAAAATCCGGCGTGAACAGCTCGACCACCTGCTCGGATTCGGCACCGGCGTGCTCGGCACTTCGCACCGCCAAGCACCCGTGAAAGACCTCGTCGGTCGCGTGCGCGCCGGCCTGGGCGAGCTGTTTCGCATTCCCGACGGCTACGAAGTTGTGCTCGGCAACGGCGGCTCGACCGCGTTCTGGGACGCCGCCGCCTTCTCCCTCATCGAAAATCGCGCACAGAACCTGGTCTTCGGCGAGTTCGGTGGCAAATTCGCCAAGGCGGCCGCTGCCCCGTGGCTCGAGGCTCCCGACGTGATCAAGGCCGACACCGGCTCACGCAGCGATTTCGTCGTGACGGGCGGCATCGACGTTTACGCCTGGCCCCAGAACGAGACCTCGACCGGCGTCATGGCCCCGGTCACTCGCGTCGCCGGCGATGCCGGCGCCCTCACCGTCATCGATGCGACGAGCGCGGCCGCTGGCATCGACTTCGATGCCAGCCAAGCGGATGTCTACTACTTCGCCCCGCAGAAAAACCTCGCCTCCGATGGCGGACTGTGGATCGCGCTGTTCTCCCCGGCGGCCATCGAGCGCGTTGAACGCATCGCCGCGAGCGGCCGGTACATTCCGGAGTTCCTCAGCCTCAAGAACGCCGTCGACAACTCGCGCCTGAACCAGACGCTGAACACGCCGGCCATCAGCACGCTGTTGTTGATGGAGAACCAGATCGACTGGATCAACCAGAGCGGCGGGCTGGCGTGGGCGTCTGCGCGCACGCAGGCGTCGTCATCCGTTCTCTATGACTGGGCGTCGGGTGTCGACTACGCGACCCCGTTCGTGGCCGACCCGACGCACCGTTCGCAGGTCGTCGTCACGATCGACTTCGATGACGCCATCGACGCCTCCGCGATCAGCAAGACGCTGCGCGCCAACGGCATCGTCGATACCGAGCCCTACCGCAAGCTCGGCCGCAACCAGCTGCGCATCGGAACCTTCACCGCGATCGACCCCGAAGACGTCAAGAGGCTCGTGGCGTCGATCGAGCATGTCGTCGCACACCGCGGCAACTAAAAAGCAAAGGTCGGGTCATGCGTCTCTGGTTGAAAGACAGCGAACGTCGGCCCGATCCGCTGCCCGCGAGAACGGATGCCCGCAAGGCACTGTTCGCCGGCACCCTGCTCTGGCTGGTTGCTCTCGGCGCCGCGCTCATCGCCCCGTGGGCGGCGCCGCAAACTTTGGAGCTAGGGGCGGCGAGCGCGGCGGGAACGGGTTGGTGGCTGTGGTGCACTGTGATCGGCCTTGGCCTCGGCCTCGGCGGTCTCGTCTGGGTTCAGCTCCGCCGCCGCTAACGCCTCATCGAAGTCGATGCCGTCGAGGGCGTCGAGTGAGTCCTCCGCATCGTCCTCCACCGACTCTGCGTCGTCATCGGAGTCGTCGTCGTCATCATCGTCTGACTCGTCGTCGTCAGAACCATCATCTGACTCGTCGTCATCGTCGTCCGAGTCATCGTCGTCCGAGTCATCGTCGTCCGAGTCATCATCGTCGGCATCCGCTGCGATATCGTCGTCGACGAGACGATCCGACCACGGCACCCACTCGGGTGCGATCAGGGAATCGTCGCCGGGCGTGAGCTCGGTTTCGAGAACCTTCGGCTCGGAGTTCTGGTCGACCCGTGCGAGGCTGACCGTCCAACGCCACCCCGGGTAACCGGTCATCAGGCAGTCGAACAACAGCGACACCACGAGGTCGCCCTCGTCGATGTGTCCGATGACCTCGCCGATGGTGTCGTCGGTCGTGATCTCCAGCAAAGCCGTGCGCGCCAAACCAACGGCCGCGAGCAGGGTGGCGTCGGTGGATTGCAGAGTGGATTGCGGGGTCGTCTCAGGCATCCAGTTCCTCGGCAACCTTGCGCAGCATCGCAGCGATCTTCTTGCTGTGGCTGCTCTCGGGGTAGCGTCCGCGCTTGAGATTGGTGCCGATACCGTCGAGCAGCTTCACCAGATCTTCCACGATGATGGCCATATCATCGGCCGGCTTGCGGTTGAACTTGCTCAGGCTCGGCGGTGCTTCGATCACGCGTACCGAGAGTGCCTGGGCGCCGCGTTTGCCGTCGGCGATACCGAATTCGAGCTTCACGCCGGCCTTGACGGTTACGCCGGAGGGCAGGGCGGAAGCGTGGAGGAAGACCTCGTGGCCGTCATCGGATGTGATGAAGCCAAAGCCTTTCTCCTCGTCGTAAAACTTGACCTTGCCGGTGGGCATCTGAACCTCACTGAGTTTTAGGCGCACAGAAGTGCGCGGGGTGTGCTACCAGCATATTCGGTTGCGGCACCGACGTGCCCGTATCCTTAGCCTGTGATCAATCAAACTCCCCAACCCGTCAGCCGGCTTGAACGTGTTCTCGCTTACATGGTGGCGAGCGTGGTCGGGTTGTCGATTCTCGCCTTTCTCGCGGTCATCATCGCGACGGCGATGGGCGTCGGCCAGAATGACGGATTCAGCCGTGGCATCTGGCCGCCGATCTTCATTCTGCCCCTCTACGGCCTGCCCGCCGGGTTCGTGCTCATCATCTCTCTCATGGTCTCCGTGGGAGTTCGTCGCAGTCGCGAAGCTCGACGAGACCGCGAGTAATGCTCGGGCTCGCATCGAGACTTCGTGCTCTGCCCGATGCCGAGCTGCGGCGCGTTATCGGGGTGCGGGACGTTTCTACCAGCGGCATCCACGACTTCTTCGATCTCGCGGAGGCCTTGCTCGATTCCAGAAGTATCCAGCTGGCCCTCAGCCACCTGGACCGCTCGACGCTCGCCGTTCTGGCCGTGGCGGGGCAACTGACGAGTAGTGGTTCCGTGCCCTCCCTAAACGCTGTGACCAGTCGGCTGTGCGCGTTGGGTTCGGCTGAGGTCGCGCTCACCGATGTGGCCCGCCGGGTCGACACCCTGCACACCCTCCTTCTCGCCGACCACAACGACGGACGCTGCATCCCCTACGACGCCGTCTCAGCCCACCTGGCAACGTGGCCGGCACAGGGCCTTCCGGGGGTGGCCGACCTGGCCACCACCCTCCCCCCGGCCGTCCTGGCTGCCGTTGCCGACACCGAGATTGTCTTTATCGACCAGCTGGCCACCGAACGCGCCTTCGCGGTCGTGTCGTCGATCGCCGAGCTGGTCAACGATCTGAGCCGCGAGCCCGCCCGAGAACTCAGCCGGGGCGGTCTCGGCCTGCCCGACACCAAGCGGCTGGCCGCCGTCATGACGGTCGACGTCGACCTGGTTGCCCCGATTCTGGCCCTGGCCTCACGGGCCGACCTGCTCGCCCGCTCCGACGGCTACTGGATGGAAACCGAGGCCGGCGAAGCCTGGCTGCTTGAGCGCACGACCGCTCGCTGGGCCGCCCTCGCCGCGGCCTGGCGGGCGGCGCTCCCGTCGATCGTGGCCGACATTCTGCCGCGGCAGGCCGGTCTGCTCTGGGGCGACGGCCTCACCGCGTTCATCGCCTGGCTCTACCCGGCCGGCGGCGAGTGGATGCTGTCCCAGCTGACCCAGTTCGCCCGCGACGCCGAATTGCTCGGTATCACCGCCCACGACACCACCAGCACGGCCGGCGCCAGTGTGCTGCGCAGCGACCCGGAGGCGGCTGTCGCCACCATGGCGACCGCGCTGCCGGCCGAAGTCGGCGCCGTGTATCTGCAGCACGACCTCTCGATCGTCGCGCCCGGTCCGCTCGCTCCCTCGATCGACGCCCGCCTGCGCGGCCTGGCCGACGTGGAAAGCCGAGAGCTGGCGTCGAGTTATCGCATCACCGCGGCATCCGTTAATCGCGCCCTGGCCGCGGGTGAGAACGCCGCGTCGCTGCTCGCTTTTCTCGCGTCGATCTCGCTCACCGGAATTCCGCAGCCGGTTGATTACCTCATCAACGAATCGGCGTCCCGGTACGGCCGGGTGCGGGTCGGCAATTTCGCTGGAGCCGCGACCGCGCCGGTCGCCCCGGTCGGCGACAACACCGTCTTTCTGAGCTACGTCTCCTCAACGGATGCCGCGCTGCTCGGCACCCTGGCCGTCGACCAGACCCTGGCCCCGCTCGGGTTCGTGCGCGCCGGGGACGGCGCGCACCTGCTCAGCCGCTTCGCCGGCGACGCCGTGTTCTGGGCACTCAGCGACGCGCGCTATCCGGTTGCCGCCGAAAACAACCTCGGCGAGATCGTGCACCTGCGCCGACACCAGATCGCCCGGGTCATCACTCTCGTTCCGACGGTCGACGCCGCCCTGAGCCTGGTCGAGAAGCTGCGGGTCGGCGCCGACAGCACGGTGTCGGTAGCGGATGCCTGGCTCGCCCGCCAACTGGACACCGCCATCAAGGCCAAGCAGACCATCCTGGTCAGCATTGCGATGCCCGGCGGCGCGGTGGTGGACTACCTGCTCGAACCGGCCAGCGTCAGCAACGGACGTTTTCGGGCCCGCGACCGGCGCGCCGACATTGAGCGCACCCTGCCGCTCCGGAGCATCCGCAGTATCACCCCGGCCCCCTGACCCGCTGCGTGGATACCGGCCGCGTGCCGGGACCGACTCCAGACGGGCGTAGAATTGGGGGCTATGTCTGATGGCCCCCTGATTGTCCAAAGTGACCGCACGGTGTTGCTCGAAGTCGCCCACCCTCTTGCCGAGGATGCTCGTCACGACCTCGCCGTGTTTGCCGAGCTGGAACGAGCCCCCGAGCACATCCACACCTACCGCATCACGCGGCTCGGCCTGTGGAATGCCCGTGCGGCCGGGCACGACGCGTCGGACATGCTCGCCACGCTCGAGAAGTATTCCAAGTTCGCCATACCGCAGACGGTCCGCGTGGACATCACCGAGACGGTCGGCCGTTACGGCCGACTCGTCATCGAACGCGACTCCGAGGGCGCTCTCGTGCTGCACAGCAGTGACCAGGCCGTGCTCACCGAGATTGCCGGCGCGAAGCGCATCGCACCACTGTTGATCGGGCATCCGTCGCCGGAGTCATACCTGGTCGAGCCGTGGGCGCGTGGCCAGCTCAAGCAGGAGCTCGTGAAGCTCGGCTGGCCGGCCGAAGACCTCGCCGGGTACACGCCGGGCACCCCGCACGACATCGCCCTGAAGGAGGACGGCTGGGCGCTGCGCGACTATCAGAACAAGGCCGTCGCGAGCTTCTTCGATGGCGGCAGCGGCGTGGTCGTGCTGCCCTGCGGCGCCGGCAAGACCCTCGTCGGAGCCGGCGCGATGGCCACCGCGAAGACCAACACGCTCATTCTGGTGACCAACACCGTCTCGGCCCGCCAGTGGCGTGACGAGCTGCTCAAGCGCACCACGCTGACGCCGGAGGAGATCGGCGAGTACTCCGGCCAGGTGAAAGAGGTCAAGCCGGTCACCATCGCGACGTACCAAATTCTCACCGCGAAGCGCAAGGGCGAGTACGCCCACCTCGAACTGCTCGACGCCATGGACTGGGGCCTGGTGATCTACGACGAGGTGCACCTGCTGCCCGCGCCCGTGTTCAAGCTCACCGCTGAGCTGCAGGCCCGCCGCCGTCTCGGCCTCACCGCCACGCTCGTGCGCGAGGACGGCCGCGAGGGCGACGTATTCAGCCTGATCGGCCCGAAGCGGTTCGACGCCCCGTGGAAGGAGATCGAAGCCCAGGGCTTCATCTCCCCGGCCAACTGCTACGAGGTGCGCATCGACCTGCCGCAGTCGGAGCGGCTCAGCTACGCCGCTGCGGCAGACGACGACCGCTACCGCTTGGCCGCGACCGCACCGGCCAAGCTCGGCGTGGTGCAGGCTCTGATTGCGAAGCACGAGGGCGAGCGCATCCTCGTGATCGGCCAGTACCTTGACCAGATCGACGAACTCGCCGCGGTCTTGAACGCTCCGCAGCTCACCGGCGCCACCCCGATCGATGAACGCGAACGGCTGTACCAGGCGTTTCGGGTGGGCGAGGTGAAGGTGCTCGTCGTGTCGAAGGTCGCGAATTTCTCGGTCGACCTCCCCGAGGCTACGGTGGCCATCCAGGTGTCTGGGGCGTTCGGCTCCCGCCAGGAGGAGGCCCAGCGCCTCGGGCGGCTGCTGCGCCCCAAAGAGTCGGGACTGTCGGCGAACTTCTACACCCTCGTCGCCCGCGATACCGTGGACCAGGACTTCGCGCAGAACCGCCAGCGTTTTCTCGCCGAGCAGGGCTACAGCTACACGATTCTCGACGCGCAGAGCCTCGAGGCCGCGTAGCCGTTGGTCACAGACGGGCTCGACGGGCTCGACCAACGAGCGCAGGTCACGCCCGTTCGTAGCGCAGAAAGAGCATGTCGCCGGCGGGCAGAGCGTGTAGCAGTGTCATCGGGCGACTGATCTGCGCCCCGCCGCTCGCGATGCGGCTGGCCGGGCCGCCCTCGAGCACCGGGCTCAGGCTCAGACACAGCTCGTCAACGCAGTCCGCCTCGATCAGGGCGCCGAAGAGGTGCGGGCCACCCTCGCAGAGAATCTGCGGCATTCCGCGCACGGCGAGCGCGAGCACCATCGCGACCGGATCGATCTCGGTCTCGCCGCAGATCAACACGTCGGCCACCTCGGAAAGGGCCGCCAGCCGCTCGGCCGGCGCGGCCGCGTGCGTCAGAACCAGCGGTCGCAGCGGGGAATCGGTAAACACCCCGTGCGCCGGGTCGAGGTCGAGCCGCGACGAAACGATCGCAACCCGTGGCTGAGGCGGCCAGCCCTGCAGGTTGCGCCACGACGCATCCGCTGCACTTGCGTGGATGCCGCCATACCCCTCCGCGCGCACCGTGCCGGCCCCGACCAGAATCACGTCAGTGAGCAGCCGCAGCGTATCGAAAACGAACTTGTCGTCCGCATTGCCGAGGGCGCCGCTGCGGCCGTCGTGGGTGCCCGCGCCGTCGAGGCTCGACACAAAATTCATTCGCACCCGCGGCTCGGTGCGGTTACCGATCCAATACTTGGCAATGAGCTCTTCACGATTCAACACGGGTCAGCCTCCGTCATAGGTTGTGGCGCGGTCAAGGGTTGTGGCGGGTTACAGGTTGTGACGCTCGTAGGCAGGCTCACGAAACCCGAGTACGGCCTCGGTCATGCGCACGGCATCGACGGCGGCGCGCACGTTGTGCATGCGCACGATGCGGGCACCCTGCAGAATGCAGACGACCGCGGCCGCGAGCGAGCCCTCGACGCGTTCGCCGCGTGGCCGGTCAAGGCTCTCCCCCACGAAGTCCTTGTTGGAGACGGCGACCAGCGTCGGCAGGCCGAGCCCGGTGATCTCGCCAAGCCTGCGCGTGATTTCAAGCGAGTGCCGGGTGTTCTTGTTCAGGTCGTGGCCCGGGTCAATGATGATCCGCTCCCGCGGCACCCCACGCCCGATGGCACGGTCGACCCGGGCCAGCAGAAAGCCGCGGACCTCGGCGACGACATCGTCGTAGCGGGGTGAGGGATACGGCATCCGTGGCGCGGCCAGGCTGTGGGTGATCACGAGGGTGGCGTCGCTGTCAGCGACGACGTCGGCCATCGCCGGGTCGTGCACGCCGGTCGTGTCGTTGATCACGTGAGCCCCGGCGGCGATGCTCGCGGCCGCCACGGCGGGGTGAAAGGTGTCGACCGAGATGACGACGCCCGATTCACGCAGCGCCTCGACCACCGGCACCACCCGGTCAATCTCCTCATCGATCGGCACAGCCGGTCCCGGCGCGAACTTGGCACCACCAATGTCGATCCAGTCGGCCCCGTCGGCAATGGCCTGATGGGCCGCTCCAACGGATGCGTCGAGCGCGAACGTTGCGCCCCGGTCGTAGAACGAGTCGGGAGTACGGTTAATGATGGCCATCACGGCGACCTCGCGATCGAAGTCGAAAATGCGGCCGCCGATCAGGCGGCGCGGGGCATCGAGTTGTGGCAACACGATTCCCGAAGCGACGGTGGTTCTCATGCTGGTCATAGCGGTCCTCACCCTTGGAACAAGTCGATCACTGCCTTCCATCATGTCGGTAATTCGCCCCGCCCATGGGATCATCGGCCACCTATCCCACCACACACCGTTCACTCTCAGCAAAGCCCCAGCTAACGCGCAGATACTAGGGTCATGACTGACGGCCCCCGCATCCTTATCGTCGACGACGAACCGAACATCCGCGATCTTCTGACCACCAGCCTCCGCTTTGCCGGATTTGCTGTGCGTGCCGTCGGCAACGGCGCCCAGGCAATTTCTGCAGTGCTTGAAGAGGAACCCGACCTCATCATTCTTGATGTCATGCTGCCCGACATGAACGGTTTCGGGGTCACCAAGCGCCTGCGCTCCGCGGGCTACACGGCCCCGATTCTGTTCCTCACGGCCAAGGACGACACCGAAGACAAGATCACCGGCCTCACCGTCGGTGGCGATGACTACGTGACCAAGCCGTTCAGCCTCGACGAGATCGTCGCCCGCATCAAGGCCATCCTGCGCCGGACCATGCACGCCGACGAAGATGCCGTGATCCGCGCCGGCGAACTCACCATGGACCAGGACACCCACGAGGTTCTCGTGGGTACCGAGGCCATCGAGCTGAGCCCCACCGAGTTCAAGCTACTGCGCTACCTCATGCTGAACCCCAACCGAGTCCTGTCGAAGGCGCAGATTCTCGACCACGTCTGGGAGTACGACTTCAACGGTGACGCCGGCATCGTCGAGAGCTACATCTCCTACCTACGCCGCAAGGTTGACGTGCACTCGAGCGAACCGCTCATTCAGACCAAGCGTGGCTTCGGCTACATGCTCAAGGCTGCCAAGGCTTAGTCACAGAGAGCTTTCGTAGACTAAAGCCCCATGCACGAAACCCTGTCCAGGCGGTGGAGCAGCATCTCCCTCCGTTCCAAGATCACCGGTGTCACGGTGCTGATGCTCACGCTCGGCCTGCTCGTTTCGGGTATCGGCACCATGGCCATGCTCAAGCAGTACGTGGTGACCCAGGTCGACACGCGGCTCCAGGTCGACACGCAGACCGCGCTCAGCGGCTATTCGTCGAGCGTGTTCTCGCAGGGTGACACCGAGGGAGTCGCCTCGGACTACTTCGTAGCCTTGTACGACCAGGACGGCGACCTGATCACGCGCACCTGGCAGGAACGCGACCACTCCGAACTGCCGGTCGTGGGCATGCCGCTCGACCTGAAGCGGGTGTCGCAGCTCGACGGGCAGATCCAGACGCTGTGGGATGCTGCCCACGACACCGAGTTTCACGCGATCATGGTTCCCGTGGTGATCAGCCCGACCGGCACCTACGGCACCCTCGTGATGGCCGTGTCATTACGGCCGACCGAGAACACCATGGCCACCTATCTCACGATCTTTCTGGGCTTCGGCGCCGGGGTCGTCTTGATCGGGGCCATGCTCACCCGGGTACTCGTCACGACAACGTTCGTACCGCTGCGCGAGGCGGAACAGACCGCCGCCGCCATCGCCGACGGGGACTTCAGCCAACGCCTCGGTGGTGCCACCCCCAACACCGAGGTCGGTCGCCTCAACCGTTCGCTCAACATCATGCTCAGCCGCATCGACCGAGCCTTCAAAGACCGCGCCCGCACCATCGACCAGATGCGCCGTTTCGTCGGCGATGCGAGCCACGAATTGCGCACGCCCCTCGTCTCGGTGCGCGGCTACGCCGAGCTCTACCGCATGGGCGCGCTGCAGACCCCCGACGATGTCGCGCAGGCCATGGAACGCATCGAAAAAGAGGCCATTCGCATGGGCGGGCTGGTCGAAGACCTGCTCGAACTGGCCCGTCTCGACGAGACCAAGCCACTGGCCCTGACCCCGGTCGACCTCGTTCCGCTCGCTCGCGACGCCGCCCTCGACGCCATGGCGAGTTCCCCGGGCCGCCAGGTCACCGTGCTCACTCCCCCGCCGGTTATCGGGCCGCTCGATGCAGGTCTGGACCGCGACCTGCATCTTGACGACGACTCCGGTGAAATTCTGCCGCACGAGAACGACGCGTCGGAGAGCATGACCACGGGCGCGATCACCCGGCCGTCGGGAACCGGCACACCGACCGGGGCCATCGCCTTCGCGGGCGCCACCCTGGCCCGGCTGCGCACCCGCAAGCCCCGCCGGGGAGCCGCCGTGCTGCCCGACGCCGAGGTCACCGTGCTACCGATCGAGCCGCAACTGCCGCCGATCGTCATGGCCGAGGAGAACAAGATTCGCCAGGTCATCACCAACCTGATGGGCAATGCCATGCGCTTCACCGCCTCGGACAGCCCGATCGAACTCGAAATCATGGTCGACCCACGTACCCAGCGGGCATCGATCGCCGTGATCGACCACGGCGAGGGCATCGCGCCGCAGATTCGGGAGAAGATTTTTCAGCGCTTCTGGCGAGCCGACTCGTCCCGTGCCCGCGAAACCGGTGGCAGCGGCCTCGGACTCGCCATCGTCGCCGCAATCATCGCGAGCCACAACGGCTCCGTCGATGTCGTCGACACCCCGGGCGGCGGCGCAACCTTCCGAGTCTCCCTCCCCCTTGCCGGCACGCCGAGCGCGCCGCAGCACGCCCAGCCCGTCATTCCCTAGACCCACGCCCGTCGCTCCCGCAGCCGAACCTCGCGGCCGTTCTCCGGCGACCGCCACCGCCGCACCGGGCAGCGGCGGGTCCTGCACAGGCCGTGGTTGACAGCATCCGCTCACAGATGCGCGCCCGTCGAGCGGATGCCGACCGCCCATCTTCTACGCTCACAGTCACCAACCACACTGTTATGCAGGAGAAGGGCACACTATGACGAGCTTCCAGGTCGATAGCGATGCGGTGCAGAACACCGCGAGCGTCGCCCGCGGCACCATCGCGCGGGTGCAGGCAGATGTCGGCGATCTCAACGCCCAGCTCACGAGCCTCGAAGGCTTCTGGACCGGCCAGGCCTCCGCCGCTTTTCAAGGGACATTCGCCGAATGGCGCACCATGCACCAGCAGCTGGAGGAGAGTCTGACCCTGCTCAACCAGGCGTTGAGCATGGCTGGGCAGCAGTACGCCGAGACTGAGCAAGCCAACACGCGTCTGTTCGCGCGGTAGGGCGGGCCCAGTCGCGCACGGGGCATCCGTTTTGACGGCGGGCACCAGATCAGGCGCCGACCCGTGCGTATCGACCGTTCTTCGCAAAACATGCCGTCACGCTCACAGGTCGGCTGCGGGGACGCAAAAAAGTGGGCGCCCCCCGGGGGAGACGCCCACTTCTGTGGTGCAGATGGTATCTGGCGGGGACTTAGAAGTCCATGCCACCCGAGGGGTCGCCGGCCGGAGCCGAGTTCTTCTCGGGCTTGTCAGCAACGACGGCCTCGGTGGTGAGGAACAGTCCGGCAATCGACGCGGCGTTGAGCAGCGCGGAGCGGGTGACCTTCACCGGGTCATTGATGCCGGCAGCGAGCATGTCAACGTACTCGCCGGTGGCGGCGTTGAGGCCCCATCCGACGGGCAGGTTGCGCACCTTGTCGGCGACAACGCCGGGCTCGAGGCCCGCGTTGAGCGCGATCTGCTTGAGCGGAGCGTCGATGGCGACGCGCACGATGTTCGCGCCCGTTGCCTCGTCGCCGACCAGTTCGAGCTTCTCGAACGCGGTCTTGCCAGCCTGGATGAGTGCAACGCCACCACCGGCGACGATGCCCTCTTCGACGGCAGCCTTGGCGTTACGCACGGCGTCTTCGATGCGGTGCTTGCGCTCCTTGAGCTCAACCTCCGTAGCGGCTCCGGCCTTGATGACAGCAACGCCGCCAGCAAGCTTGGCGAGGCGCTCCTGGAGCTTCTCGCGGTCGTAGTCGCTGTCGGTGTTCTCGATCTCGGCACGGATCTGCGAGACCCGACCGGCGATGGCTTCGACGTCGCCGGCACCCTCAACGATCGTGGTCTCGTCCTTGGTGATGACGACCTTGCGGGCGTTACCAAGCAGGTCGAGGGTCACGTTCTCGAGCTTGAGGCCGACCTCTTCCGAGATGACCTGTCCACCGGTGAGGATGGCGATGTCCTGCAGCTGAGCCTTGCGACGGTCGCCGAAGCCCGGAGCCTTGACGGCGACGGACTTGAAGATGCCACGGATCTTGTTCACAACGAGCGTGGCCAGGGCCTCGCCGTCGACGTCTTCCGCGATGATGAGGAGCTGCTTGCCGGTCTGGATGACCTTGTCCACGATGGGGAGCAGGTCCTTGATGTTGGAGACCTTGGAGTTGACGATCAGGATGTAGGGGTCTTCGAAGACCGCTTCCTGACGGTCGGGGTCGGTGACGAAGTACGCCGACAGGAAGCCCTTGTCGAAGCGCATGCCCTCGGTGAGCTCAAGCTCGGTGCCGAAGGTGTTCGACTCCTCAACGGTGACGACACCTTCCTTGCCGACCTTGTCGATGGCCTCGGCGATGATCGCGCCGATTTCGGTGTCGCCGGCGGAGATGGACGCGGTGGCCGCGATCTCTTCCTTGGTCTCAACCTCTTTGGCGTTCGCGATGAGCTCGGCGATAACAGCAGCCGTGGCCTTCTCGATGCCGCGCTTCAGGCTGATCGGGTCGGCGCCGGCTGCGACGTTACGCAGGCCTTCGCGAACCAGCGCCTGGGCGAGGACGGTTGCGGTGGTCGTACCGTCGCCGGCAACGTCATCCGTCTTCTTGGCGACCTCTTTGACGAGTTCCGCACCGATCTTCTCGTACGGGTCGTCGAGCTCGATCTCCTTGGCGATGGACACACCGTCGTTGGTGATCGTGGGGGCGCCCCACTTCTTCTCCAGAACGACGTTGCGGCCGCGCGGGCCGAGGGTGACCTTGACGGTGTCGGCGAGAATGTTCAGGCCGCGCTCAAGCCCACGACGGGCCTCTTCATTGAATGCAATGATTTTTGCCATATGTGTAACTCGTCCCTCCCGGACGTTCCAAACGATGATGGGGTTAGCACTCAGATGACGAGAGTGCTAAGACGATTCTGGCACTCTGGGGTCGAGAGTGCAAGCGAGCAACGGGGCTGGCGTGCGGCTCGTGGCCGACGGTCAGGGAACGAGGTCAGCCGAGCCGGTTCCGTTGGGCACGAGCTGAAACCAGGTATTGCCCGGTGCCAGCCGAATTGTCACTCCGTTGGCATCGACGAGGCGGATCGGTGCGGTCTGGGAGTCTTTGCTCCAGGTGGCCGCGAGGGTCTTTCCACCGGTCGAGATCGACGCTTCGCCCGAGGCGATGAGCTCGGTCTTGGGGATGCTCTGGTCGACGGTGACGTTCACTCGCAGCACGACGACGTTGGTGGCTCTCAGCTGGGCGCCGTCGGCACTGAGGTCGGGTGCGCCGTCCTGGGCACGCAGGTAGGCGACGGCTTCGGCGTTCCAGGTCCAGCTGCGGGCACTCGAGGTCGAGAATCGGGTGTTGATCACTGAAATCGGGGTGCCGTCCACGAAAGCGGATGCCCCGGCGGGCGCGGGCGCATAGGCGTACTGCTGCACGGGCGGGGCGACGGCCGCGTTGCGGTTGACGAATTCCGCGGCGGCGAGGATGACATTGTGCGGGGCCGCAGTGGCTTTCGAGCGGGAGAACAGGCCGGTCCTGTCGTAGTCGAAGATGGCACTGATCTGGCCGGTCGCGTTCATCGCGTCGACGAAACGTTGCTGCCCGCCCGAAAAAGCCACGAGGCCGCCGAAGGGAGCGATGATGTCGGGGTCCATCGGGCGAATCGATCGCACCGGGCCGACCTGGTCGGGGATGCTGGACTGCCACACCGCGACGTAACGGGTGATGCCGCCCTCGACCAGTTCTTCGAACACAAGGTCGGTGCGATCGATCGCGACCTGCGGACGGGCCGCAACATGGTTGTCGACCTTGGCCGCGAGTGACGGGTGAACCGACGACTCGGCTGCGACGGTAATCCCGGTCAGCGGTGCGATCTCCGTGGCGGCGGGGGCGACGTACGTCGAGGTCCAGGCGGGGTCGCCCGGCGTGGCGGAAGGCGCCGGAGTGCTGCCGGTGCATCCGCTCAGCAACAGTGCCGGCACGAGGAGGGCGAGCAGACGCGCGGTCTGCATCGGTTTAGCGGTGCGGGCTGTCTTTTTCATGGTCACCGGTAAACACTAACGCCGCCCGTTGCAGCGGGCGGCGTTAGGTGGGGGACAGACCCCGTTGGCGGTCTGGGTCAGGCCGGTCGAACCGATTCAGCCTGCGGGCCCTTCGCTCCGGCACCGACCTCGAAAACGACCTGCTGGCCTTCTTCGAGAACCTTGTAACCGCTCATGTCAATGGCGGAGTAGTGGACGAAGACGTCCTGGCCTCCCCCGTCGACAGTGATGAAGCCAAAACCCTTTTCAGCGTTAAACCATTTAACGGTTCCGTTCGCCATGTGGTACTCCTTGCTCAATTTCGACGGCAACGGCCCATTGGCTGTTCCGGGCCCTGCCGCAGAGACTGCGTTCATTGTGTGCGAGCAGCAAATCCCCGAGAGCAAGTCTTCTGTTGCAAGTTACCTTGGGCGAGCGTTCTTGATCCGGGCGGGTATTGCCCGAACAAAATGTGTGACCAAGACCAGATAATACTGGAGTCACAGCGGAAGAAAAGGGGCTTGACGAATCAGAGCGTGCCCACTAATTATTAGTGTTGGCTTCGGATCAGCCGGCCGGAATAACGTAATCGTTGCCAACGACGACAGTCAGGGCTGCGCCTGAATCGACGAAGCTGGTGGAGAGCACAATCTTCGAGCCCGGCAGCGATGCGGCGATACCTTGGGCGGCACCTTCCTGGCTCGCATCGACGTAGTAGATCACGGTGGTCGGTTCGGTGTCGGCGCTCGCGTTGCCCACGGCGCTGACCACCCAGCCGGCAGCGGTGAGCGTGTCACTGACGGATGCTGCGACACCGCCATTCGCGGATCCGTTCAGCACGTTCACGGTCAGCGCCGGGTCCACGGTCGCTTCGGCGCTGGGGATAACGGTCTCGGTGGGGGTCGGGGCCGCGCTGGCGGAGGGTAGCCCGGGAATGTTGGAGAAGTCGAGGCGATTGTTGATTGCAAAGATGCCCACGACGCCCACGACGATCAAAAGCACGGTGGCGCCGAGCGCCCACCAGAATCCGATCCAGCCGCGGCCCTTCCGGCCCGGGGCGCGGTGGGCGCCCACCCGGTCGAGGGCGTGCGTGTGGGTGTCGAAACGGTCTTTCTCAAATTCTCGCGCCATAGTGGTTGGATCCTAGGTTGGCCGGCCGGGCTGGAATCGAGCGGAAGCCGCGGCCGGTGTGCTGGCGGAAAGCGGGTGGGTGCTAGTCGTGCGTGGGCAGCGAACGACTGGCGCGTGCCTCGGATCGCACGGAACGCATCCGCTGCAGTCGTTTCACGAGCATCGGGTCAAAGGCCAGCGCCAGCGGTGAATCAACCAGTGCCCCCAATACTTGATAGTACCGGGCGGCCGACAGGCCGAAGGTGGCGCGGATGGCCTCTTCTTTGGCGCCCACGTGCCTCCACCATTGCCGTTCAAACGCGAGCACGGCTTCGTCACGCTCGCTCAGCTGCCTCGGAACCGGGGTGCTGGCGGAGGGCAGCGCAGAGGTGGGTGGTTCTGGGGTCGGTGTTCTCTCACTCATTGCTTGCATCTCTCCCCCAGGACAGTTTCGACGGTTCGTCCGCCGGGCTCATCCTATTTGTGGGCGGCTGGATGTTGCCTCCGGCACGCCCGGAACGGCGCAGTCGAGCGAGCGTGTGGCGGCCGTCTCGTCGTCGATGGGCAACCGATGGGGTGCCGTGCAAACGCTGCAAAACGGCCGCGCCCGGAATGCGCGTGTGGCCGCACGAGTTTAGGCTGGGTAGACGCTGTCCGGCCTCTACGGCCAGCCGGAACGAAGGGATATCCACCATGGACTACGCAATCAAGAAGTCAAACAGCGAGTGGCGCTCCGAACTGGGCCCGGAGAAGTTCGCGGTGCTGCGCGAGGCTGGCACCGAACGCCCCGGAACCGGCGAACTGCTCGACGAGGGTCGGGCCGGCATTTATACCTGCGGTGCCTGCAACGCCGAACTGTTCAAGAGTGGCACCAAGTTTGATTCCGGTTGCGGCTGGCCAAGCTTCTACGAATCGGTGCGGCCCGAAGCAGTCGAACTGCTCGAAGACCGCTCGCTCGGCAGCGTGCGCACCGAGGTGCGCTGCGCGAACTGCGGCTCGCACCTGGGGCACGTTTTTCCCGACGGATTTGGCACCCCGACCGGCGATCGCTACTGCATGAACTCGATCTCGCTCAACTTCACGCCCGCCGAGTAGATGGTCGAGCCAGACCCGCTCGTCGAGTCTTATCCGCTGGTCGAGCCGAACCCATTGGTCGAGCTTGTCGAGACCACAAACGCCGTCAACGACATGGTCTCGACCAGCTCGACCAGCTCGACCACCGTGCTCAGACCCGTCCTGGCCGCGGTGCAGCGGCGGCGCTCGCACTCCAAGGTGACGGCGCTCGCGCCCACCCGGGCGGAGCTACTGCCTCTCGTGGTGGCGGCGGCGCGGGTGCCCGATCACGGCGCGTTGCGGCCGTGGCGGCTGCTCGAGTTGCGCGGCGAGGCCCGCGAGCGGCTGGGAGAGGCGTTTGTGGCGGCATCCACGTGTGAAGGTAGCGACGCGATCAAGCTGGCGGGCAAGCCGCTGCGAGCTCCGCTGCTGATTGCGGTCGTCGCGGCGCGGCGCGTGAGCGACAAAGTGGCCGGCTGGGAGCAGGATGCTGCGGCGGCGGGTGTTGCGCACCTGCTCACGCTGCTGCTCAATGACTCCGGCTGGGGCGCGATGTGGCGCACCGGACCGTTTGTGCGCACCGCTCCGGTGCGGGCGCTGCATTGCCTTGAGGCCAACGAAGAGCTGCTCGGCTGGCTCTATGTCGGTGGTGTTCCGGCGGGATCGAAGCCGGGCGTGCGGATGTCGATCAACCCCGAGGAGTTTCTCACCGTGCTTTAGCCCCGTTGGTCGAGGCAAAACCCGTTGGTCGAGCTTGTCGAGACCATATCGTGCACGGATTATGGTCTCGACAAGCTCGACCAACGAACAACGACCAGCGTATCTCGACGGTTAGCCGACGTGGCCGGGGCGACGCCACCGCACGGCGGCGATGACCACGGCCACGAGGGCGAGCGCGGTGCCGGCAATCGTCGTCACGCCGAGCGGATGCCCGGCCGACGGTGCGAGCAGATCCAGCGCGAGGGCGCAGACCAGCTGGCCAGCCACGATGCACAGGCCGAGCATGAGCACCCCGGTGGTGCGCACGACGAGAGCGGCCCCGGCGATGAAGATGCAGCCGATCAGTCCGCCGGTGTAGAGCCACGGGTTGGCCGGCAAATCGAGCGCAAATCCGACCACCAGGCCGTTCACGACCGCGGCGAGCACGAGGGCGATGGTGCCGGGGAGAAAGTTCAGAAAGGTCGCCGTGAGGGCGCTCTGCGCGGTGACCCGCACCTGACCGTTGACGGCCTGCTGCCAGCCCTGGCCGATGCCGGCGATCAGCGGTAGCGCGAGCAACCAGAGCGCACCGCTGCCGTGCAATTCGCCGCTCACCGTGAACCCGACGGCGACCAGGGCGAGCAGGGCGCCGACGATCTTGGACGCGTGCAGCGGACGCCGACCACCCGGGCCGATGCCGAAGCGGTCCATGAGCACGCCGCTCACGGTCTGGCCGGCCACGACGGCGACGGTGAACAGGGCAATGCCCAGCGGCGCGGCGACGAGGCCCTGCGACAGCACGAAGAGGGCACCGGCCAGGCCACCGAACAGGTGCCACCACGACAGGCTTTTCGCCGAGACCGCGCGCGCGACGAGTTGTAGGCCGCGGCGTCCGCGGCGGAACACGATGAGGCCGAGGCTGAGAATGACCAGGCCGGTACCGAAGGAGATGACGGCGGCGGTGAATCCGTTGCCGATTTGATGCCCGAGTTCGCCGTTCACCCGGGATTGCACGGCGTACAGCGCACCGATCAGCACCGAGAAGACGAGTGCAAGCCAGACCGGCACAGCGGATGCTGCGGGCGCGGCCGAGGCATCCATTCGGGTTTGTGCGCGCGTCTGGGTCACGTGGCAATACTACGAGACGGAGGCCGGAGGGCGAGACGAGGGCGGCCACACAGGGCCGATCTCGCCGCGGGCCCACCTCCGGGCACTGGTTCCATGATGGCCCCATGATCTAATCCGGGCCCACGTTCCGGGCCCGGGCCCGGAACGTGAAACGGAGGCCGGCGCAGCGGGCGGGCTAGGCTGCGCGCACCTCGATCTCGCCGGGAGCGGCGCCGTCACTGCCGAAGACGAGGTGGCGATTGGCGATCTTGTCGGTGAAGAACCGGTCGTGGCTGACGACCACGACGGCGCCGGGAAAGTGCACGAGGGCGCGTTCCATCACCTGGGTGCTCGACATGTCGAGGTGGTTGGTCGGTTCGTCGAGCAGCAGCACCGAGGCACCGGAGAGCAGGCACTGGGCCATGGCGACGCGGGCGCGCTGCCCGCCCGAGAGGGTGCCGATCTTCTGCTTGAGGTCGGCCTCGCTGAACTGGAACATGGTCAGAAAGCGGTTGACCGACTTCTTCGTCGCGGTGAGGGCCAGGCTGCCGGGCATGGCGTTGACGGCATGACTGACCGTATCGCTCTCGTCGAGTTCGGCGAGAATCTGGTTGTACGAGACGACGCCGGCGCCGCTGGCCCAGGCGACGTCGCCGTGGTCGGCCGTTTCCTCGCCGGTGAGTACGCGCAGCAGGGTGGTTTTGCCGCTGCCGTTACTGCCGAGCACGACGATGCGGTTGCCACGGTGCACCTCAAAGCTGAGGTTCTCGAACAACAGCTTGTTGCCGTAGCTCTTGGCGAGGCCGTCCACCCGGCAGAGTACGTCTTTGACGTGCAGATTGCCGTAGATCTCGGTGATGATCTGGTCGACCGGGCGCGGCGTGCGCGACTTCTTGATGTGCGCGAGCTGGTTGTCGAGCTGGCGGCTCTTCGCTTTGGCGGCTTCGCGGCGGTCGGAGATGCCCTCGGCCTCAAAGGCGAGCAGCTCGGATTCGTGGACGAACTGGGCCTCGAGGGTTTTGAGTCGAAACTGCTTCTGCACGATGTACTCGCCGAAGTTGCCGGGGTATTCGTGCAGGTGAAAGTTCTCGACCTCGATGATGCGGGTGACGACGGCGTCGAGAAATTTGCGGTCGTGCGAGACAACGATGGCGGCACCCTTGAAGCTCTTGAACCAGGCTTCGAGCCACTCAACACCGGCCACGTCGAGGTAGTTCGTGGGCTCGTCGAGCAGCAGCACGTCGGGGGCTTCGAGCACGATCTTGGCCAGGGCGGCACGGTTGCGCCAGCCGCCGGAAAGCTCGTCGATGGCGCAGACGCGGTGCGCCTCGTTGAACCCGAGGGTGGTCAGCGCGGTGTCGATGTGGCGCTTGTAGTCCCAGCCGTCCAGGCGGTCCATCTCCTCGAACAGCTCGCCCTGGCGGGTGATCAGCCGGTCGAGTTCGGCGCTGGCCGAGGAATCGAGGGCGATCGCCGCGTCGATCCCGGCGAGTTCGGCCTCGGCCGCTTTCACGGCCACGAACAGTTCGTCGAGCACCTCGGTGATGGTCTGCTCGCCATTGAGCTCGGAGAACTGGGAGAAATAGCCCACGGTGACGCCCTCCTCGAGGGTGACCTCGCCGGTGTCGGGCGAGACCTGGTCGAGGATCAGCTTGAGAATGGTGGACTTGCCGGAGCCGTTCTTGCCGATCAGGCCGACCCGGTCACCGGGTTCGAGGCGAAAGAACGCTTCGCGCAGAATCTGCGTGTTCTCAAAGCGAATGCTGACGTCGTTCAGCCGGATCAGGCTCATGCGTGTTTCCTCTCGGAGGTGCCGGCGCCGAGCTGCGCTAGAAGACCCCGGCATCCCAGTCGGGAGCAGGGGGTCACAGGGCCGGCCACGGGACTTGAACCCGTAACCCCCACTTTACAAGAGTGGTGCGCTACCAATTGCGCCAGGCCGGCATGAGGCATGGGCCTCAAGGAACCATCCTAAATGATTTCAGCGCCGCCACGGGCACCGCCGAAGCGGATGCGCGCGGCGCGCGCCGGCGCATCCGCTTGACGGAACGAACGGCTAAAGCTACCCGCCCGGCGTCGGGGTGGGCGTCGGCGTCGAGGTGGAGTAGGTCTCGCCAAGGGCCTGCTGCACGAAGGACGCGAATTCCTTCGGGTCCTTGAGTGAGCCGGTGTACGGCTTGCCATTGACCAGGATGGTGGGGGTTCCGATGATGGACTTCATCGAGGAGTTGGGGATGGGGCCGTCGAGCGAGCGATCGGTCGCCGACTTGACCCACGACTCGTAGGTGCCGTCGTCGATGCAGGAATTGATGCTGGACACCGCCGTGCTCACGCCCGAACCCTTGGCGACGGCCTTGAGCTCCGCGTTGCTGCGGCCGGGCGAGGTTTCTTTCGGCTGGTCGACGAACAGCGCGGAGCTGAAGGCGAAGAAATCGTCGGGCGAGTAGTTGGCGACGCAGGCTGCCGCGTTCGCCGCCCGCAGGGAGTACCTGGTGCCAGCGGATTTGCTCGTGAGAATCGCCACCGGGTGAATTTCGACGGTCGCCGCGCCGGAGTCGACCCACTGGGCGATCTGCTCGGTATTGGCGCCTTCGAAGTCGCCGCAGAGCGGGCACAGATAGTCGACGTAGATGCGAATGTTCGCGACGGCGCCGGTGGGATCCGGTTTGGACGGCCGGGGCTTGGCATCGGGATCCAACGCGGGAGTCAGGGCCGTGACCATGCCCTCGCCGATCAGCGCACCGTCACTGGCCATGTTTTTGGGGCCGGGACCGGCCGGTTTGATCGAATTCACGATGATGACGGCGACCAGCACGACGATGGCGATTGCGGCGATGCCGATGCCGCCCTGCAGAAAGACCCTGTTGCGGCGGTCCTTCTTCTTCTGACTGACCCGAAGCTGTTTCGCCTTCACCCGGGCGGCGTCACGCCGGCGGTTCTTTGAGGGACTGCTGTCGCTTGGTCCGCCAATAGTCATAGAGGATCGCTTTCGAGAAGTAGGGGCGCGCTTGGACGCACCTGTCGAATAGTAGATGCCCTGACTGGGAAACGACCAAACGGGGAGCCGACCTCGAAAATCTGAGCCGCGGCATCCGTCGTGTAATAATGAGATGTATGCGTGCTGACTTCGGTCGACACGCGGCGAACAAATACTATTCACAACGGATCGTCCGGCACGTTCCTGCCGGTGAAGGAGTAATAATCATGGCTTCCGTGACCTTTGACAAAGCAACCCGGCTCTACCCGGGTTCCACCCGACCGGCTGTTGACCAGCTCGACCTGCAGGTCGCCGATGGCGAATTCCTGGTTCTGGTCGGCCCGTCCGGCTGCGGCAAGTCCACCTCGTTGCGTATGCTCGCCGGCCTCGAAGAAGTCAACGATGGCGACATTCTCATCGGTGAGCGCAATGTGACCGATGTTCCGCCCAAAGACCGCGACATCGCGATGGTCTTTCAGAACTACGCGCTGTACCCGCACATGACCGTCGCCGAGAACATGGGCTTCGCGCTTAAAATCGCCGGTATCAACAAGGATGAGCGCGCCGTCCGCGTGCTCGAAGCCGCCAAGCTGCTCGACCTGGAGCCGTACCTCAGCCGCAAGCCGAAGGCGCTCTCCGGTGGCCAGCGGCAGCGCGTCGCCATGGGCCGCGCGATCGTGCGCCAGCCGCAGGTGTTCCTGATGGACGAGCCGCTCTCCAACCTCGACGCCAAGCTGCGCGTGCAGACGCGTACGCAGATCGCCAGCTTGCAGCGTCGTCTCGGCGTCACGACCGTCTATGTCACCCACGACCAGACCGAGGCGCTCACCATGGGTGACCGGATTGCGGTGCTGAAGGACGGCATCCTGCAGCAGGTCGGTTCGCCGCGCGACCTGTACGCGAAGCCGCAGAACGTGTTCGTGGCCGGCTTCATCGGCAGCCCCGCGATGAACCTGTTCCTCGCGGACACCGTCGACGGCGGCATTAAGTTCGGCACCGCGATCGTTCCGGTGCAGCGCGAGACGCTCGCCAGCTCGACCGGCAAGAAGGTCACCGTGGGTATTCGCCCGGAGGACATCCAAATGTCGTCCACAGCCGGCGAGGGCCTGCAGATTGAGGTCGACCTCGTCGAAGAACTCGGCGCCGACGGCTACCTCTACGGTCACTCCACGATCGAGGGCAAGCGCACCGACATCGTCGCTCGCGTCGATGGCCGCTCGCACCCGAACGCTGGCGAGACGGTGTACCTCACGGCCACACCGAACCACCTGCACGTGTTCGACGCCGAAAGCGGCCTCCGCCTCGGCGGCGCCGTCACCGACTGATCGGTTCTGGAACGGCTGGAGGGAGTTCGCTCCTTCCAGCCGTTTTTTCGTAAGTTAGGGTCAAATAATGAGCGGTTCCCTCAATATCATCTCGGCCACGGCCGACCCTGCCCTGCTCGACCTGCCGTGGCAGCTGCCCCTCGACGCCTGGCCGAATGAGAACATCGCCTCGCTGCCCAAGGGCATCTCGCGGCACCTCGTGCGGTTCGCCCACCTGAGCGGGCGGGTGGTCGCCATCAAGGAGACCACGAGCGAAATGGCCAAGCGCGAGTATGACATGCTGCGCACACTCGCCAACCTCGAGATCCCCTGCGTCGAGCCGGTCGCCGTCATCACCAACAGAACGGATGCCGACCTCGAGCCGCTCAATTCGGTTCTGGTCACGCGTCACCTCAAGTTCTCACTCCCCTACCGTGCCCTGTATTCGCACGCCCTTCGACCGGATACCGCCACCCGGCTGGTCGATGCCCTCGCCGTACTCCTCGTGCGCGTGCACATGATCGGGTTCTTCTGGGGCGATGTTTCGCTCTCGAATACCCTGTTTCGGCGCGACGCCGGCGCGTTCGCCGCCTATCTCGTCGATGCCGAAACGGGGCAGTTGTACTCGGGCGGACTCTCGAATGGTCAACGTGAGAATGATCTCGAGATTGCCCGGGTGAATATCGCTGGCGAGCTCATGGATTTGGAGGCCGGCGGCCGCGTGGCCGACGAGCTCGACCCGATCCGGGTCAGCAACGGGATCGTCGCCGCATACCGACTGCTCTGGACGGAGCTCACCGGCTCGGAATCGTTCTCCAACTCCGAGCGCTGGCGCATCACGCAGCGCGTGCAACGCCTGAACGACCTCGGTTTCGACATCGAGGAACTCGCCATCAAGACCGACAGCGCCGGTTCGAGCGTTCGGATTCAGCCGAAAGTCGTTGACGCCGGGCACCATCAGCGTCGACTGCTGCGTCTGACCGGGCTCGACGCCGAAGAGAATCAGGCCCGGCGCCTGTTGAACGACCTCGACTCCTACCGGGCCGCCTACGGCGACCCCGGTGCCGACGAGGAGATGGTCGCGCACGAGTGGCTCGTTCGGGTGTTCGAGCCGGTGGTGCGGGCGATTCCCGAGGAGCTGCGGGGCAAGCTCGAGCGGGCTCAGGTGTTTCACCAGCTGCTCGATCACCGCTGGTTCATGGCGCAGAACCAGTCGCGGGATATTCCGTTGGCCGAGGCGGTGACGTCGTACGTGCAGGATGTGCTGCGGTACCGCCGCGACGAGGCGACCGTGATCGACCCGCTCACCGGCACCATCACGCTGCCCATTCGCACGCAGCTCGGCGACGACGCGTCCACTGAACCCGGCGACGCCGACGACTGGATGCAGAAGGTCTAGCGCTCCCCTCCTCTCGTGTTGTCCGGGCCCGGGCCTCTCGTGTTGTCCGGGCCCGGGCCCGGTGCACAGAGAGGGGAGGGGCTAGTGCTTGGCTTTCTTGATTTGGGCACGGAGACGAGCCACCTCGTAGAGGGTGACGCCGACGGCGATTCCGGCATTGAGCGACTCGGTCGCGGCGCTGATCGGAATCGAGACGATCGCGTCGCAGGTCTCGGTGACGAGGCGGGACAGGCCCTTGCCCTCGCTGCCGACGACGATCACGATCGGACGCTCGGCGAAGCCGATGCCGAGGTCGGGCAGAAAGATATCGCCGCCGCCGTCGAGACCGAGCACAAACACCCCCTGCGCCTTGAGCGCCTTCAGCGTCTGGGTGAGGTTGCTCGCCATGGCGACGGGTGTGCGTGCCGCGGCGCCGGCGCTGGTCTTCCAGGCGGAGGCGGTCACGCCGACCGAACGACGCTGCGGCACGATGATTCCGTGGCCACCGAACGCAGCGGTCGAGCGGATGATCGCACCCAGGTTGCGCGGGTCGGTGATGCCATCGAGAGCCACGAACAGCGGCTTGTGGCCGCGGCTGATGGTGAGTTCGAGCAGCTCCATCGGGTGCGCATACTCGTAGGCGGGAACCTTGAGCGCGAGACCCTGGTGCACGGCGTCGCGACCGGCGAGACGGTCCAGCTCGGGGCGCATGACCTCGAGAATGGGGATGTTGCGGCTCGTCGCCATCAACAGCACCTCCTTGACCCGCTCATCCATTTCGATGCGCGCGGCAATGTAGAGGGTCAGCGCGGGAATCTTCGCGCGCAGCGCCTCGAGCACCGAGTTGCGCCCGGTGACAATCTCGTGCTCGTCGATCTGCTTGGCCCGGCGCGTCGAGGATCCGCCGCCGCCGGTGTTGCCGGTGCCGCGCTGGGGGGCACCCTGGGAGGCGCCACGGACGCCACCACGCGGGGTTCCGCCACGGGCTGCTCCGGCGGGGCCGCCGCGCGCGCCGCCACGGTTGCTCGTCGCATCCGCTGCGGGGCGCGAGTTGAAGCCGCCGGCCGCGGTGAAGCGCTCGGCGGCCGCCTTGCGCTTGCCGGCGGGGTGGTACGGACGGTCTTCGGCCTTCGGGGTGGGCTTTTTGCCCTCAAGCGCCTGCCGGCCCTGGCCGCCGGAGCCGACCTGGGCTCCGCGGCTGCCCTTGCGCACCGCTCCGGTGCGCGATTTGCGGTCTAAGTTCTTCATCAGTCAAAGCTCCAATGGGCACCCGACGGGGTGTCTTCGATGGTGATTCCGGCGGCGACGAGTTCGTCCCGGATTCGGTCTGCGGCCGCATAGTCGCGGTTTTCCCTGGCGATGTTGCGGTCGCCGAGCAGTCGCTCGACCAACGCACTCAGGGCCACCATGGCCGGTTCGTCCGTCGCCACGGCCCAGCCGGGCGACAAAGGGTTGATTCCCAGCACTTCGCTCATCGCGAGTACTTCACTGCGAGCGGATGCTGCAGCGTGAAGGTCTTCGGCATCCAGCGCGGCGTTGCCGGCACGGACGGTGTCGTGGAGCACGCCGAGCGCCTGCGGAACGGCGAGGTCATCGTCCATCGCCGCGGCGAAATCATCGGGCACGACCTCGACGCCGCTCCCGGCGAAACGGGTGCCGGCAAGCCGGCGGTCGGCACGGTCGAGAAAACTTTCGACCCGTTCCAGGGCCGCTTCGGCCTCGGCCAGTGAACCATCGTTGTAATCGATGGTCGAGCGGTAGTGGGCGGCTCCGAGAAAATAGCGCACGACGATGGCCCGGGCCTGGTCGAGCAGTTCGACCGCAAACACCGAGTTACCAAGCGACTTCGACATCTTCTGCCCGTTGACGTTGACCAGGCCGTTGTGCACCCAGTAGTTGGCGAAGTCGCTGCCGGCCGCGTTCGACTGGGCGAGCTCGTTCTCGTGGTGCGGAAACCGCAGGTCGAGGCCGCCGCCGTGAATGTCGAAGTGGTCGCCGAGGTAGCGGGCGGCCATGGCCGAGCACTCGATGTGCCAGCCGGGACGGCCTTGGCCCCACGGCGAGGGCCAGGCGGCCGAGGTGGGTTCGCCCGCCTTGTGCCCCTTCCACAGGGCGAAGTCGCGCACGTCGCGTTTGGCGCGGGGGGAGACATCCGTCGCCGCTTCCATGTTGCCGGGCGACTGGTGGGTGAGGGCGCCGTAGGCGGGCCAGCTCGCGCTGTCGAAGTAGACGTCGCCGGACTTGTCGGGGGCGGTGTAGGCGTGGCCCCGTTCGATCAGGGTCGCGATCATGGCCTGCATCTCGGTGATGCTCGCGGTCGCGCGCGGTTCGTAGGTGGGGGCGAGAATGCCCAGCCGCTGGTAGCCGACGGTGAACTCGAGCTCGTACCGGTAGGCGAGGGCCCACCACTGCTCGTTCGAGCCCTGTGCGTTGATCAGAATCTTGTCATCGATGTCGGTGACGTTGCGCACGAAGGTGACGTTGAGGCCGCGGTAGCTGAGCCAACGGCGCAGCTGGTCGTAGACCAAGGCGCTGCGCAGATGGCCGATGTGCGGGCTGGACTGCACGGTGGGTCCACACACGTACATCGAGACCTGGCCCGCTACGAGGGGGACAAAGTCACGTAAGGCCCGAGCCTTCGAGTCGTACAGTTGCATGGTCACACCTCCCAGTTTAGGTCAGGGGTCATGCCCGGCTCGGGCGTGCGGCTGGGCGCGGTCGGCTGCCCGGGGCGCGGGGCGGGGTAGACCAGCGCGGTCGCCGTCGCCGCCACGCCCTCGCCGCGGCCGGTGAAGCCGAGCGCGTCGGTCGTGGTCGCGGCAATATTGACCGGTGCCGAGAGGATGCCGGCGAGTAGCCTTTCGGCTTCGGCCCGACGCGGCGTGAACCGGGGGCGGTTGCCGATGATTTGCACCGAGACGTTGCCGACGAGGTAACCGGCGGCGTAGACCAGACGCACGGTTTCGGTGAGAAAGACGTCGCCGTGCGCGCCGCTGAACCGCGGGTCGGCCGTACCGAAGACGCTGCCGATGTCGCCGAGGCCGGCGGCGCCGAGCAGGGCGTCACAGATGGCGTGCGCGGCGACATCACCGTCGCTGTGTCCGCTGAGGCCGCGCTCCCCCGGCCAGTACAGGCCGGCCAGCCAGAGCTCGGACGTGTCGGTCTTGTCGTCCTCGGTGGCGAAGGCGTGCACATCGAGGCCGGTGCCGATGCGTGGAAGGAGCGGGGGCTGCGACGCTGCGGCGGCGGCATGCAGGATGAGGTCGGCGCGTTCGAGGTCTTCGGGGGTTGTGATCTTGAAGGCGAGCGGGTCGCCGGGAATGACGCGTACCGGGTGCCCGGCGTCGGCGACGAGGGCGGCATCGTCGGTGAGCGCCTCGAACCGTCCGTTCTGCACGGCCCAGGCGCGGGCGGCCTCGAGCATGGCTCGGGGAAAACCCTGCGGGGTCTGCACCGCGGAGAGCTCGGAGCGGTCGACGGTGCCGAGGATGGCGCCGGAGCCAGCGACGCGCTTGATGGTGTCGACCACGGGCAGGCCCGGAATGATGCCGTAGCCGGTGGCGCGCACCGCGGCGACGACGTCGTCACAGAGGGCGGCGGGCGTCAGCGCGCGGGCGGCGTCGTGCACGAGCACGATGTCGACGCTCGGCAGCAGGGCGCTCATGCCCCGGTCGACCGAGTCCTGGCGGGTGCGTCCGCCGGCGACGATCGTGACCGTGCGGACAAGGCCCGCGGCGGTGCTGGTCGACGCAGTGTCGGTCGCTGGGGGGTGTGTCGCCGTAGGGCCCGGCCCGACCGAGTTGGAGGAGGCGAGCGCTCCGTGGCGGTTGGCGGCCTGTTCGGCGATGGCGCGGGCATCCGCTACCCGATCGCTAGGGGCGACCACGATGGTCTGCACCGGTTCAGTCATGCCGAAAATGGAATCCAGGGCGTGGTCGAGCAGGGAGCGCATATCAAGCAGAACGAATGCTTTGGGTTCGGCGTGGCCAAGGCGGGTTCCGCTGCCGGCGGCGACAACGATGACGGCGACCGTGGCCGCAGCGGCGGCGGTACCGGAAACGGGTTCGGCACGGGCGCCCGGGAGGTGCGCGGCCGGCAGCGCGAGGGGAACAGTCATATCTGGAGGGTATCTATCTGGGTTCGGGCTGAACAGCACGCTGGGGACGAACACGCAAAAGGCGGCACCTGTCGGCGCCGCCTCCCACGAAGCAAATGAAGAATTCAGGAAGCGAGGACCTCGTCGAGAACGGTGGAGGCCTTCTCTTCGTCGGTTTTTTCGGCCAGGGCCAGCTCGCTGATGAGAATCTGGCGAGCCTTGGCCAACATGCGCTTTTCACCGGCGGACAAGCCACGGTCCTGGTCACGACGCCACAGGTCGCGCACGACCTCGGACACCTTGAGGACATCGCCGCTCGCCAGTTTTTCAAGATTGGCCTTGTACCGGCGAGACCAGTTCGTGGGCTCTTCGGTGAACGGTGCACGCAACACCTCGAAGACCTTCTCGAGGCCTTCCTTGCCGATCACATCGCGCACGCCGACGAGGTCGACGTTCTCGGCAGGAACCTCAATGGTGAGATCTCCCTGGGTGACATTCAGCTTGAGGTACAGCTTCTCTTCGCCCTTGATAATGCGGGTTTTCAATTCGGTGATCATCGCAGCGCCGTGATGGGGATATACGACGGTTTCACCAACCTCAAACAGCATGGATGTGATCCCTTCAGCAGCGCAAAGCTTACCACAGGCGCAAGGTGCTACAGTACGCGCGCCCGCGAGGGGTGCCGACGATAAACCCCTGCCCACACACGCCGCTAAGCTAGTAACACAGAGAATTCTGCAGCGCCGGCCCACCGTCGAACGCTGCTTCAGTAGTGGAGGTCTTGTGAGAGCGCGCATCGCTGCATCCGTTGTATTGGCTGCTGGCATTCTGTTGGGCACGAGCGCGTGCGGGTTTTTTGCACCGCAGGCCACCATGATTCAGTACAACGCGAGTGACGGTGTGAGCGGGGATGTCGGAAAGATGCACATTCGCAATGCCCTGCTGCTGTCAACCGACGGCGAACGGGCCAACCTGGTCGTCTCCGTCGTGAACCCGACGGACACCCAGCAGAGCCTGCTCGTGCAGTATGAGTCCAGTACCGGAAAGGTGTCGCGGGAAGTTCCCGTCGACGGCAACACGACCGTGACATTCGGCACCGACGGCGCCCCCTCGGTGGTTTTGGAGAACATGGACAGCCAGCCCGGTTCGCTGTTCCCGGTGTTCTTCCAGTACGGCGAAGAGACCGGCGTCGAGCTGCTGCTGCCGGTTCTCTCGGGTATCCAGGGCGAGTATTCGACCCTGATGCCGACGCCCGCACCGACCGAGGCGCCATCAGAAACACCGACCCCGACAGCCACGCCCTCGGCGTAACCCGCGCCGCGTACAGCTCAGGCCGCCATCCTCTCGGGGACGGCGGCCTGATGTGTGTCTGGGTTCAGGCTTCGAAGCGGTAGCCGAGGCCGCGCACGGTCACGAGCATCACCGGCTCGGACGGTGCCGCCTCGATGCGTGAGCGGATGCGTTTGATGTGCACGTCGAGGGTTTTCGTGTCGCCGAAGTAGTCGGTGCCCCAGACCCGGTCGATGAGCTGGCCGCGGGTGAGCACCCGTCCGGCGTTGCGCAGCAGAAACTCGAGCAGTTCGAACTCTTTCAACGGCATGTTCACGATCTCGCCGGAGACCGTCACCACGTGTCGTTCCACGTCCATGCGCACCGTGCCGGCCGTGAGCATGGTGTCCATGTCGGTCGCGCTCTGATCTTCGTGCCGACGAAGCACCGCGCGAATGCGGGCGACCAGTTCACGGGTGGAATACGGCTTGGTAACGTAGTCGTCGGCGCCGAGCTCGAGCCCGACCACGATGTCGATCTCGGAATCCTTGGCGGTGAGCATGATAATCGGCACCGTCGAGCGGGTGCGAATCTCCCGGCACACCTCGGTGCCGGGAATACCGGGCAGCATGAGGTCGAGCAGAATGAGGTCGGTGCCGTTCTGGTCGAATTTGCTGATCGCGCTCGGTCCGTCTTCGGCGACGACGACCTCGTAGCCTTCACGTTCGAGCAGGAAGCTCAACGGTTCGCTCAGGGCGCTCTCGTCTTCAACCAAGAGAATGCGTGTCATTGTGTGTCTCCTGCGGCCGCACGGGCGACCGGTCGCGGTTTGGTCGGGCGTGGTTCGATCATGGGGCCAGCCGCCTCGGGTAGGCGGATGGTGAAGGTGGATCCGCTGCCGGGCTGCGACCAGACGCGAATGTCGCCGCCGTGGTTCTGCACGACGTGTTTGACGATGGACAGGCCGAGGCCGGTACCGCCGGTGTGACGGGACCGGGCCTGGTCAACGCGAAAGAACCGTTCAAACACCCGGTTCAGGTCGGTGTCGGCAATGCCGACCCCCTGGTCTGTCACGGTGATCTCGACGATGCCCTTCTGCAGGCGCACACCAACGCCGACCCGCGACCCCTCGGCGGAGTAATTCACCGCGTTCGCGACGAGGTTGTGCACGGCGACGGTGAGCAGGGCTTCGTCGCCATAGACCTGGGCGCCGGACTTCTTGCCGATGACGATGGTGATGCTTTCGGCTTCGGCGACGACCCTGCTTTGGTCGACGGCGGCGGCGACGATGTCGTCAACACTGAGATTCTCCGGTTCCGCGAGCGCGTCCTGCGCCTGCAGCCGGGACAGTTCGATGATCTCCTGGGTGAGGCGGCCGAGTCGGGCCGACTCCGTCGTTAACCGGTTGGCGAAGCGGCGAACCTGCTCCGGCTCATCCGCCGCCTTGTCGAGCGCTTCGGCGAGCAGGCCGACGGAGGCGATGGGAGTCTTGAGTTCGTGGCTGATGTTGGCCACGAAGTCACGGCGCACCTCGTCGAGGCGAAACGCTTCGGTGCGGTCTTCGGCCAGCAGGAGCACGTAGCGGGTGCCGAGCCGGGCCAGGCGCACCCGAAAGCGCATGCTCGCGTCGCCGAACGGACCGCGGGAGAGCACGAGGTCTTCGGAGATCGGCTCGCCGGTCAGGCGCACCCGCCGGGCGAGTTCGAGCAGTTCCGGGTGCACGAGCTGCTGATTCCAGACCAGGCCGAGGGTCAGGGCACCGGGGCTGGTTTTGATGACATTGTTCGACGGGTCGAGCACAACCCCGGCGGTCTCGAGGGCGTCGAGCACCTGGTCGATACCGTCGGGAACGGCCGGGTTAACCACCTCGGAGGCGCGCCGCCCGTGTCGTTCGGCGAGGTGCAGCAACGACACGAACCCGGCACCGACACCGAGTCCGAGTGCCAGCGACAGCAACACCAGCCACGTCGATTCCATAACCTACAGATTACTGACAGTCTTTGACCGTCGTTCGCAGCGGACCCCGCCCGCGCCCTGTACTTTAGAAAGTGTTCAAGTGGGCGGCACCTGCCGTTAACCTGAATTCGGCATCATAAACCGGTGCCCAAGGCTGGCCACACCGATCGTGCGTGTTCGCGCGGCAAGGAAGGATCACCCCATGCGCGATGTATTCCAACAAGAACTCGCCGAAGTTCAACAGCGACTCGTCGACATTTCGCGCCTCGTCGCGATCTCGATGGACAAGGCCACCCGCGCCTTCAACAAGAGTGACGTGAGCCTCGCCGAAGAGGCCATCACCGAAGACGAGAAGATCGACGAACTCTCGGTCGAGCTCGACGAACTGGCCATCACCATTCTCGCGCGCCAGCAGCCGGTGGCCCGTGACCTGCGCATCGTGGTCAGCGCACTGCGCATCAGCGCCTCCCTCGAGCGGATGGGCGACCTTGCCACACACATCGCGCAGCTGGCCCGTTACCGCTTTCCCGACAAGGTCATTCCCAAGGGGCTGCGCGGCACGTTCGCCGAAATGGGCGCGCTCGACGTGGTCATCGCGAACATGCTCACCGAACTGCTCACCCACCAGGACCTGCAGCTCGCCGATACGATCCGCAACGAAGACGACAAGGTCGACGCCCTGCACCTGAGCGTGTTCGAGGCCGTTCTCGGCGAAACCTGGAAGGGTCTCGCGGCCGACACCGTTGACGCAACCCTGGCCAGCCGGTACCACGAACGTTTCGCCGACCACGCGGTCTCGATCGCGAAGAAGGTGCAGTACCTCGCCACCGGCGCCTGGCACCAGGACGACCACATCTGATCTCGGGTACGAAAAAGGCCCCGGAGCATCCGCTCGCGGGGCCCGTTTCGTGACTGGGCCGGCTACCTCTTGTTGCCCTGGGCGGCTACGGCGGCCGCGCCGGCCGCGGCGGCCTCCGGATCAAGGTACTGGCCGGGGCCGAGCGGCATGAGGTCCTCGCCGAGCTGGTAGACGAGCGGGATTCCGGTGGGAATGTTCAGCCCGGCGATATCGGCGTTGCTGATGCCGTCGAGGTGCTTGACCAGTGCACGCAGGGAGTTGCCGTGCGCCGTGACCAGAACGGTCTTGTTCTCCCGCAGGTCCGGCGCGATGTCGGACTGCCAGTAGGGCAGCATCCGCTCAACAACGTCTTTGAGGCATTCGGTGCGGGGCAGGTCCGGGCCGAGGTCGGCGTAGCGCGGGTCGTGCGCCTGCGAGAACTCGGAATCGTCGGCGAGAACGGGCGGCGGGGTGTCGTAGGAACGGCGCCACAGCATGAACTGTTCCTGGCCGAACTTGGCTTGGGTGGCGGCCTTGTCGAGGCCTTGCAACCCGCCATAGTGGCGTTCGTTGAGGCGCCAGGAGCGCTTCACCGGGATCCACAGGCGGTCGGCTTCTTCGAGCGCGAGGTTCGCGGTCTGGATGGCGCGGGAGAGCAGGCTGGTGTGCAGCACGTCGGGCAGCAGGCCGGCGTCCTTGAGCAGCACGCCGGCGCGCGCGGCTTCGGTGGTGCCCTGGTCGCTCAGACGAACGTCCACCCAGCCGGTGAACAGATTCTGCTGGTTCCACGTGCTTTGGCCGTGGCGGAGAAGGACGAGTGTGTAGGGGGCAGACATGTGCCCACTCTATCGACCGTAGACAGTGCGTTGGTCGAGCCCGTCGAGGCCACTCTGAGGTTGTGATCTCGACACACTCGACCAACGGGCCTTGGTCGAGCGTGTCGAGATTTCGACCAACGACGGTGGGGCTAGTGACCGGGGGTGCGGATTCCGAGGCGGGGTAGGCGGGGGATATCGGCGACGGATCCGGCCGACTGCGGCACAATGATCTCCTGGCCGGCCGAGATGAAGATTTCCTCGGACTCGACGTAGAGCGTCGACGTCGCCGGAATGGTGCGCTTGATCACGGCGAGCGCGATCGGCCCGAGCTCGAAGTGGATGCCGCTTGAGGTGATGGCGCCGACTCTGACGCGTTCGGCTTCGCCTTCCGGCCGGACGCGGTCGGCCTGCACCGAATCGCCCGGGGCGGGCAGCACACCCTCCGACCCGTCGAGGTGCAGCATGACCAGGCGGCGCGGCGGGTGGCCAAGGTTGTGCACCTTGGCCACGGTTTCCTGGCCGCGATAACAGCCCTTGTTCAGGTGCACGGCGGTGCGCAGCCAGTCCAGCTCGTGCGGGAGGCTCTTCTCATCGACCTCGCGGGCCCGGCGTGGCCGCCACGCGGCGATGCGCAGCGCCTCGAGCGCGAGCAGGCCGGCGGGGGTGATGATGACCGGTGAAGCGGATGCTGCGGCTCCGGCGGCGAGAGCTCCGGCGGCGAGGGCATCGCGCAGGGCGGGAAGGCTCGCCCGGGGCACGAGGGTCTCGCTATAGGTCCATCGGGTTCCGGGGTGCTCGGGCGTTTCCGCGTACTGGTACCCGCCGCGGGCCACCGCAGCCCACGGGTCGCGCCAGGTCAGCGGCACATCGTTCGGGGCGGCGGCGGCGATGCCGTTGGCGCTCAGTCCAACGGAGGCGGGGGAATCCGTCATGGCGCCGATCGTGGCGTAGGCGAGCGTGTGGTCGACGACCTGCACGCGCAGCGTGAACTTCATGCGGTCGAGGAACTTCTGTAGCCCGGGCAGCTCGGCGGCCTCGACGAGGAGCCAGGTTTCGACGCCGTCGTCGAGCACGCGGATGGCGTATTCGAGGCGCCCGGTGGGGTCGAGCAGCAGCATCTCGGTGGATTCACCGGCGGCGAGCGAGCGCAGTTCCTGGCTGGCGATCGAGTTGAGCCAGGTGAGCCGGTCGGGTCCGGAGACCCCGAGTACGCCGCGGTGCGAGAGGTCGACGATGGCTCGGCCGGCGGCGAGCGAACGCTGCTCGATCATGGGGTTGCCGTAGTGGGCGGCGACGCCGGCGTCGATTCCTTCGGCCTGAACCGCGCCGGGCAGGCCCAGCAACGGTGAGGCGGGGGCCGACGGTGCGGAGGTCTGGATGGTGGCTACCTGGTCAGTCATGTCGCTCAATTCTGCCGACCCGGGTTGAGGGTCGGCGATCGTGCAGAAAGATCGTGGGCGTGCTTGGCGCACTACTCATCGAGATCAACACTACGGCCACACAATTTATTCGGGGGCGCGGTGCCCGGCCGGCCCGCCTTATGAACGCGGGCCCCTGATCTAACCCGGGCCCGCTTTCCGGGCCCGGGCCGGGTTCAGAGGGCGAGGCGAGCGGGGGCCTACTCGACGCGGGCGAGGCGGCCGGAGGCGTGGGTGCGCAGATCCTGGCCGAGGGCGGCGATGTCCCAGGCCCAGAGCAGGTGGTTGTCGACGAGTCCATAGAGACGGGTGGCGGCCGCGTAGGGTTTGGCACCGGCGGTGCGCAGCACGGCATCCGTGACGAGGTCGATGCGCGGGCCCTTGACTTGGCCGAGGTAGAGCTCGGCCACGCCGCCGGGGTGCACGAGGGTGACCTCAATGTCGAAGCCGCCATCGCGGTTGCGCAGGGTTTCCACGGCCGCGGCCGAGGTGAATGGGCGCTGGCCGGTGCCGGGCAGCATGCCGGGGCCCGGGTCGCCGTCGCCCTGGTGGCGACTGAGCCGCCAGTATCCGCTTTCGGTGACCAACGGGGTTTTCTCGTCGGACATCATCTCGGGGGGCAGGGTCAGCGCGGGCAGCGCGGCGGTTGGGGCGGCGGCATCCGTCTCGCTGGAAGGAACGGCAGGATCCGTGTCGGCGGGAGCAGCAGAAACGGGCGTTTCGGGCTCGAGCCAGGTGTAGGAGCTGTAGTTCAGGTGCGGGAGGCCGTCGTGGCTGAAGCTGATGCGGTGGCCAAAGGTGCGGCTGACCGACTCCTCGCCGATTTTGTATTCGAGCACACCGGAGCCCTCCCAGACTCCGATCAGCCAGGAAAGTGGAACAAGTTCGGACGGCAAGCCGACCGGGAGGTCAAACACGCGTACTTACCGCTGCCCCCGGAACAGCTTGTACACGACCATGCCGGAAACCCAGGCGATCGACAAGCTGGCCAGCCCGAGCAGGCCCAGAAAGAAAAGTTCTAGCGCTAACAGTTCCATGCTTCGAGTCTAGCGGGAGTGGTCAGGACAGGACGACGACGATGGTCGCCACCACGAGAATAACGAGGGCTCCGACGACACTGAGGGTGACCCGTTTGACATAACCCTCTTTGGTGCCGGTGGCGATCTGCAGGCCCAGCGTGACGAGCGTGCAACCGGCCAGGGTGAGGCCGATCCAGCTGATCGCGGAGGCCTCGGTGGCGAAAAATCCGGTGAGGATCGCGCCCACAATCGCCAGTACCCACACGGTAGCGATCGTTTTCCAGTGCCAGTTCACGTCTCTATTGTGCCTGACGGCCCGTGTTCCATGGCACGCTAGTATGAAATTCGAGATTCTTGGAGGGCGCGAGTGGCGCAGTTGTTGATCCTGACCTCGGCGGCCAACAATGACGTGCTCCCCGCCCTGGCATTGCTGTCACACAGCGCGAGGCTGATTCCCGCCCACGCGGACCAGCTCATCAACGCGCCGGATTCGGACCTCATTCTGGTCGATGCCCGCAGCAACCTTGCCGCTGCCAAGTCGCTCTGCCAGATTTTACGCACCATGGGCAACTCCACTCCCCTGCTGCTCGTGATCACCGAGGGTGGCCTGGCCGCCGTCAGCCCCGATTGGGGTATCGACGACGTCATTCTCGACACGGCCGGTCCGGCCGAAGTGGATGCCCGCATCCGCCTGACCGCGGGTCGGCTGGCCCGCACCGAGCCGTCGAACACGATTCGCGCGGCCGGGGTCGTCATCGACGAGGCGAGCTATTCAGCGAAGGTGCACGGCAAACCGCTCGACCTCACCTACAAGGAGTTCGAGCTGCTGCGGTTTTTGGCCGCGCATCCGTCTCGGGTTTTCACTCGCGAACAGCTGCTGAGCGAGGTCTGGGGCTACGACTATTTTGGCGGCACCCGCACGGTCGACGTGCACGTGCGGCGCCTGCGAGCGAAGCTCGGCGACCAGGAGTCCCTCATCGGCACGGTGCGCAACGTCGGCTATCGCTTCAATGTGCACGACGAGAACGATGAGCGGGTGCCGAATTCTATTCGCGCTTAGCACAGCGGATGCTGCGAAGCTGGCCGACTTTCACCGGGTCGCCTCGGTCGCGCTCGGCTTTGACGGGTACGCGCCCTTCAACGAGCAGGCGCTGTTTGACCTGCAGAGCGGCCTTCGGACGGCTTATGTGGTGCTCGTTCCCGGAATGGCGGTCTCGGCACGCTCGACCACCGAAGATGCTGACGTTTCACAGGCCGGGGGCAGTTCTGCGGATGATGGCGCGGGGCGCGGTTCCGAGGCCGGAAGTGGCGGCGTGGATGGCGGCACGGACGGCGGCGCGGACGCCACGATTGTTGTGGGGGCGGCGCTCGGCGGGCGCGGGGAAATTGACCTCGTCATCATCCCGGAGTATCGGCGGCGCGGATACGGGCGCGCGGCGGCTCGCGAACTCGTCGCCAACGAGCCGAACGGGCTGACCGCCTGGGCACACGGCGATCATCCGGCCGCGCGGGCCCTCGCGAGCGAACTTCGGTTCGTCGCCGCCCGCACGTTGTTGGAATTGCGCAAGCAGCTCATAGCCGCCGAGGCCACGTCTGGGCCGGAAGCAATTGCAGCCGAGGCTGCGACGGCACCGGGAACCGCGCTGGAATCCGGGGCGGAACCCGCGGCCGAATCCGGGGCGGGGGCCTTCCGAGCCGCGGCGGCCCGCGAAACGGAGGCGGGAGCATCCGCCGCGCTTTGGGGCGGGAGTGTTTCGGCTTTTCGGCCGGGGGTTGACGACGCCGACTGGGTGGCGCTCAACGCGCTCGTGTTTGCGACGCACCCGGAACAGGGCGCGATCACCGAGGCCGACCTCGCGGCCCGGCAGGCCGAATTGTGGTTCAACGCCGACGACTTTCTGATTCTTCGCGACGCCGAAGACCGCATGATCGGCTACAACTGGCTCAAGGTTGACGGGGTGATCGGCGAGATTTATGTGATCGGGGTGCATCCGGATGCCGCTGGGCGCGGCCTCGGGCGCGTGCTCATGCAGGCCGGCCTGCAGCGCCTCGTCGATGCCGGCTGCGCCACCGCCGCGCTCTACGTGGAGGCCGACAGTGTCGGCGCCGTACACCTGTATCGGGCACTCGGTTTCGTCGACCACACCGTCGATGTGCAGTACCGCCGGCTGGCCGACTGAGGCCGCACCACAGCATCGGCGCGGCTACGCGGAACGTGACACTACCCACTCCGCGTACCCGACGCACCGAAAAAGCAAGGCCTGCAAGATAATTTCGCCTGACGTTCACTCCGTTCGTCGCGGTGGCGTGACCAAGGGTGTCAGGATGGTCAGATGGACGGCGAAATCACTCAAGCGGACTCGGGTCTGGGCACAGACTTTGATGACGACTTTGACCCACTTTTCGGAAAGCTCGATCCGGCGCTGCCCGACGACCGCTACCTGGACCGTGAGCTGAGCTGGCTCGCCTTCAACCAGCGCGTGCTCGAACTGGCCGAAGATGAAACCCTGCCGGTGCTTGAGCGCACCAACTTTCTCGCAATTTTCGCGAGCAACCTCGACGAGTTCTTCATGGTGCGCGTCGCCGGCCTGAAACGCCGCATTCTCACCGGGCTGGCCGTGCCGACCAACGTCGGCCGTGCCCCGCAGGACGTGCTCAGCGACATCTCGGCGGCCGCACATGCCCTACAGAACCGCCACGCGCTCGCCTTTCAAAATCTCGTGCGTCCCGCCCTCGCCGAAGCCGGCGTCGACGTCGTCGGCTGGCAGAGCCTCGATAACGCCGACCGTCGTTCGCTGCGCACGTATTTCTCGAACCAGATCTTTCCGGTGTTGATGCCCCTCGCGGTCGACCCTGCGCATCCATTTCCCTATATTTCGGGCCTGTCGCTCAACCTCGCCGTGCGGGTGCGCAACACCAAGACGGGCAAACAGGAGTTCGCCCGGCTCAAGGTTCCGCCGATGCTGCCGCGGTTTGTGCGGGTGGATCGCACCGAGTCGGTCGATCGCATCCGCTATATCGCGCTTGAAGATCTCATCGCCAACCAGCTCGGCGATCTCTTTCCGGGCATGGAGATTCTGGAACACCACGTGTTTCGGGTCACCCGCAACGAAGACGTCGAGATTGACGAAGACGAGACCGAAAACCTGATCAAGGCGCTCGAGAAGGAGCTGCTGCGGCGCCGGTTCGGTCCGCCCATTCGCCTGGAGATCACCGAGGACATGGACGAGGTCACCCTCGGCCTGCTCGTGCGCGAACTCGACGTGACCGAGCAGGAGGTCTACCACCTGCCCGCACCGCTCGACCTCGGCGGGCTGTTCGACCTCCGCATCGACCGCCCCGACCTGCACTTCTCCAAGCATGTGCCGACAACGGCAGCCCAGCTGCTGCCGAGCGAGCCGAACGCCGATCAGGATATTTTTGCGGCGGTCGCGCACCACGACGTGCTGCTGCACCACCCGTATGAGTCATTCGCGACGAGCGTACAGGCGTTTCTGGAGCAGGCCGCAGCCGACCCGAACGTGCTCGCCATCAAGCAGACGCTTTACCGCACCTCCGGTGACAGCCCCATCGTCGAGGCGCTCATCGCCGCCGCCGACAGCGGCAAGCAGGTGCTCGCCCTGGTCGAGATCAAGGCCCGCTTCGACGAACAGGCGAACATCACCTGGGCGCGCAAGCTCGAAAAGGCCGGTGTGCACGTGGTGTACGGCCTTGTCGGGCTGAAAACCCACTGCAAGCTCGCCCTCGTGGTGCGCTACGAGAAGGGCGTGCTGCGGCACTACAGCCACATCGGCACCGGAAACTATAATCCGAAGACCAGCCGTATTTACGAAGACCTCGGCTTGCTGACGGCGGATGCGCAGGTCGGCAAGGACCTCACCCGACTGTTCAACGAGTTGTCGGGTTACGCCATTGAGAAGAAGTTCAAGCGTCTGCTCGTGGCTCCGCTGCACCTGCGCAGGGCCCTGCTCAAGCAGATTCAGGCGGAAACCGAGAACGCCCTCGAGGGCAAGACCAGCGGCATCCGGATTAAGGTCAATTCGATGGTCGACGAGGACATCATCGACGCGCTGTACCGGGCCAGCCAGGCCGGCGTGCTGGTCGACGTCTGGGTGCGGGGCATCTGCAGCCTCAAGCCGGGCGTCGACGGCATGAGCGAGAACATTCGGGTGCGGTCGATTCTCGGCCGGTACCTCGAGCACTCGCGTATCTTCTCCTTTCACAACCTGGGCGAAACGCAGGCATACATCGGCAGCGCCGACATGATGCACCGCAACCTCGACCGCCGGGTCGAAGCGCTCGTGCGTCTGATCGACCCGGAACACCTGGTCGAGATCGAGGCGTTGTTCGAACGGGCGATGGATCCGCGCACCTCCAGCTGGTGGCTCGATGAAACCGGCCACTGGACCCGCCACGACGTGGACGAGAACGGCACTCACCTTGACGACATGCAGAACCGGTTGATGCAGCAGATCAGCCAGCGCAAGCGGCCGGACGGGCGTCGCTGATGGCGATCAAGGTTGTCGACCCCGCTGTCTACGCCGCCGGAGCAGTCTGCTGGCGCCTGATCGAGGGCCGCATGCACGTGCTGCTCATTCACCGCACGGTGCACGGCGACGTGACCATTCCCAAGGGCAAGGTGGATCCGGGCGAGTCCCTGCCCCGCACGGCGGTGCGCGAGGTCGAGGAAGAGACCGGCCTGGCCGTGGCACTCGGGGTTCCACTCGGCATCTCGCACTATGACATGCCGGATGGTCGCACCAAGATCGTGCACTTTTGGGCCGCCGAGATCACCCCCGACGCCATTGCACGCTCGACCTTCGTGCCGAACGGCGAGGTCGCCGCGATCGAATGGGTCACCATCAAGAAGGCCCGCACCTACCTGAGCTACCCGGCCGACGTGATCGTTCTCGAAACGTTCTCGGACCTTGTCGATGCCGGTGTGACCCGCACGTTCGCCGTCATCGCGCTGCGGCACGGCAAGGCGGTGTCGCGCACCGGCGCCGGGCCCGACGCACGTCGCCCGCTGACCGCCCGCGGGGTGATGCAGGCGGCGGGCCTGGTCGACACGGTCACCGCCTGGCGGCCGCTGCGCATCATCTCGAGCACGGCGACGCGGTGTGTCACGACGGTGGCTCCGCTGGCTGCCGCCACCGGCATCACGATCAAACAGACCGATCTGATCAGCCAAGACGCTCTCGAGAGCGGCGAAGCGGATGTTCGCACCGTCGTCGGCAAGCGAGTGCGCGCCCGCAAGACGGCCGTTCTGTGCAGCCACGGGCCGGTGTTGCCGGAGATTTTGCGCGAGATCGCACTGGCTACCGGCACGCAGACGTCGTCGGCACTCTTTGACGCCGCGGATTTGGACACCGGCGGGTTCTCGATCGTGCACCTATCGGCGGAGAACCCGGCCGCGGGTATCCTCGCGATAGAGACGTACCCCGCGACGGCCTGAGGATCGCGACGCGGCCGTTATCCCACGTTTACCTTCCGTTTACCCGGAGGTCGGTCGACGGTTACTTGACTTGTTTAACCTCTTTCTGGGCCAGCACCGGCCCGGCACCCGCAATCAAAGTCTTGTCAAACCCTCGAAAGGGAATCACGTGAACTTCAAGCGTTTCGGCCGCCCTGCGGTCATCGCCATTGCAGCAGGCCTCGCACTCTCGTCCTGTGCAGCAAACGAAGGTGGTGTCGCCAACACCGGCAACGATGCATCAGCCAGCACGCTCACCGGCACCCTCAACGGTTCCGGTGCGTCCTCCATGGCCGCCGCGCAGGAGGCCTGGGCCGCTGGATTCCAGACCGCCAACCCCGACGTCACCGTCAACTACGCACCCGATGGCTCGGGCGCCGGCCGCAAGGCCTTCTTCGCTGGCGGCGTTTCGTTCGCTGGTAGCGACTCCTACATGAGCACCGAAGAGCTCGCGGGCACCTTTGCCGCGTGTGCACCCGACACCAAAGCGGTTGACCTTCCGGTCTACATCTCGCCGATCGCGGTCATCTTCAACGTTGAGGGCGTCACCGATCTCAACGTCGACTCCAACACCCTCGCGAAGATCTTCAACGGCACCATCACCAGCTGGGATGACGCAGCACTCGTTGCACTGAACCCGGATGCAAGCCTGCCGTCCACCCCCATCACCGCCGTGCGCCGCTCAGACGACTCGGGAACCACCAAGAACTTCACCGACTACCTCGGCAAGACCGCGCCCGATGTGTGGACCAACGAAGCTTCTGACACCTTCCCGTTCACGGAGATCGAGGGCGCAAAGGGCACGTCCGGTGTCGTTGACGCTGTTACCAACGGTGTGGGTACCATCGGTTACGCCGACGCTTCGCAGGCCGGCGAGCTCGGTACCGCCAAGCTCAAGGTCGGCGAAAAATTCGTCGCGTACACCTCTGAGGCCGCTGCAGCAGTTGTTGCCGGTTCACCCCTGGTCGCCGACCGGGCTGTCGACGACCTCGCGCTCGACCTGAACCGTACGACCACCAACCCGGAGGAATACCCGCTGGTGCTGGTGAGCTACGCGATCGTCTGCAACGAGTACGCCGATGCCGCCCAGGGCAAACTCGTCAAGGCGTACATCGAGTACATCGCAAGCGCCGCAGGCCAGACCGTGGCCGAAAAAGCCGCCGGTGTTGCACCGCTGTCGAGCGAGCTTGAAGCCAACGTTGCGAGCGTGCTCGCGACCGTCAAATAACAACTCCACCCTGTCGCCCGATCCGGCATCCGCACTCATGCGGGTGCCGGGTCGGGCAGACTGGTGTTGGGCACCGTTTTTGCCCAGCGCCGATTTTCATCGTTTGACATCGCAGATGTTCCAGATCACTACCCAGGGAGACGCCCGGCATGTCGACTTCAATGGCCCCCCGGCCCATTAAGGCCAGGCAGCGACCGGGCGATCGAATCTTCTCGACGTCGACACTCGTCGCCGGCAGCCTCATCCTTGCGGTGCTGGCCGCAGTGGCCATCTTTTTGTTCGCTGAGAGTGTTCCAGCGTTCTTCGCCCCCGCCAATGCATTCACGGGGGACGTGACCAACTTCTGGTCCTACGTGACACCGTTCGTGTTCGGCACAATCTGGTCAGCCATTCTGGCCTTGATCATGGCTGTGCCGGTCGCCATTGGCATTGCCCTGTTCATCTCGCACTTCGCGCCCCGCAAGCTCGCCCAGGGCCTTGGCTACCTCATCGACCTGCTGGCCGCCGTTCCATCGGTCGTGTTCGGTCTCTGGGGCATCGGCGTACTGGCTCCCCTCGTGCAGCCGTTCTACACCAACATCGTCGACTGGTTCGGCTGGTTTCCGCTGTTCGCCGGCCCCGTTTCGGGCACCGGCCGTACCACCCTCACCGTCGCGATCGTGCTTGCCGTGATGATTCTGCCCATCATCACGGCCATCTGCCGCGAAATCTTTCTTCAGGCACCACTGCTGCACCAGGAGGCAGCACTCGCCCTGGGCGCGACACGCTGGGAGATGATCAAACTCGCGGTACTACCCTTTGGCCTGCCCGGAATCATCTCGGCTTCGATGCTCGGCCTCGGCCGTGCCCTGGGCGAGACCATGGCTGTGGCCATGGTGCTCTCACCCAGCCCCGAGGTGGTCTTTGCGGTGCTGACCTCACAGAACTCGAACACCATCGCCGCCAACATCGCGCTGAACTTTCCAGAGTCAAGCGGCATCGGTGTCAACATTCTGCTCGCCACCGGCCTCGTGCTCTTCGTCGTGACACTCATCGTCAACATGATCGCGCGGGTCATCATCAATAGCCGCAAGGCATTCTCGGGAGCAAACTGATGGAATTCGTTCCCGCAGCCACGCCGCTCACCAACTCTTTGACCGCGGGCAAGCTGCCCCGACGCTCCCCGCTCTGGGTTCTGCTGGCGGGCTGGGCGGTGTCGGCCGCCTTCTTCACCATGCTTTTTCTGTCGGGAGCGGTCGACGGCTTCAACATTGTGGGCACGGTCGTGCTCGGCACCGTGCTGTACTGCGTGACCATCTACGTGCTCTCCCGCCAGGTCGAAGGCTCGCGAAAGGCGATGGACCGGTTGATGACGGCGCTCGTCACCGCCGCATTCGTCATCGCCCTGCTACCGCTCGTTTCGATCATCTACACGACCGCGGTCAACGGGCTTCCCGCGTTCCTCACGCCGACGTTCTTCACCGAGTCCCAGCGCAACGTGGTCGGCGCCGGTGGCGGTGTCCTGCACGCGGTCATGGGCACGCTCCTGGTCACCGGCGTGGCCACGCTCATCTCGGTGCCGATCGGCCTGCTCACGGCCATCTACCTCGTCGAATACGGCCGGGGCCGGCTCGCCCGCTCGATCACGTTCTTTGTCGACGTCATGACCGGCGTTCCCTCGATCGTCGCCGGATTGTTCGCGTTCGCCCTGTTCTCCCTGCTCTTTGACGACCCTGGCATCCGCTTTGGATTCGGCGGGTCGATCGCGCTGTCTGTGCTCATGATTCCGGTGGTGGTTCGGTCGAGCGAAGAGATGCTCAAGCTCGTGCCGAACGAGCTGCGCGAAGCAGCCTTCGCCCTCGGGGTACCGAAGTGGTTGACCATTCTTAAGGTTGTGCTGCCCACATCTGTCGCCGGCATCGTCACCGGAATCATGCTGTCAATCGCCCGCGTGATCGGCGAGACGGCTCCGTTGCTGATCATCGCCGGATTCACGGCGAGCATGAACTATGACATGTTCAACGATCGGATCATGACCCTGCCGGTTTTTGTGTACACGCAGTACGCCAACCAAGGCGCCGATTCGCAGGCGTACATCGATCGGGCCTGGGCGGCAGCCCTCACCCTGGTGCTGATCGTGATGCTGCTCAACGGCATCGCCCGCCTCATCGCCCACCTGTTCTCGCCCAAGTTCGGCCGCTAGCCTTCACTTCAGCTTCACAATTTTAGAAAGGGACTCATGTCCAAGCGCATCGAAGTTGCCGACCTCAACGTGTACTACAGCAACTTTCTGGCCGTCGAGGGTGTCAACCTCGTCATCGAGCCCCGCTCGGTGACGGCACTGATCGGGCCGAGTGGCTGCGGCAAGTCCACGTTCATTCGTACGCTCAACCGTATGCACGAGGTCATTCCCGGTGCCCGCGTCGAGGGTGAAGTGCTCATCGACGGCAACAACCTGTACGGTCCCGGTGTGGACCCGGTGCTCGTGCGCCGTCAGGTCGGCATGGTGTTTCAGCGCCCCAACCCGTTTCCGACCATGTCGATCCAGGACAACGTACTGGCCGGCGTGAAGCTCAACAACCGACGCATATCGAAAACGGATGCCGACGACCTCACCGAAAAGGCCCTCCGCGGCGCCAACCTGTGGAACGAGGTCAAGGATCGCCTCGCGCGCCCCGGCTCGGGCCTCTCGGGCGGGCAGCAGCAGCGACTCTGCATTGCCCGCGCCATTGCGGTCGAGCCCGACGTGATTCTGATGGACGAGCCGTGTTCGGCGCTCGACCCGATCTCGACACTGGCCATTGAGGACCTCATTGATGAGATGAAGAGCGACTACACGATCGTGATCGTGACGCACAACATGCAACAGGCCTCGCGCGTGTCGGACCGCACCGCGTTCTTCAACATTGCGGGCACCGGCAAGCCGGGCAGGCTCATCGAGTATGACGACACGACGACGATGTTCTCGAACCCGAGCGTGCAGGCGACCGAAGACTACGTGTCCGGGCGTTTCGGGTAGCGGTTCCGGCACGCTTGGGCGCGCCGTTCTTGGGCGCAGGCGGCTCAGTGCGCCAAGAGTGCGTCGCCGTGCGTGACGCGACCGGCCAGGAGCGTCGCTGCCACGGGCATCCGTTCGAAGGTGGCGTCGGAGACTGTGAGCGGGTCGCCGTCGAGCACGGCGAGGTCGGCCACGTCGCCGACGCGCAACCGGATGCGTCCGCGGGCTGAGGCGGCGAGTGCCTGGCCACGGGTGATGACCTGGTCGGGGCGCCAGGGTTCGCGGCCGTCACTGCGGGCCCGAGACGACGCGGCGGACATGGCCGTCCAGGGGTCGAGTGGCGCGACGGGGGCGTCGGATCCGAACGCGAGGGTGGCGCCGGCGTCGAGCAACGAGCGCAGCGCGAAGACGCGGTCGGCGCCGGCGGCCCACATCAGTTCCACCGCGTCCCGGTCGTCGAGCGCATGCTCCGGCTGCACGCTCGCGGTGACGCCGAGGCGGGCGAAGCGGGCGAAGTCCTCGGTCTGCAGAAACTGGGCGTGTTCGATGCGGCCGGTGACCTGCGCGCGATCGAAGGCGTTGAGCGCGACCGTGTTGGCCGCATCGCCGATGGCGTGCACCGCCGGCAACAGCCCGGATTCTTTGGCGGCGAGGAGAATCTCGGCCAGCTCGTCTTCACTCACGGTGAGTACGCCGTGCCCGCCGACCGGGTATTCCTCGACGCAGAATGCCGTGCGGGTGTTCAGTGAACCGTCGATGAGCAGCTTGAGCGGCCCGACCGTGAGCAGGCCGCGGGTGCCTCGGATGCGGTCGCCCGTGCGCATTCGCTCAGCACGGGCCCGGTCGAGATCGGCGAGGTAGATGCCGGCGTCGATTCGTAGGGCGTCGAAACCGTCGGTGATGCGGCGCTGCCAGACGTCGCGGTTCCAGGTCATTTCGAAGTCGACGACGCCGACGACGCCGCGGGCGGCTGCCCGCGTTCCGGCAGAGGCGGCCAGCGCGTCGACCGTGGTGTCCGGTAGCTGGCCGAGCGCGATTGTCAGGGCGAAGGCGGCTTGCTCGCGCAGCAGGCCGGTCGAATCGACCGGCACACCGAAGCGCCAGGCGGCCGCGCTGTTGAGCCAGACACAGTGCAGGTCGTGACTGATCAGGGCGGTCGGATGCCCCTGCGTCACCTCATCGAGATCGCGTAGGCTTGGCGCGTCGGCCCAGATCGCATCGCGAAATCTGACTCCGATCAGCGGGCTCGTTCCTGCGGCTGCTGTGATCTGCGCGCGCACGAGTTCGAGCGCCTCGCGCGCCGATGCGGCCACGGAGAGGTCGAATCGGCCGCCGGCGAGCGCCCACTGGGTGGCGTGCACGTGTTCGTCCCAGAGCCCGGGGATGAGGGTGCGGCCGTCGAGGTCGACGTGGGGGGCATCCGTTGGTACCCGGCCGGCGGGTGCGATCTGCGTGATGACGCCGTCGGTGATCTGCACGTCGGAGACGGTGGTGTCGCCGGGCTGCGTGACAGAACACAGAACGAGATCGGGCATGGTACGTCTTTCGATCGAGGGCCGGCACGAGTAGCCGCCGCCCCAGCAACCCTACAACCGCGTGGAGTCGTCGGCCCGTCGGCCAGCATTGCTCGCTGGCGGGTTCGGCGAGCTGAACGGACGGATTGGGCACGGCCCACAGGTGTTCGATTCGCTCACGGCACTCCTTCGAAAAGCGCGCACGTGTCAGAACGAGTGCCGCGAGCGATAACCAGCCACCAGACGGGCCCGGCCGGTGCGCCGTGAGCAGGTCGCCACCCACCAGCGGCTGGTTGAAGAATCGATTGCGCTGCGCGCCGGACGGCGCGTGGCACGTGAGAAAGGTTTGCCTGACGCGCCCGGACACGGTCGTGCTGACCCGGCGGAGGGCGGCCACCGTGCGCTCGGCCTGCACGCTGGTGGCGGGCCGTACGACGATGAAAATGCAGATGACGCGTTGCTCGGGCTAGAGGTACGCCCGATCAGCGGGACGGGCCAGCGACCAAAGGCTGCCGTGCCAGGTGCAGCCCGAGGGTGACAACGCGCGCCGCAAGGCCGCCGGGCTCCTCAGCCAGCGCCCGTACCTTGAGCGCCTGCTGAAGCACTGCCCCCCTGCGGTCGAAAAGGGCGATCCAGATATCGGCCACCGTATAACACAGCGAGATCGAGCCCGTGGCACTGGTCACCGACCATCCCGCGGCGAGCGCCGCAATGTGGCGTGCGCCGGGAAGGCCCGCACACACGGCGGTCATCGTCTGCGCCACCAGAATTCGATTTCTGAGGGTGTTCTCGTTGCCCATCACCGGGTCGGGGTAAACCGTCGTACCGCACGCTCCGCACATTTTCTGGTTCCTACCTGACTGATGGTCCGAGTTACTGCATCACGTCGCCGGAGTTCGGCCCGAGGGTCTGCCCCACATACAGGTTTCCTCCCGGCTCGCTCGCGAGCAGTAGCGCTGTGGGGGCAACTTCCGCTGCACTGCCGAATCGTCCGAGCGGCAGTTCAGCCCGCTTGGCGATCTTCCATTCTTCGGAGATGCCCTGCACGAGCGGGGTCTCTATCGGGCCGGGAGCGATGCTGTTGACGAGCACGTTGTCGCTGGCAACTTCAAGCGCCAGCGATTTCGTCAAGGCCACGATCCCGGCCTTGGCCGCTGAATAGTGGCTCAGTCCGGTGCCACCCTTGATGGCGAGCTGGGAGGCGATATTGATGATGCGGCCCCATTTCTGTTGGCGCATCTCCCCCACCACCTCCCGGCAGCACAGGAACACCCCGGTGAGGTCGACCGACAAGGTCTCGTTCCACATCGCGAGCGTCATGTCCTGCAGCCGTGACTCGGTGAGCAGCCCCGCACTGTTCACCAGAATGTCAATGGTGCCGAGCCGTTGGCGAGCAGTTCCGAAGGCCGCGCGCACGCTGTCTTCCTGCGACACGTCGACGCTGATCGCGTCTATGCCGGTGCCCGCGCGATCGAGTACCACCACGCGGTCGCCGTTAGCGACAAACGTTTCGGCGATCGCCCGTCCGATTCCACTACTGCCGCCGGTAACGACGACTCCGCGGCCGGTCGCCGCGCGATGTTGCTCGATCATTTCTGTTCCCGTCCTACGCTCGCATCTTCACGGTGAGTCCGCCGTCAACGATGAGGGATTGCCCGGTGACGTAACCGGCCTGCGAGGAGGTGAGGAACGCGATGACGCTGGCCACTTCGGCCGGTGTACCCACGCGACCCCAGGGAATGTCATTGCCGGCCCGGGCGAGGCCGTCAGGTCCAAGTGAATTCACCGGGTCGAGTGACTGAGGGGTTTCGATGAGTCCGGGAATCACCGCATTGGCGCGGATGCCCCGTGGCCCGAGTTCAACAGCCACACTGCGAATCAGACCGAGCACACCGGCTTTCGCCGCCGCGTAGTGGGCGTGACCCTCCCACCCGTATACCGCGCCGGCGATCGAGGAGACCGCCACCATGGCACCACCCTCAGTCATACGTACGGCTCCGGCGCGCAGTGTGCGCAGCACACCGGTGAGGTCGACATCGAGCATGTCGGTCCAACGGGTATCCGTCATCTCGGCGAGCGATGAATTACGCAGGATCCCCGCATTGGCGACGGCGTAGTCAAGGCGCCCGTACTCGTCGACCGCTCGTTGGGCGAAAGCGTCGACGGATGCCGTGCTTCGCACGTCAACCTCGTGCACGACGGCTTGGCCACCGACGGCGTGCACCAGCCGCAGTGTTTCTTGCGGGTCGTGTGGGTCGCCCGGAAAAGTGCCGACGATACTGCGCACTCCCGCCCCGGCGTAGTGCACGGCGAGAGCCCGGCCGATGCCGCTAGCGGCTCCGGTGATTATGGCGACGCGAGGCTCAAGCATGCTGGGCTTTCAGCTCGGTTTCCGGCTGGATAGCAAGGGGAGCTTCTGCCATGGGCTTGGCGGCGAACATCAGCACACCTGAAATAAGGGTGCCGAGGGCGCCGACCCAGAGCGCGGCGGTTCCCGTGTTGGATCCGGCGGCGACGGCGGTAAATAGCGCGCCGCCGACAACGATTCCGGGCTGGCTCATCGCGCCGATGAACGCCGTGCCGGTGGCGCGACAGCTCACCGGGTAGCACTCGGCCATGAAGTACTGGATAGCCGCGTACGGGCCCACCAGGAAGAAGAGACCAGCACCAAAGCTCGCGACGATGGTCACGGGGCTGTCGGCGAGGGGACTCAACATAATGGTGAAGGCGACCGATGCGAGGATCCAACCGCTGATGATGGTGCGCTTACGACCGATCTTGTCACCGAGCCACCCGTGAAACACGTAGCCGAAGTAGGCGAGAGCGTTGATGATAATGAGCATCCAGAAGGCATCGGAGAGTTCCACACCCTTGGCATTCTTGAGTACGGAGCTTCCCAAAATGCTGAAGATCATGATGCCCATGAAGTTGAAGATCCAAGCGAGCGAGAACACGATCGTGTTGCGGCGCAGCTTCGGCCCCCAGATGAGCTTGAGCGGTGCGGTCGACGAGTGCTCGACGCCGTACGACCCGGCGAGCAGGTGGGCTTCTTCGGTGCGCCCGGCCTTGTCGAGTCGGGTGAGTTCACTGTGGAGTTCGAACTGGGGAGTTTCCTTGAGCTTGCGTGCGATGGCCCACACAATGAGTGCTGCGGGGATGGTGGCCATCAGATACAGGGCACGCCAGCCGAAGGTCGGGAGAAAAGCCAAGGCAAGCGCACTCGCGAGCAGGAAGCCCAATGGCCAGCCGCCCTGAATAAAGGAGTAGCTGAAGCCCGGGCGCTTGCGCTTCTTCTCGTCTTCCGTGACCTGGTACACCTCGTTCATGTAGGTCGCGTTGACGGCCTGTTCGGAGAAACCCAGACCCCCAAAGGATCGCACGATCACGAGCAACCCACTGCTCAGGAAAGCCATCCCAGTGGGGATGATTGCCGTGAGACCGGAAACGATTGCCGTGCCACCGACGGTGACCATCATGCCCTTGCGTCGCCCGAGGCGGTCGATGACCGGGCCGACGCCAAAGCAGACGATCGCGGTTCCGACTGCGATCCAGGTATTGATCGCGTAGGCTTCCGGCGCGGTCCAGCCGAAGGATTCCTGCATGGCAGGTAGGAGCGTGCCGAACAAGCCGTAGTCAAAGACGGCAACGGTCCAGGCCAGGAGCGCAAGAATCGTGGCGGTGCGGGTCTGCTTGACGGTGAACGAGGGAAAACGACGTTTCTCGTTGACGGTCGGCGCCGTGAGATCGAGGGTGGGGGATTTCAGTTTCATGCGGAGGTGACCTTTCGGGGGGAGCGGGCGAGAAACGAATCTGCAATCTGGTCGAAGGTGTTCCAGCTGACTCCTGCATAGGAGTTGAAATGCTCGATGAGGCGCTCAAGCATGAGGAGCACCTGCGGGCGTCCGGAGACGTCGGGGTGGATCGTCATCGTGAAGACGGCCTGATCCATTTCGCGGTAGACCCAGTCAAACTGGTCTTTCCACATTTGCTCGATGTCGCGAGGATTCACGAAACCGTGCGAGTTCGGGGCGGCCTTGATGAACATCATGGGTGGCAGGTCATCGAGGTACCAGTTGGCGGGAATCTCCACGAGGTCGGTCGGGGTGCCGCGCACGAGCGGCTCCATCCAGGTCTGGGCGTTCTGGGCGTAGTCGATCTTTTTCCAGCTGTCACCGACGCGCACGTAGTACGGCTCGAAGTCCTTGTGCATGAGCGAGTGGTCGTACTTGATGCCGCGTTCGAGCAAAATTTCGTTCGTCACCGACGAGAACTCCCACCACGGGGCGACATACCCCGTGGGGCGGCGTCCCGAGACGTTTTCGATCAGTTCGATGGATCGGTCAAGGATTGTGGTCTCCTGTTCGCGGGTCATCGCGATCGGGTTCTCATGGGAGTAGCCGTGCACGCCGATCTCGTGGCCTGCCGCAACGATCATGCGGGTGAGCTCGGGAAAAGTCTCGATGGAGTGACCCGGAACGAACCACGTGGCGGGCAAGTCGTACTTGTCGAACAGGCGGATGAGACGAGGACCACCGACCTCGCCGCTGAACATGCCGCGGGAGATGTCGCACGGGGAGTCTTCGCCGCCGTAGGAGCCGAGCATGCCGGCGACGGCGTCGACGTCCACTCCAAATGCGACCTGGATATCTTTTTTCATGACCGTGCCTTTCGTTGAACTAGCAAATTTGTGCGGACTTGGTGTTTGCTGCCCCATACAGGGCAAAGGCGTGGGCGATCTCGTCATGGTCGTGGTCGAGGTGCAACAGCAGGCTGAGCAGAATCATCGATTGCGAGGGCCGCAGGAAGCCAGCGGGGATCGCGCCGGCCGCGACGAGGTCTCGTCCTCCGCCGGCGCCGTAAACCGGGATGACCGGGCCGGCACTCACCCGAGTGCTCGTCACAACGACGGTGCCGCGCGCAGTGGCCGCGGCGACGGCGGAGCACAGGGCGGGGTTGGCGTTGCCGCTGCCCGTCGCTTGCAACACGATTCCGCTGGCCCCGGCAGAAACGGATGCCCGCAGCAAGATTCCGTCAGCCCCCGGGTAGGCAGACACCACGTCGACGCGCTTGGCCTCGCGGAGAGGGCGGAGAGGAAGGGGAAGCGGGGGCATCCGCTGTTCATGGCGGGTGATAACGACATCACCGGTCGCGGTCAAAAAACCGACCACACCAAAGTCTGGGTTGGTGAAAGCATCCAGCGCGAAGGTCTGTGCCTTACGCACACCGCGTGCGGGAAATATCTCGCCGGCGAAAACGATCAGCGCTCCCAAGCCCGCTGCCGCGGGTGATCCCGCGACCGCGATTGCATCGGCGAGGTTGCCGGGACCGTCGGGTTCAGCGGCGTCGGCGGATTTCTGCGCCCCGGTGAAGACCACCGGGCTCACGTCGTCGTGGGTGAGATCGGCCAGGTAGGCGGTCTCTTCCATCGTGTCAGTGCCGTGAGTGACGACCACCCCTCGCACCGATGGATCGGAGAGGGCGATCTTGATCTGCGCGCAGATCGCGATCATGTCGACGAGCGTGAGCAGGTATGACCCCTCGCAGACGACGTCAACGACCCGCACGGGGTAGGCCGGAGCTGCGGCCAAACCACGGAGAACTTGCGCCCCTCCGTCGGCGGCGACCGCGGCACCGTCTTCAGCTGAGCGGGCTCGCGACGAGATAGTTCCCCCGGTCGCCAGCAACACCACGTGGGTACCGGCACGATCTGTCATTTTTTCTCCGAAGGTCGATACCCAAACGATTGGGTTCTTGATGTAAGAGTAATTACCCAATGTTTCGGCCGACTGCACGCTTCGTTGCGGGTAAGTATCGTTTGCTACCCAATCGTTTGGGTAGTGAGGTGTTCAAACTATAGAATGGGATCAACGGGCCCGTCAAGCTTCGTATCCGGTTTTCTCGGATAATTGAAACTGGAGACAGCGAAATGACAGACATCAGACCGGGGTCCGTCACCCTGAAAGACCTGGCCGCCGAACTTGGCCTACACCCGTCGACCGTGTCGCGGATCCTGCATGGGAAAGCCGACGCGGCGCGGGGCGCCGCCGCGCCGGCTACGGCTCAACGCGTGCGTGACCTGGCCAAGAAGGTGGGGTACTCCCCCGATCCCCAAGCCACGAGCCTGCGCACACGGCGCACACACCTTCTCGGAGTCATCGTTCCGCGGCTTTCCGACCTCGTGCTTGCGGTCATGTACGAAGGCATCGACGAGGCAGCAGACGACGCCAACTACTCCACGTTCGTCATGAACTCCCGTGACGATACAGCGATACAGCGGCGCAAGATGGAGATCATGCTCTCTCGGCGGGTAGACGGACTCATCATCGGTGACGCGCATCTCGACGGCGACATTCTCACTGACCTCACCGAACGCAAAGTGCCTTTCGTGCTCATGAATCGCGCCGTGCCCGGTTTTGCATCAGCCACCTGCGATGACACCCTCGGTGGGGCGCTGGTGGCGCAGCACCTGTGGGACCAGGGCCACCGCGTTGTTTCCGTCATCGCCGGTGAACCCTATGCCAGCACTGCGGTCGATCGAACGCACGGCTTCGTCTCCCGGTTTCGCGCGCTCGGGGGCACGATCCCCGAGAGCGCCATCGTGTGGTCGCGCTTCGACACAACGGGCGGGCGTACCGCAGCAGATGGCATTCTTCGCGACGAAGATCGTCGACCCAGTGCGATCTTCGCGGTCAACGACTTCGCGGCCATCGGTGCCATGGGAGCGGCAAATTCTCACGGGTTACTCGTGGGCCGGGATGTGGCAATTGTTGGGTTCAATGACACGTCTCTGGCCGCGCAACTTCCCATCGCACTGTCGTCAGTGAGGTCGCCGATGCTTGACATCGGCCGAGTCGCCGTGAAGCTGCTCCTTCGGGTGATAAACGGAGACGCCGTAGAGTCGGTTCAACTCACTCCTGTCCTGTGCGTGCGGGACAGCAGTGATTTTGCGTGGGCGGCGTCGTAGGAATAGACGAAGGAATAGTCGAAAGAGTAAACGACGCGATGCTCCTCCGGGATGCGACACAACAAGGCTGAGCCTTCGTGGTACTCGAGCTGTTCGGGCTTGCCGATTCCCGACAGGGAACACGGCGTGCGGTCATGATGAGTGCGTTGACGCGCTTCAGTGCGGCCCTGTCGGTGGATCGGCAATCGTCCCAGCCGTCCGATGTGAAGGTGAGGGCGAACACCGGAGGTGCTCGTCATCATCCACAACGTCGTGCGGGGTGGCGAGACGGTCCTGCACTGCCTCAACGCGGCGGGAGGGCCGTCACGGTTCGGTAACGAGGTGTTTCACGGGGCATCCGCCATACTGCGGAGGCTACGGGTTTGGGGGCGGGGGCTACTGGCCGGAGACGGTGAGGGTGGCCCGGGGCCGGGTAGCCTCGATCAGGAGGGCGTTCTTGCCGTCGACGGACTCGGCCCAGGCCAGCGCGGCCTCGGGGCTCCGCCCGTGGCGTTCGTGCCGATCGACCAGGCGGCGAAGGCGCTCATGCTCGCTGGTCTCGCAGAACCAGGACTCGGCGAGCAGGGTAGAGATCTGCAGCCATGGCTCGGAGTCGGCGAGCAGATAGTTTCCCTCGACCATGACCACGCGTGCACTCGGCTGCACGGCGATCTCAGCCGCGATGCCCTCGTCAACCCGGCGGTCGAAGCTCGGTGCGTAGACGGTGTGGTTGTATTCGGTGAGGAGACGGCGGAGGAGAGCGAGGAATCCCCAGCCGTCGAAGGTGTCAATGGCCCCCTTGCGATCGTGCCGGCCCAGCCGATCGAGGGTGGCGTTGGCGAGGTGGTGGCCGTCCATCGGCAGGTGCACGGCGCAGTCGTCGCTGCCGACCAGCTCGTTGATTCTCGCCGCGACCTGGATGGCGAGGGTCGTTTTACCCGCGCCCGGGCTGCCTGCGATGCCGACCAGGATGCGCCCGTTCTCGGGCATGAGCGCGATGACGCGGCGAGCCAGCTCGGTCAATTGAGCGGATTCCAGCGGTGTGGCCGTGGCAGCAGGGTCAGTGTTCGGCATGAGTCGACTCCAGAGCGGTGGCGAGGTAGGTGTGGCGTGGGCTGTGAGCGCGGAGGGGTCGTTCCAGAGGTTGCGCCAGATGACCCGATCATTCAGGAGGGCGGTCGAGACGATCGCCGAGGAGAAGGGCTCGAAGGTGTTCAAGCCCCGGTCGTTGATGTCGGCGGGCGGCAGAGGTCTTTTCCCGCTCAATGAGGGTCGTTGCTGTACCGGGATGACGGTCTCGGCAAGCTCGACCAGCGGATGGTGGCGACTCGCAGGCTCATCAACGCGGGGGTGGCGTGGGCGTGTGTTCGTTTTTTTGTGGGGGCAAATCGGGTCAGGGGCCGGTGGGGGGCCAGATGCCGTCGCATCCGTCTTGCTGACAAGAGAATTGCCAGGCCTCACCGTCGGGCACGATCTGCATGGGTATGAGGCATCGGGGGCAGTTGGGCGAGCGCACCTCGGGTGGAACAGTGCTCGCCAGCTCGGCCTCGGAGTAGGGCGGACCGAAGTAGAGCTGCGTGCACGCGAAGTTCGCGCAGCCATAGTCGTACCCCGTACCGTGCCAGGTCACCTCCATGGCCTCGCCGCACTCGGCGCACATGCGCGGCTGATCCACGTCTTTCTTCTGAAAGACCCACGCGACGTTGTCGTCCATGGGCTGAGACTAGTCCCCGAGGCGAAAAACGTGTCGAGGTATTACGGATCTGTGGAGAATGGAGCCGCGCGGGCCGGGCTGCGCCGGGCGGACGCGGGGCGGTGGATGCGGGGCGGTGGATGCGGGTGGGGAATGCGGAGCGGTGCATTCGGGGCGGTGCATTCGGAGCGGTGCACGCGGAGCGGTGCATGCGCCCTGGACGACGCGGGCAAACGGATGCGCACAACCTCGAGCAGCGCGTCCTAGAGCCACGTGCGGCCGGCGTCGGTGGAGCGGAGGGTGGCATCGCCGATCCAGAGCCAGAGGGTGCCGTCGGCGGAAGCGACGGCGATGTTCCCGGCCAGCGTGGCGGGGGCGTCGGCGGTGACGTAGCACCCGGCGGTCGCGGCGGTCAGATCGGCGGCGGCGTCTCCCGCAGTTTCGCCGGCAATTTCTCCGGCGGGGTCGATGCTGAGGTCGATGACGCTCAGGCCGAGGCAGGTGGCCGGGTCGGCGGTGGCAGCGGGCGTGGCGGTCTGCTCGGCGCTGCTGGTGGCAGCTCCGGCGGCCATCGCGATGTAGCCCCCGGTGGTCGCCGTGAGGGTGAGCGCTCCGGGAACGGTGAGCGGCGCTGACCAGGAGGCGGCGGCATCCGTTGTGGCGAAAACTCGTGCGTCAGCGCAGAGAACAGCGGCGGCGTCGGCATCGGCGTCGGCGAACCCGGGCGCAAGGGCGACAACCGTGTCGCACGGGGCTGGGTGGAATCCGTCGGGGCCGTGCAGCTCGGAGCGGTCGACGGGGTCGACGTACCACGCGGTGTCGAGCTCGTCGTCGGCGGAGGAGTAGTTGTCACCGCCCACGAAGGTGCGCACGACCTGGGCTGAACAGTCGGACTCGGAGAATCCGAGGAACTGGGCGACCGAACCGTTGGTCGCGGCGATGCTCTGCAACGCGGTTACCTCGGTGGGGCCGTTGGCGTCGGTCGTGGTCCAGGTGGCGCCGGCGTCGGTGCTGACCTCGGGCGCGGCGAGCGGGTCGGGGCAGATTCCGGTGACGGCCCGCCAGGCGACGGTTGACGACACCGCCGAGAGGATGCGCGTGGCCGGCACTGGACTGACGGCGGCCGCCGCCGAGGCGGTCGGGCTGGGCGTGGGGGTCGCGCTGGGAGCGAGAATCGCGCGCGGCGTTGCGGCCGGGAGGCCGGTGTCGGCCCGGGTCGACGTGAGTGCGGTGGTGACCAGGTAGGCGTCACAAACGAGGAACAACCCGACGGCAAGATAGACCCAGATGCGGCGGCGCGAGGCATCGCGCGTGGTCGATCGGCGAAAACGGCGCATATCAGTGCTGACGCAAGGCTGGGGCCAGGGCCGCCGCGATGGTCGTGACCGACTCGTCGATGATCGCGGCGACGCCGGTGTAGACGGCCGCGGACTGCCGGTACGGGTCGTCGATATCGTCACGGGTGGGTGGATTCGGCGACGGGTGAAGGCCGCGCGTGGCAGCGATCGACGCGACGAAAGCCGAGAAAGCGGATGCCTGTGGCCGTGGTGCTGAGGCGGGTACATCCACTCGCGGGGCCCACCCCATGACACCGGGCCCCTGTTTTATCGTGGCCCCGCTTTCCGGACCCGGGCCCGGACGGTTCGGGGCGGGATTCTCGAGGCCCCCCGGGTCGGCGATGGCGCCCACCAGACGGGCGAACTGGTTGAGGGTGAAGGTATAGCGGGTGGCTTTCGGAAGCAGGGTGACCACCTCCCGGCGATGGTCTCGCGTGGCCGTGAGGATGAGGTCGGCGGCGCCCACGAGGTGCTCGGTCAGCTGCCGGGCCGCGTGCTCGGTGGAGTGGGCACCATGCGTGAGCGAAAGCGCGGCGGCCTCGGCCGTCATGGGGCTCGCCACCATGGCTCGGGTACCAGCGCTCTGCACGTCGGCTTGGAGGCCGAGCGCCTCCAAACGAGCTCGCAATAGCTGTTCGGCGAGCGGAGACCGGCAAATGTTGCCGGTGCAGACCAAGAGAATGCGGGGAACGCTCATGCTCGGGCTCTCGATCGACGAAAGAAGGACGGGGGGACCATTCCAGGTTCGGTCGTGAGGTCACCGTAGGTGTGACCATAGCCGTATTGCCCGTAGTGACCGTAGCCGTAGGCATCCGGTCCCTTGGTGTGCAGCATGGTGAGCACCAGGCCGCTAATGGGCGCGCCAACGCTGTGCAGGGCTGCAATGGCCCCCTTGAGCTGGTTCTTCTGGGTACGCCCGGCGGCGACGATGAGAATGGCACCGCCGACACTCTTGGCGAGAATCGCGGCATCCGTTACGGGCAGCAGGGGCGGCGAGTCGAATATGACGACATCGAAGGTTCGGTTGAACTCCTCGATGAGCGTGGCCATGCCGACTGATCCGAGCAGCTCGCTCGGGTTCGGCGGAATGTGGCCGGCGGGGAGCACAAACAGCTGTCCGCGGCCCCACGGTTGAATGACGTCGCTGAGGTCAGCCCGCCCGATGAGAACGTCGGTGAGACCGACGCCACCCTCAATATTCATGTACTCGGCGACTTTCGGGCGACGCAGGTCGGCGTCCACGAGCAGCACGCGTGCGCCGGAATCGGCCAGAGCAATAGCGAGATTGGCGCTCGTCGTGCTCTTGCCCTCACTCCCGATGGACGATGTCACGACGAACGAACGGTCAGGGCGGCCCGGATCGAGGTACTGCAGGTTCGTGCGCAGGGTACGAAACGATTCGGCTCGTGGGCTGCGCGGATCAGCGTGCACGATGAGGGGGCGGTCGGTCGCTTTCGGATCGAACACGATGCCGCCGATGACCGGCATATCGGTAACCTGTTCCACGTCGCGCTGACTGCGAATGCGGGTGTCGAACGTTTCGCCCAGCACGGCCAACCCCACGCCGAGAGCCAACCCGACGAGCGCGCCGAGCGCGATGTTGAGCGGAACGTTCGGGCTCACCGGCTCGATTGGCACGCTGGCCACCTGCACGCGGGTGAGCTTGACCGGCGCGGCCGCGTTCGCGTCGTCGGGCTGCTCGATCTCCTGCACGCTCTCCGTGAGGCTCTGCGACACCGCATTGGCGATATCGGCCGCACGAACTGGATCAGCGTCGGTGACGGTGATATCAATAATCGACGTGTCAAGCGGTGCGGAGACCGAGATCGCCTCGGCGAGGTCGGCTGGCGTCGTGTCGAGCTTCAGGCTCTCAATGACCGGCAGCAGCACGAGCGGAGTGGTCGCGAGACCGGAATAGGTCTTTACCCTGGCGACCGTAAAGCTGTTGCCCTGCACCAGATCAGAGGTGGTGCCGCTTGATTGCGTCGACACGAATACCTTGGAAATGGCACTGAAAGCAGGCGTTTGCATGATCGAGAAGACGGATGCTGCGGCGACGGCCACGAGCGTCAACGCCACGATATGGAGCCAACCCTTACGCAGGATGCGAATGTAGTCGCGGAGTTCCACGTAGCGACCTTTCGTTGCGGTACATAACTGTCCACCCGTAGCTTCCCACAGATCGGTGGCCACGTCGCCCAGCGTCTACCCCGTAATCAGGGGACTGAGCATAAACTAGGCGTGCTGTTTGGTTGCCGACCGGCGGCGCACCAGCACGAGGGCCAGTCCCAGCACGAGCATTGCCGCCACGACGTAGAGCAGGAGCACCGGCACCCCAAAGCCGGCCGAAGGCAAGCTGGCCGCGCCATCTGCCGCAACGACGGTGATGGTAGCCGTACCCACATTCTGGGAGCTCAGGCCGGTGGCGGTGAGCGTGTACGAACCGGTGGCATCGGCTGGCAGCCTCACGATCAGATCAAGCGCGCCGAGGCGGGTCGCTGATCGCACCACACCGACGGTGGCTGCCTGCACTACGCCAAACGTCACGGGGCCCTCGCCGGAGACAGCCACGGAGACGCGTTCCGCGTTCTCGAACGCACCGTCGTCGAACTCGACGCTGACCTCGCCGCCCGCCTGCGGGTCACCACTGACCGAGATGAGGTCGGCGGCAACATAGCCCGTGGCATGCGCGGCGACCGGCAGCGCCAGCACAGCGACTCCGGCAATGGCGAGTGTGGCGAAAAATTTCTTGAGCAAAGTGTGGATCCCCCGAGGTCTGGCGCAATGAGCCCGCTGCGACAAGCTCTAACAACTCAAGTCTAGTTGCGTGGCCGCGTGCAGCGCGATCAGCGGCGTACTGCGCAGTTCGAGGGCACCGGTGAAGGCCTGCGCCCCGAGCCAGCTGAAGCGCAGCACAGCGCTCTCCCCCGGGGCGAGTTCGATGCCGATCGAACTCACCGGGTAGGTCGCGTCGGTGGCCGGGTGATAGGGAACGGTGGCTCCGTCGCGGGTGACGCCGAGATTCTGCACGCCGGGGGGGGCGTAAGCGGACAGCACGGTCTTGATGGTGCCGAGGGGCACCCCAAAGGCCCCTCCGCCGGTGACGTAGGCTGGCAGGCTCGTGGCGGCATCCGCTGGAGCAGTGTTGGTGAGGGTGACCTCGACCGAGTATTGCGGGCGCAGGTCTCTGCGACAGGTCTGCTGGCCGATGGCTGTGTGCACGTCGAGGTAGAGGTCCATCTTGGCACCGGTGCCGTCGTTCAAATAGAGGCCGAAGCGGTTCGTGGTGCTGTCACTGGCCGGGCGTGCTCCGACGAGGGTGGTGTCGGCGAGAACGGCCTGCTCGGACTCGGCGGCGTTCCAGACCAACACCCGGTTTTCGGCTCCGGCCCGGGCGAGCGCGGCGATGAGTTTGGTCGGGTCGGCGCGGCCGCTCTTGACGGCGTCGAACACGGCCCCTGCGGCTGCAGCGAAGAAGGCATCTTGCTCGCGCGGCACCTCGTAGCGCGCGTAGACGTCGCGCAGCAGCAGGTGCACGGCGTTGTCGGATGTGAGCTCGTCGCCCGTGGCGAGGGTGATCGGGCCGGTGGCATCGAGCAGATAGCTCAGCGCGACCGGATCGACCGACAGCACGCCGTCTGCCACGACACCGAATTCGAGGCGCCACATTTCACGGGCAAGGGCGCCGCTCTGCGCGAAGTCGGGCGTCATGGTGACGTTTTGAATGAACTGGCCGGTGATGTCACCGTAGATGCTGCGGATCTCATCGCCGAGAGGCAGCACGGGAGCCGGGTATTCGCGAAACGGGCTGGAGCTGGCCTGCTGGGTGAGCTCGATGCTGCCGGCATCGGTGTGCAGCAGGGCCAGGGCACCCGGGATGCCGCCGGTGGAGCGCAGTTCAGCCGGATTTTGAAAGAGCAGAATGTAATTGCGCGGTGTGTCAGCACCGAGCATGGCCGGAAGAAGGGTGACCGCGCGGTTCAATCCGTCGAGAGTGACCGCGGTGTCAACCGTGACAGTCTGCAACTTCGTGACGGCGCTGCGAACAACCTCAAGCACGTCGCCGGTCTCAATATCGCTGACATTCGCCGCCGCCCGCGACAGCGCGGCATCCGCCGCGGCGACCGGCGGTTGCGCGTCGATGAGGGGCTGCAGGGCGATCTTTCCGTCGACCGGTTTGAAATCGTTCAGGTTGAGGTTGCCGGCGAGTGCGGTCAGCGGCGTCACGGCGTTCTTGGCCACATCGTCGACCACCGCGGCGAGCTCGCGCACGGCTTGCAGGTTCGGACCGAGAAAGGGAACCAGTTCGAAGGTGCGCCACACCGGATCGCTCGTGCGCGTTCGGGCCGTCTCGGCATAGTCAGCAAGTTCGACCGCGGTCGTTGCCGCGGCGGCGGTGTCGCCGGCCACGATCTGCTCTTTGATGGTGCCGGCGAGCGGCACGGCAGTCTGTAGGGCGTCCCGGGCCTGCAACCCACGAATCCCCACCCAGGCGGTAGCAGCGATCAGGACGACCAGCACCCCGAGTACGACCAGCCCGGCGATCGTGCGCGATCGTTTCGGGGGTGCGGCGTGCGGGCGGGAAGTTGACATTGCCCTATTCAAGCAGAGCGTGGCAGCGTGTCAGCGTGTCAGCGTGTCAGCGTGTCAGCGTGTCAGCGTGTCAGCGTGTCAGCGTGTCAGCGTGTCAGCGTGTCAGCGTGTCAGCGCTTGGCGCGCGCGCCGCGGGTGCGTTCCGGCACTGCCGTGGGAACGAGTGCCGGAACGGTGGTCTCGCCGTAGCCATCGCCGTACCCATAGTGCCCATACCCGTAGGCGTCGGGCCCCTTGGTCGGCAGCATGGTGAGCACGAGGCCGGAAATCGGCGCCCCCACGTTGTCGAGCGCGGCGATTGCGCCCTTGAGCTGGTTTTTGTGGGTGCGACCGGCGGCCACCACGATGAGCGCGCCACCCACATTCTTGGCGAGAATGGCGGCATCCGTTACCGGCAGCAGCGGCGGCGAGTCAAAGATGACGACGTCGAAAGCCCGGTTGAACTCGGTGATGAGCTGGGTCATGCGCGTGGAGCCGAGCAGCTCGCTCGGGTTCGGCGGCACGTGACCGGCCGGTAACACGAAAAGCTGGCCCGTGCCCCACGGCTGAATGACATCGGCCGGATCGGCCCGGCCGATGAGCACGTCGGTGAGGCCGACCGACCCCTCAAGGTCCATATAATCGGCGAGCTTGGGGCGGCGCAGGTCGGCGTCGACGAGCAGAACGCGCGAGCCGGCATCAGCCAGGGCAATGGCGAGGTTGGCTCCGGTCGTGCTTTTTCCCTCGCTCTCAATCGACGAGGTGATGACGAAGGAGCGGTCGGTGCGGCCCACATCGAGATACTGCAGGTTGGTGCGTAGCGTACGAAACGACTCGGCGCGGGGGCTGCGCGGGTCAACGTGCACGATCAGAGGTCGGTCCTTGGCTTTCGGATCGAACACGATGCCGCCGAGAATGGGCAACTCGGTGAGCTGTTCGACATCGTGGGTGTTGCGAATGCGTGTTTCGAGCGTTTCACGCAGCACCGCGAGACCCACGCCGAGCGCGAGGCCCACGAGGGCCCCGAGAGCGATGTTGAGCGGCACGTTCGGGCTGACCGGAATGGTCGGCACGATGGCTTCCTGCGCACGGGTCAGTTTGACCGGCGAGGCCGCATCGGTGGAGACCGGGGTTTCAATGTCTTCGACGATGAGGGTGAGGCTGGCCGAGACGGCATTGGCCGTGTCAGCGGCGCGCACGGGATCGGTGTCGGTGACGGTGATGTCGATGATCGACGTATCGAGGGGGGCAGAGGCGGCAACCTTGAGGGCGAGTTCATCGGCCGTGATGCCGAGGTTCAGGGTGGCCACGACCGGCAGCAGCACGATGGGAGTCGTGACGAGCGCGGAATAGGTCTTCACCCGGGCCACGGAGAAATTGTTGCCCTGGGCCAGGTCAGACGTGGACCCACTCGACTGGGTCGACACGAAGACCTTCGACGTTGCACTGTATTTTGGCGTCTGCACAATGGAATAGGCGGATGCCGCACCCACGGCCACGAGGGTGAACATGACAATGAGCACCCAGCTCTTGCGCAGTATGCGAATGTAGTCGCGAAGTTCCATTCGACGGCGTTCCCTTCAGGTGTTCCGGGGAGATTCAGCCGGTGCGCGTCGCGCTTTTTCAACCGCACGATCGTGCGTCTCCCCTCATCTGAGGGTAGCGAACTTTAGCCGCACACTCTGACCGTGCACCCGACGTGGGTATATGAGTAGTTTTATGGAATGGGCATTACTGCAGATGTGACGGAACCGGCGAGGATTCGACCGTACGACGTCGGTTCAGCCCTCGCGCCGGCCACGCTCGGCGTCACCGTGGCGATGGCGCTCATCGTCGTCGTGGGGTCACTAACCTTTGCCGACGGCCGATTGGCGCTACTGCTCGGCTACCTGTGCGTGTGGGTGCCGCTGCTCGGTTCCCTCGTAGTAGCTGGCGGGCGCCCCGAAGCGGGGTTCTGGCTGGGTTTCCTCAGGTTGTCCGTGCGGCCGATAGACCTGATCTGGGGGCTCGGCGTGGGACTTGTGGCCCGCACGGCGGCGAGCCTGATCGAGATCTGGGGCTACGGCAGCATCGGCTCGGCCGGCGTTCGCCTCGGGGAGACCGTCTATGACGGCTGGTGGCTGTTCGGAGCACTTCTCGCGCCCGTGCTGCTCGCTCCGCTCGTGGAAGAGGTCTTCTTTCGTGGCCTGGTGCTGCGTGCGGTGCATGACCAGGCGGCAGCCCACGGCGCAAAGTGGGCAGCAGCCCCGGTAGCCGTCGGCGTGAGCGGGCTGACCTTCGCGCTCATGCACCTCATGGCACTCGATCTCGGCAGCACGGCGACCGTGGCGGTTGTCGCTGGCTCGACCCTGATCTTTGGCCTGGCCGCGGCATGGCTGTCACTGGCAACCGGCCGAATCGGCGGGGCGATCATCGCGCACGTAACGTTCAATGCGCTCGTGATTGTGCCGACGCTGTTCTAACCGGGTGCAGCCGAGCCGAGTGCCCCCTGATTTGGGGATGTGAACAAGCTCACTGACTGAGCGAATTTTTTCAATCGGTTCACTAGTATCAGCACGACCAGCATTTAATCGGCTTTTGAACAAGTGTGCAATACCCGAGGTTTTCTGCGATAAGGCCCCTAAGCCAGCCGTAGTGCCGTGCGAACGATGAGGCGAAACATGGGCAGGTTCACCTACGACTCCAATCTGACGGCCGACTTCGATGACCGCATTTTGGCGCATATCCAGCTCGTGATCGGCGCGAAACTGCGCCGCGGCGAATCGTTCTATTTCTCATGGCGTGACGACCCGCTCGCCGGAGGGGGCCGCAGCACGGTTTGGCTGCATCCCGGCATCTCCCTGGCCTACAAATATTTCGGCAGCAGAGTACCCACGCTCAACCGGGACTGGGTCGAAGCGCTGTCGCTCTCCGCGAACTCGACCATCGGGTTGCAGCTCGTTGCCGAACCGCAGAACAACGTTCCCTAACCGAGCGAATGGGTACCGCCTGCCAGAGTGTCGGCCGGCCGGCCGACGGGCGGGCTGGCGGGCTGGTGGGCTGGCGGGCTGGCGGGCTGGCGGGCTGGCGGGCTGGTGGGCTGGCGAAGCAGCGCGACCTCCTGGTGCCGTTCAGGTGACGGACCACGTGTCTGCCTGTTTCATCGGGCACGATGGCACAGCAAACGCCCCGACACCACAGGGCGATCGAGGCGTTTGGTCGAGCGGCCAAGGGCTACTCGGAGGACTTATTTACGCGGCAGTGTGCTGGCGGCGAACCGAGATGCGCACGAGCACGAGTGCAACACCGAGCACGAGGATGCCAGCGGCGCCCCAGATGATGAGCACCGGAACGTTATAGCCGGTCGACGGGAGGCCGGTGCTGGTTCCGGCGTCTGCGGCGATGATGTCAAGGATCGCGGTGTACGTGGCCGAGGCAGCAGTAGCGGTGACCGTGTACTTGCCGGTTGCATTTTCAGGAATGGCAACCCTGAGCGACGCAGAACCGTTGGCAGCGGCGTTCTTGGTGAGCGAGGTGGTGGCAGCGGTCTTGACGACGCTGAGTGTGGCGGCCTGCGATCCCGTGACGGAGTACGTCACGCTTTCGTTTGCCGTGAAGGCACCTGCGGCGAAGGCGACGACGGCAGTTTCGCCGGCAACGGGCGCAGCCTGAATGCTCACGAGGGCGGTGTTCGACACATAGTCGGCGGCGATAGCGGCCGGTGCGAACGCGAAGACGGCAAAAACGGCCAGTGCGGCCGTGGCTAGACTTTTCTTGAACAAAGTGAGGTTCCCCCTGGATGATGGTTGGTTGCTACGTCGAATTCAACGTTCCCGGCACATCGTCGTGAAATACCTAGGCGACTTTCACGTTAGCGCCCCGTTGGTGCAATACACACGCGGTTTCAGCCAGCGCCCCCGCAAAACGCCGATACCCCACCCGAAGTGGGGGTGTTTTCTACAGAAAACGCGCTCAGATTTGCCGCACTGTGCCAGCACTGGCAATGAGTGGCCGTCGGCGTACGGAGGCGTCATTCGGGGTGGTCTTCACGATATTCGTGGCGAGTGCGGGTCACCGCGTCGGTGCTGGTGAACCGTTCGAGAGAGGGGCGAGCCATGGCCTCAAAGCGCGCAACCTGCAGCTATCGTTCCGACGTGGTCGCGCCGGTCTGAGCCACGAAAGTCTCCTGTTGGGACCGATCGCGATAGAGGTCGCTGAGATTACGCGAGGAAGACTGCAGGCCCACGGAGAACAGTGTTCCGGCCAGAGGGGTGACCGCGTGGCGGCTCATCAGCACAGCGAATTGGCCGTGGCGACGGTGACCGTCGGGATGCCCGAAAGCACGAGCGCCCAGGGCACGTCGTCGACTCCGCGTTGGCGGGCGCCTCGCCCGCTGCACGTCAGGCGGGATTTGGCCGGCTGCGGTTGTTGAGCACGCCGTGGCTCTCCTCGAGGTAGCAGCTGCCACACAGCGACTCGTAGGTGACCTCTTCGCCGTCGATGGCCACCTGGTCTCCGTTGAAAACATAGACGCCGCCGATCTTGCGCCCGTTGAAGATGGCTTTGCGCCCGCAGCGGCAGATGGTTTTGAGCTCCTCGAGACTATGGGCGACCTCGAGCAGGCGGCGGCTTCCGGGAAAGGCGACGGTCTGAAAGTCCGTGCGAATGCCGTAAGCCAGTACCGGCACGTTCTCGAGAATCGCGATGCGCAGCAGGTCATCGACCTGGGTTTCGGTCAGAAACTGCGCTTCGTCGAGCAGCAGGGCGCTCACGTCCCGGCCGAACTGGTGGAGTACCTGGGCGCGGTGCTGCTGGAACAGGGCGTAGGCATCCGTTTCGGGGGTGAGTAAAAAATCGACCGCTCGAGTGACGCCCAAACGGGAGAGAATGCCGCGGTCGCCCTTGGTATCGACCGACGGCTTGGCGAGCAGCACGTGGTGCCCGCGTTCCTCATAGTTGTATGCCGCTTGCAGCATAGAAGTGCTTTTCCCGCTGTTCATGGCGCCGTATCGAAAGTACAGTTTCGCCATTATCTTGTGCCTTTGGTCTTGGTGAGGTGGCCACGTTCAGCGTCGAATTCTAGCGTGAGCAGCGGACGCCGGCTGGTGACCCGCACCCGGGTGAACACCGCGCGCAGCACGCTGAGGTACGGACGCAGGGCGCGGCGCCGCTGAAACGGCGGCAGGGAGATGCCGGCCTGGATGGTGATGGTGTCGGTGGCGCGGGAGCCGGCGTCAGTCGTACGCCGGGGCGTTCGCGGCATGGTGGCGGCGTACACCTGGTCCTGCGCACGGGCCTGGGCCCTGGCCTGGGCGGCGGCCTGCGTCTGGGCTGCGGTGACGATGTCGAGGGTTGTGGTGTCGGTGGCCGGCGTCGGGCGGGCCCCACGGTGACCGAAGGCCTGCGTGATTTGATCGGTGTCGGTGGGTGCAGCGCCGGATCCATCGATCTGTACGACGAGGCTCGTGGGGTCGAAGCCCTTGAGGGTGCAGAGCGCCACGATCACGGCTCCGACGGCGGCACGCTGGTCGGAGTCGAAGCCGGTCGCCCGGCGTTCCGGGTCGGCGATGACGCAGAGCGGGTTGAGGCCGTGCTCGGTGAGGCCGATGCGTTCGCGGTCGATGAGGTCGTCAAGCCAGGTGTGGTCGACCTCGGCGACGAGCACTCGGCGCACCTGAAAGGCGAGGGAGCGCGCGCGTTTGATGTCGGAGGCGGTGAGGGTTTGCCGCGCGAGAACGTCGGCCAAAAAGGGAAGCACATCGGCGCCGAGATTGGTCAGGCGATGGTCAACCACGGATTGCGCGAGGAGGCCGCGACTCTCTTCGGTGCGCGCTCGGATGGCGCGGCGGGCATCCGTTTGCCAGCGGTAAATGGAGTTGACGACCTGGCGCGAGTACGCGGCGGCGGCGAGGGTGGGCGCGAGTACCTGGGTCATGGCGATAATAACGAACAGCACGGGCGGTGTCTGGATTCCGAGGAACGGCGACTGGACGAGGGCCGTAACGCCGACCGTTACGGCGACTGAGACGCCGAGCAGGAGGATTTCCTTCCACGGCCGAAAGGGCGCGAGGGCGAGGAGCAGCAGGCCGAGGCCGATCGGGGCAAAGTCGTCCTGGATCATGCCGTTGAACTGCCAGGTGCTCGCCGCGGCGAGCAGGTGTGCCCCGACGCCGAGGGCCACGATCACGATGGCGCGGGTGCGGGTGAGGGGGGCCAGATCGGGGCGGGCTGACCAGACGAGCACGGCGGCCGCGATCATGAGGGCGGCGACGGCGGCCGCAGCGAGTTCGACGTTCTGGATCTCGTGCGGGCGCGAGATCGTTGCGACGACGGCGTAGGTCACGACGATGAGGGCAACGACCGGGGCGATCGGCCAGGCGGCGAGGCCTCCGATCGGGTCGAGGCGCTGCTGCGAAGCGGATGCCGGTGCGCGCGGCCGCCGCGGAGTGGGGGTGGCGCGGGTCATGGGGTGGGCCGCCTGGAGGCTGCGTTTGGGGTTTGGTTTGGGGTTTGTTTTTGCGCCGCGGGCACGGTTAGGCGCACGCTCGTGCCGGCACCGGGGCGGCTCCAGATGAGCACGGATCCGCCGAGCTGTTCGATGCGGCGCCGCACGGACTGCCGCAGACCCAGGCGGTCGGAAGCGGATTCCGACTCGGTGAAGCCGCGGCCGGCATCCGTTATGAGAAGTGAAATTGTGGTGAGGTCGGATTCGATGGCAACCTCGGCCGAAGCGACTCCGGCGTGCAGGATGACGTTGACGAGGCACTGTTGCAGGGCGAGACCGACGTCGCGGTCACTGTCGGCGTCGAGGCGGGCGAGGGCGTCGCGGTCGCCGGTGACCTCGACGACGAGTCCGCGGTCACGGCAGCGTTCGATGGTGATGTAGACGGCGCTGGACAGCCAGGAGTGGTTGGCGGTTGATTGCGCGGTCAGTGTGGGCTTCGGGGCTGTTGCACTGCGGGCGTCGATGTCGGTGAGCCAGTTCGTGTCGTGCAGGGTGGTCAGGGTGTCGTTCAGGCTCGCGCGCAGCCCCGGCGAGAGGGCGCCGGGCTCTTCGAGCGACAGGGCCACCAACTGGGCGACGGTCGTGTCGTTGAGCAGGGCGATGGCGCGGGTATCGAGGGCGTCGCGCAGCTGCCGGTTGGCGCCATCCTGGACCGCGCGGTGAATGGCGGGCTGGGCGGCGTTGCTCGCGCGCCGGTCGATGCCGGCGAGCACCATGACACCGACCAGCACGAGGTAGGTCGAGAGGGTGAACAGGTCGGGCCGATAGGGCACCGCAGTGCCGAGAATTGCCAGGAGCGCGGCGGCCTCGGCCAGGAGAAAGGCCGCGGTGCTCCAGAGCACGCCGGCGAGGGCGGTGGATCCGGCGCCGCCGACCATGACGAGCGCCATCTTGGGCAGGGCAACGAGGAACATATTCGACGCGGGAAATACGTCGGGAACGCCGAGCACGGTCAGGGTGAAAACATAGACGCCGAGGGTTCCCACGGCGAGAAAGGCGACGGCGAAGGCGATCCGGCGGTGCCGGGTGAAGAGCACGAGCAGGGCGCCCATGGCGACCACGACCACGGTGGTGATCCAGAGTTCGGGGCTGCGATTCAGGCTGAGGATGGCGACCGACACTGCCGCCGCCATGAGGCAGGTCAGCGCAAACCAGTGCGCGGCCCGGGCCAGGGCGCGCGCGAGCGTCAGCTGGACCAGATGGCCGGGTAACCCTAGAGACATATTTTCCCCCTGGTTCAGTATGCCACCGGCGTGGGGAGGGGTAGCGGGAGGGGGTAGCGGTATCCGCTCACCGGGCCCACCTCGGACACCGGGCCCAGGCTATCGTGGGCCCACTTTCCGAGCCCGGGTGGGGTTACGCGGCAGATCAGAACAGGGTGGGAGCCCGTTCGGGCGGGAGTTCGGCGGCGATCAGGGGCCGGGCGGCGGGGACGAACGTGGGGGTTGGGCGGGGGGCCGGCGGGGGCATCCGTTCTGGGGAGGCCGGCAGAGCGCTGGACCGCAGGCCGCCGGTGGCGGGGTCGACGACGCCGCGCTCGAGGCCGTGCGCGCGAATGAGCGGCTTGATGCGTGCGGCGAGCCAGGTGCGGTACTCCTTGGGCGCGTACTGGCCGCGGGCGTAGAGCTCCTGGTAGCGGCCGACGAGCTCGGGGTGCTCGCGGGCGAGCCACTGCAGGTACCAGTCCTTGACGGCGGGCTTGAGGTTGAGGCCGCTGTAGAGCACGCTCGTGGCGCCGGCCGCTTTGGCTTGCCGCAGGGCCTCATCGAGGTGGGCGCGGGTGTCAGTGAGGAACGGCAGAATCGGCATGAGGAAGACGCCGCAGTCGAGTCCGCGTTCGCGCACCGCGGTGACCGTGGCGAGGCGCGCCTTCGTGCTGGGAGTACCGGGCTCGACCGACTGCTGCAGATCGTCGTCATAGATTGCGATCGACATGGCCAGGTCGACAGGAACGTGCGCGCTCGCCTCGACGAGCAGGTCGAGGTCGCGGCGCAGCAGGGTGCCTTTGGTGAGAATGGAGAGGGGAGTGTTGCTGTCGGCGAGCGCCGCGATGATGCCGGGCATGAGCCGGTAGCGCCCCTCGACGCGCTGGTACGGGTCGGTGTTTGTGCCGAGGGCCACCGGGTGCCTCCCCCACGTAGGTTTCGCGAGCTCCTTTCTGAGCACCTCGGCCACGTTGACCTTCACGATGATCTCGCTGTCGAAATCTTTGCCGGCGTCGAGGTCGAGGTACTGGTGGGTGGGCCTTGCGAAGCAGTAGGTGCAAGCGTGCGAACAGCCACGATAGGGGTTGATCGTGTACCCGAACGGCAGCGCGCTCTGCCCGGGCACGTGGTTGAGGGCGGACTTGGCGAGGATCTCGTGAAAGGTGATTCCGGCGAACTCGGGCGTTTGCACGCTGCGCACGAGGTTGTTCAGGCGAGCGAGGCCGGGCAGCGCGCCGACCTGTTCGGCCTGTAGTTCCTGCCCACTCCACCGCATGATGCTAGTCGAACACAGGTTCTAGTGAATTGCAAGTGCTCTGCGAATCAGCCGGAGCAGGGCGGATGCAGTGGGCCGCGTCGTTCCCAGGTGGTCGTGTGCGCGCCTGGCGACACTCGTGGGGGAAGAAGGCACGTGATCTACCCTGCGCCCGCTTTCAAACACGGCCCGCGCAGGCCCGCGCCCGCTCGGTGCGGCGCGTACGACCCGCGGTACGGCATCAGCCTTCGCGCTGGGTGGAGCAAGTCGCAGTACTGTTTCCGGCATGCGAGCAGAGACGGCACGTGCATGACCCGGCTACGACGCAGCGACCCGACCCGGCCGGGATACACCCGGCGACGCTCGGGTACGGGGTTCAGCTACCGCGACCCCGCCGGGGACCGCGTCACCGAGAAAGAACTGCGCGAGCGGTTCGCAGCCCTGGCGATTCCGCCGGCGTGGACCGAGGTGTGGATCTCGTCGCACCCCAACGGGCACATCCAGGCGATCGGCATCGACGCGGCCGGGCGCCGCCAATACATCTACCATCCGGTCTGGCGGGAACAGAAGAACCGACTCAAGTTCGAACGTGCCCTGCAGCTGGCCGAATCGCTGCCGAGGGTGCGCGGCCAGGTCACGCGGGAACTGCGCGGAGACGGCCCGCCGCGCAGCCGAGCGCTCGCCGCGGCGTTTCGCATGCTCGACCTCGCCTCACTGCGCATCGGCAGCGAGCGCTACGCCGACACCTATGGCAGCCACGGGCTCTCGACCCTCCTCTGCTCGCACGTCGCGGTGCGCGGCGACGTGGTGCACCTGAATTTTCCGGCCAAGAGCGGGCAGCAATTTCAGGGCGTAATAACGGATGCGGACCTCGCGACCTATCTGCGCGCCCGGCTGCACGACCGCCCGGCCGCACCACTGCTCTCATGGGTGTTGGATGATGTGGAGGGCGCCGTCTCGGCCGCCGACATCAACGATTTCATCAAGGAACGCACCGGCGGCGAGTTCACCGCGAAAGACTTTCGCACCCTGCGGGGCACGGCCGCCGCCGCGCAGAGCCTGGCGCAGAGCCTGGCGCAGAGCCTGGCAGCCGGGACCCAGCCGGCGGCGTCCGCTGCGCTGTTTGCTGCACCGGCCTCGTCTGGTGCACGGGCGTCTGCGGCTGCGCCGGCCTCGTCTGGTGCACGGGCGTCTGCGGCTGCGCCGGCCTCGTCTGGTGCACGGGCGGCGTCCGCTGCCCGGCCGCCGCGTGCGGCGACGCGCAGCCGTCGCGCCGACGACCGCGCCATTGCCGAAGCGATGCGGCAGGCCGCTGATGTTCTCGGCAACACGCCGGCGATCGCGCGCACGAGTTACGTTGATCCGCGAATTGTCGACCTGTTTCGCGCGGGTGAAACCGTTGACCCCGCGGGCCGAGTCTCGGTCGAAACAGCGCTGCGCGCGCTCCTCCTCGGCGAGGGAGCGTAAATGTTACTGAATGTCATCCGTTCGGGGTATAACTTGTATGCCGCCCAGCCGGGGCGTTTGCTGTCGCCGTTTAGAAAGGTATGCCCGTGACCCACGACTCTGACCCCATTGAAGAGCCCCCACTCGACGCTCCTGATACCGGATCGACGCCCGTTGTACCCAGCTCACCCAGCAATCCCGACCAGCTCGTCGGACCGGACGGCCCCGACGGCCCGGCCGAGGAACACACCGGCTCGGCCGTTCCGGTCGCCAGCGCGAGCACCGGGCCCGATGGGCCCGCCCCCAGCCAGGAGGGATCGACACCCGGAGAAGCCGCCGTGGCGACCCCGGCAGACTCAGACAGCGACACCGAAGACGACCAAGACAACCTCGACAACGAGGCGAATCTCGACGATATCGATCCCGCCGACAACCCGTCGAACCCCGATCTGGTCGGCCACGACCGGGCCGAAGAAGACCCGCCCCGCACCGAACCCACCACATAACCCATAGGAGTCCCCCATGAAAGGCAAATTACTGTTCCTCGCCGGCATCGCGACGGGCTTCGTGCTCGGATCCAAGGCTGGCCGCCAGGCCTACGACCGCATCAGCGCGAAAGCTCACGGGCTGTGGGGCGACCCCGCCACGCAGAAGGTCATCTCGCAGGCCGAGTCCATCGCCCGCGACGCTGCATCCGTGGCACAGACCACGGTGAGCGATCTGCTGGACCGCACCGAGGCATCCATCAAGAAAGAGCGCAGAACCAACCCCACAACGGATGCCGAAAGCTACGAAATATAGGCGACCGCGCGGCGCCAACACCCCGGCTGATGCGCCCGGCGCGGGGTGTCGGCTGCGGAGTATCGGCTAGTTCGTGACGCGTGCGCCGGACTGGGCAACTGGCGTCGCATAGGGCGTGACGCGTGATACGGCCGGCTTGCTGGGCCGCGGTATCGAGCCAGGCCTTGTGCCCGATGTTGGCGCACCCCGAGCGAGAAAGCTCGCCTGTGCCCGGTCGAACGACGAGTAGAACCACCTCGTGGTGAGCACGCCAAGCTTGGTCACCTCATAGGCGTCTCCGCTTTGCTGGATGACTCCGAGCAGAGCGGCCGGGTCGCCGTCAAGAAACTGCTGATCTCGCACCAACCATTCCGTCGGTGTGAGCTGAAGGATACCGAGCTGCGATACGCGCAGATTCTCCGCATCCGAAACGCCATTGTTCGGGTTCACTTGCCGCCTCCGGGCCGCTTTGGGCCTTAAGTAAACATCCGCTAACTGCCGCATTCAAGGGGTTGACAGGACCCTCATACCGAACTTCGATGGCGCTCCGCGTCAATCGCCGCTGAGGACGGCGGGCGCCGCAACCTCCCCCGGCAGGCCAGCAACCGGCCCGACCGGGGGTTAGTTCAAAAAATCCATCGGACGGCCAGACCCGAGCCGCCAAATTCCAGGTTGGCCGAGGCCCTCTCCCGGCAAATTTCCTGAACTGGCCACGCACGACCTCCGGAAACCGGCGCCGAGCCTCGAGTACTAGTTGCTGAGGTGCAGAACCTCGGCGGTCGCAGCGAGCGAGGCAGCAGCAGCTGCCGGATCGTCGGACAACTTGGTGCCGTAACTCGGGATCATCTGGCGGATGCGCGGCTTCCAGCCCTCAATGCGGTCGGGGAAGCAGCGGGCCAGCAGGTCCACCATGATCGGCGCGGCCGTGGAAGCTCCCGGCGAGGCGCCGAGCAGGCCGGCGATCGAGCCGTCGGACGAGGTGATGACCTCGGTGCCGAACTGCAGCACTCCCCCGAGCTTGGCATCTTTCTTCATCACCTGTACACGCTGGCCGGCCGTGATGAGCTCCCAGTCGTCGGAGACCGCGGCGGGAATGAATTCGCGCAGGGCCTTGAACTTGGCGTTGCGCGACGCGAACACCTCGCCGATCAGGTATTTCATGAGGTCGAAGTTGTGGCGAGCGACGGCGAGCATCGGGCCGAGATTGTGCGCACGAATAGAGAATGGCAGGTCGAACCAGGTGCTGGTCTTCAGGAACTTCGGGCTGAAACCGGCGTACGGGCCGAACAGGAGCGACATTTCGCCATCGACCACGCGGGTGTCGAGGTGCGGCACCGACATGGGCGGGGCGCCCTTGGCCGCCTTACCGTACACCTTGGCCTGGTGCTGGGCGACGAGCTTCGGGTTGGTGGTGCGCAGAAACTGGCCACTGATCGGGAAGCCACCGAAGCCCTTGACTTCGGGGATTCCGCTCTGCTGCAGCAGCGCGAGGGCACCACCGCCGGCACCGACGAAGACGAAGCGGGCGTTGATGGCGCTGCGGGTCTGCCCGACGTGGCGCAGCAGCTTGAGGTTCCACGTGCCATCCGCTTTGTGTTTCAGACCGACGACCTGCTCGTTCATGTGCATCGTGACCCCCTGCGTTTCGAGGTTCTCGAACAGAAAGTGGGTGAGCGCGCCGAAGTCGATGTCGGTGCCGCTGACGATGCGCGTGGCGGCGATCTTCTGGCCGGCCGGGCGCTTGCGGGTGAGCAGCGGGGTCCAGGTGCCGATCTTCTCGACGTTGTCGCTGAACTCCATGCCAGCGAACAACGGCTCGGTGGCGAGCACGGCGTGACGCTTGCGCAGGTACTCCACGTTGGCTTTGCCGTGAACGAAGGTCATGTGCGGGGTGGAATTGATGAACTTGTTCGGCTCCGGCAGGGCGCCGATGGTGACGAGGTGCGCCCACAGCTGCCGGCTGATCTGGAACTGCTCATTGATGACGACGGCCTTGTCGGCGGTGACAGAACCGTCGGGCGCCTGCGGCATGTAGTTGAGCTCGCACAGTCCGGCATGGCCGGTGCCGGCGTTGTTCCACGGGTTCGAGCTCTCCTGAGCCAGTTCGCCGAGGCGCTCGTACACCTCGATACGCCAGTTGGGCTGCAGCTCCTTCAGGAGCGTGCCGAGGGTGGCACTCATGATGCCGCCACCAATGAGGACTACGTCAACGGTTCCCTGAGAATTCACACTATAGAGTGTATCGCTGCGAGCGGATTCGCCTGACCGCGGGAGGCCTTGCGCCTCTCGATGCGACTCACCACGATTGCCGTGACGTCGTCGGTCGCCACCAGGCTGGCCTTGCTCATGAGCTCTGCGACCGCGGCCTGCGGGGTTCCCCGCCGGGCGCTTCGAGCGGATGCCCAGCGTAGAAACGGATGTGAGGTTGACCGGCAACGAGCGCACGATCGGGAAAACTCGGGTCGTTGAGGGCATCCTGCACCGGATCCGGCGTGGCACTGCCAGCATCACTCTTTTATCGAAAAAACTCCCACACAGACCCAAAAGCCGTTACCCAAAAGTGAGAAGTTTCTCGGAATTCCGAGTACTTTTCGGAATCGGTTGGTGGCCACTCCCATTCGCTCCTTGTCGACTCCGCGCGCCGGGGATACCGAGTAGATGGGGTCAGAAAACGCCGAACAGGGCGTCGCCGTCATCATCGAAAAAATGACGCCGACATTCGCAACCTGCTCGAGGCCGTTCTCACCCGGGCCGGGTTTGAGACGTTCGCCACGAGCACTGGCCTCGACGGCATCGCCGCGGTGGTGCCCTTGCCGGGAGCCGATTCGAACCACGGCTCGCCGCCCGTGCCGGCGGCAGATGACCCGGCTGATCTCAGTCCGAGGCTGTGCCGTGAATACTCGACCCTTGCGCCGAATCGGCGCGGTAGAACCATGATCCAGTTCTTGTCGAGGTACCGCCACGGCACCCCACCGCAACCCCGGTGGAGACGAAGACGATGAGAATGCCGGCCAGAAACAGCTGGTTGGTGAAAAGCTGAATGTCGAGCAGCCCGGACACGGCGACCAGAAGAAGGGTCGACGAACCGACCAGCAGCTGGGAGAGAAAAAGGGATCGTTCAACCCGACACTGGTGTGCACGGTCTGGTCGGCAGCGGCGTCGGATCATGACGGCGCGACCGCGGCGTGCGCCGTGGGCGTCGCCGGCACTGGCAGCACGGCCTTCGCCCCGAATTCATCGAGCCGGTCGACGGTCTCGGTGAACCCCTGGGGCACACCAAAATGAAAACCCTGGGCGCTGCGAATGCCGAGCCGAGCCAGCTGCTCCGCCATGTGGGCGTTCTCGACGCCCTCGACAATCATTGAATATTCCAGCTTGTCTCCAAAACTCTGCAGCGCGGTGAGCACCTCGCGCTGGCGGATGTCGGCGAGGTCGTCGACCAGACTGCGATCGATCTTGAGGATGTCCATCGGCACCCGCACGAGCGAATCGACCGAAGAATCTTCGGAGCCGTAGTCATCGAGGGCGATCAGAATGCCGAGGTCGCGCAGTCGGTTGGTTTGCGCACGAATCTGCGCGGACACGCGCACGGCCGAGCGCTCGTTGAGCTCGAGGCAGAGCGTGATCTCGGGGAAGCGATTGTTCAGGTCTTCCGCGAACGTGCCGAGCCGTTCCGGCGCAAGCTGTCCGGCCTCGACATTTACGGTCATACAGACAATGCCGGGTTCGACCAGACGAAACTCGGCCGCCGCGGCCATGGCCTGCTCGGCAATCTGCCGGGTCAGTTTGTCGAACCGGCCCAGGCTTTTGGCGGTCTCCACCAGCGATGGCGGCGAGATCGTGCCCAGTTCCGGGTCGACGTAGCGCAGCAGCGCCTCAAACGCCCAGATGCGGCCGGTGATGAGGCTGACGATCGGCTGATAGGCCAGTGGCAGCCGGTTTTCGTCGATGGCGCGGGCGACCGTGGCGTTGAACTGCGAGGGCCGGTGACCCGACACGTTGATGCTGGCCACGCCGTCCATGCTGCCGCGGCGGCGGTTTTTCTTGACCATGAGCATGCTGTGGTCGGCGTCGTGAACGAGAGAGGCGACATCCGTTTCAACGAGGGCGGAGAACGCGAGGCCCATGCTGATTCTCGGGGTGATGGTGTCGGCGCCGATGTTGAGCGGCACAGCGGATGCCGCCAGGACCGTCTCGGCGATGGCTTTGGCTTCGTCCAGGGTCGCCAATCGGGTGAGGATGATGACGAATTCGTCACCGCCGACCCGCGCGACGACGTCGTGTGGACGTACCGATTGGCGCAGCCGCTGGCCGAGCGCCCGCAGCACCTCATCGCCGGCCTGATGCCCGTAGGTGTCGTTCAGTCGTTTGAATCCGTCGAGGTCCAGGAACAGCACGGCGATGGCTTCCGCGTCGCTGCGGGTGCTGTTGATGGTGTCGAGCGCCTCCTGAAAGGCACCGTAGTTGTGCAGACCGGTGAGCGGATCGGTGTTGGCCCGCGCGGTGAGGCCTGCCACGTTCTGCCGGGCCTGCACCGCCAATTCGGCGGTGGCCGCGAGGGCTTGCAGCGCGCGGCGGTCAAGCCCGGAGAACGCGCCGTCCATCGGGTCGCGGCGGGCGACGAGAAACTGTGGCTCACCGGGAGTGAAACTGACCGCCACGCCGATAGCTCCGGCCTCGGCCGGGCGGGTCTGCACGACAATCGACTGCACGCCGACCGCGCTGGCCGCCGCTGCACAGAGAGCGTCGGCAAGGCTGTCCACGCTGTGGATGGCGCTCAGACTGCTGCTGCCGACCACGAGGCCGTTCAGTCGACGTCGCATGTCCCACACCGTACGCAGAACGATCACAAACAGCGCCACCATGAAACTTCCCAGCAGCGTGCCGACGGCGGTATCGATGCGGGTGAGGCCCGAACCGGGCAGGGGCAGGCCGACGTCGGCCCAGTACGCCGAGAACATGGTCAACGCCGCAACGCCGACCAGCAGCAAGCCGAGGCGCACCGCCGAGATGAGCGGTCGGCCGCCGATATCGGCGGGGGCATTGATCAGGCGCACCCGCAGCACTTCGAGGGACAACACGAACAGGACATACCCGGCGGATGCCACTGCGACCGCCGGCAGCACGGCCAGGCCGACCTGGCCGAGGAACCACGCGATGAGGAAATAGACCATGCAGCTGACGCCCACGAGGCCCGCGCTGTACACGGACACCCCGATGCGGCGGGACTCCACGAGTAACGCCGCCAGGACTCCGAACATCACGACGCCGATGATGGCCTGAACGGGGAGCACGGGGACGAGCGCGGGAACAGCCAGAACCGGCACGCTGATGGCGGGCGCGCGATGCGGCACACTGCCCAGCCCAATCCACGCTATTTCGAGGGCGGCGACGCACAGAATTCCGCACAGCGCCGCAGCGACTCCGCTGCCCGGATCAGCAAGAACCATGGTGAATGCACCAGGAATAAACACCAGCCCCACGGCCGTGAACACGACAAAGGAGACGCGCTGCAGCACGCCCAACACCCCACTTCGGCTCACGAATTCACAGCATACGCGAACTGAACCCAATAAGGGCATGTGGGTACGTTCTGATTCCAATCAGCAGTGACACTGGCGCGGTTCGGGCAAAGAGGCAGCGCGGCTCAGCGCGGCGGCGCGGCTCAGCGACTGGTTGACGCGGTTAGGCGACGACGAGGTCGGCGGCAATGAGCTCCGCGATCTGCACGGCGTTCAACGCGGCGCCCTTGCGCAGGTTGTCGTTGCTGATGAAGAGGGCCAGGCCACGGCCATCCGCTACGCCTTCGTCTTGTCGGATGCGACCGACGAAGCTTGCGTCCTGCCCGGCCGCCTGGAGCGGAGTGGGAATATCGGTCAGTTCGACGCCGGGGGCGGTTGTGAGCAACTCCTGGGCGCGGGCGACGCTGATCGGCTTCGCGAACTCGACGTTGATCGAGAGAGAGTGGCCGGTGAACACGGGAACGCGCACGCAGGTTCCGGAGACGAGCAGCTCGGGCAGGCCGAGAATCTTGCGGCTCTCGTTGCGCAGCTTCTTCTCTTCGTCGGTTTCGAACTGGCCGTCGTCGACGATGGAACCGGCCAGCGGGATCACATCGAACGCGATCGGGCGGGCGTAGATGGTGGGCTCGGGCAGGGCGACCGCGCTGCCGTCGTGCACGAGCTGGAACAGGTTCTCGTCTTGCGCGGCAACGCGCACCTGGCTGGCCAGTTCGAACGCGCCGGCCAGCCCACTGCCCGAGACCGCCTGGTAGGTGCTGACGATGAGTCGTTTGAGGCCGGCTTCGTCGTGCAGGACCTTGAGCACCGGCATGGCGGCCATGGTGGTGCAGTTCGGGTTGGCGATGATGCCCTTGACGGCCTGCTTGATGGCTTCCGGGTTGACCTCGCTCACGACGAGGGGAACATCCGGGTCCATGCGCCAGCCCGAGGAGTTGTCGACGACGAGCGCGCCGGCGGCGGCGAAACGGGGGGCCTGCGCCTTGGAGAGCGTGGCACCGGCCGAGAAGATGGCGACGTCGAGCCCGGTCGGATCAGCGACCGAGGCGTCTTCGACCGTGATCTGCTCGCCCTTGAAGGCGAGGGTGGTGCCGGCCGAGCGGGCCGAGGCAAAGAAACGAATGCTCTTGACCGGAAAGTCACGCTCCTCGAGCAGGCGACGCACCACGGCGCCGACCTGCCCGGTGGCTCCGACGACGCCGATATGGATGCCGGCTGTGCTGGCTGAGTTGGTCACGTATGTTTCCTAACGTCGTTCGAGGCTGTCCGCAGTGGCTCATTCAGAAAAAGTCGGCAGATGTGCGCGTATTTCGGCCCCCGAGCGGATGTTCGAGGTCGATTTGCGGAATTAGCCACCGGGAGCAGTGATGCCGAGGTGGTGTGGGCGGGTGGAGCGGGTGGAGCTAGCGGCCGGAGCCGCCTTGCACGACGGCTTCGATCTCGCCGTCGAGCCCGAATGCGGTGTGCACCACGCGAAGGGCTTCGTTGATGGTGTCGGCGCGGGTGACGACCGAGATGCGAATTTCACTCGTGGAGATCATTTCGATGTTGATTCCGGCTTCGTAGAGCGCCTCGAACAGCTTCGCCGAGACGCCGGTATTGGTGCGCATGCCGCCGCCGACCAGGGCGAGCTTGGCGATCTGGTCGTCGTACTGCAGGCTCGTGAAGCCGATGAGCTCCCGCTCGTTGGTCAGCGCGGTGAGCACCTGCTGGCCTTCCGACTTGGGGAGCGTGAAGGAGATGTCGGTGAGCCCGGTGGCGGCAGCGGACACGTTCTGCACGATCATGTCGACGTTGGCGTTGGTGCGCGCGACGATCTTGAAGATGAGCGCGGCCTTGCCGGGAATGTCGGGCACGCCGACCACGGTGACCTTCGCCTCGCTCAGGTCAGCGGCGATTCCGGCGATGATTGGCTCTTCCACGATTTCTCCATTTTCTCGCGCGGTCGCGGCGTTGTACACGATGGTGCCAATGTTGTTGTTGAACGAGGAGCGCACGTGCAGCGTGACGCCGTGGCGGCGAGCATATTCCACAGCGCGAATATACAGAACTTTGGCGCCCGCGGCGGCCAGTTCCAGCATCTCCTCGCTCGTGACGCGATCGAGTTTACGGGCGCGAGGCACGACGCGCGGGTCGGCGGTGAAGACGCCATCGACATCCGTGTAAATCTCGCAAATGTCGGCGCCGAGCGCGGCAGCGAGGGCGACGGCGGTGGTGTCGGAGCCGCCGCGGCCGAGAGTGGTGATGTCCCTGGTGTCGCGGTTGAAGCCCTGGAAGCCCGCGACGATGGCGACGGCACCCTCGTCGAGGGCCGAGCGGATGCGTCCGGGCGTGACGTCGACGATACGCGCCGAGCCGTGGCGGGCATCCGTGATCATGCCGGCCTGGCTGCCGGTGAAGGAGCGGGCGTCGTAACCGAGACTCTTGATCGCCATCGCGAGCAAAGCCATCGAGATGCGCTCGCCGGCGGTGAGCAGCATGTCAAGCTCGCGCGGGGCGGGCAGCGGGGTGACTTGGTGGGCAAGGTCGAGCAGCTCGTCAGTGCTGTCGCCCATCGCCGAGACGGCGACGACAACCTCGTTGCCGGCCTTGCGTGTGTCGACGATGCGCTTGGCGACCCGCTTGATACTTTCGGCATCGGCGACGGACGACCCGCCAAACTTCTGCACGATCAAGCTCATATGACTCCTGAGATGGGGGTGAACGGGCTGGGGTGCGCGCCACGTCCAAGTTCCCATCCTAAATGCTGGTGCTCACGAGTGCCCACATGTGACGCCGTGCGGCGGTGGGGGTGGGTGGTTCGTGGGAGCGGATGAGGCCACCCACTCGCCGGGCCCGGAACGCATGTGGGCGGGGGCGGGGCTGACTAGTGGGTGACCTCGCGTCGGCCCTCGAAAGCGCGTCCGAGGGTGACCTCATCGGCATACTCGAGGTCCCCACCGACCGGCAGCCCGGAGGCGAGACGGGTTACCTTGATCTCGAGAGTCGTCAGCAGGCGGGAGAGGTAGGTGGCCGTAGCCTCCCCCTCCAGGTTCGGGTCGGTCGCGATGATCACCTCTTGTACGGTGTTGTCGGCGAGGCGCTGCATCAGCTGACGGATACTCAGGTCGTCGGGGCCGACGCCGTCGATCGGACTGATGGCTCCGCCGAGCACGTGATAGAGGCCCTTGAACTCGCGGGTACGTTCGATCGCGACGACGTCCTTGGCCTCCTCCACCACGCAGATCGAGGTGGGATTACGACGCGGATCGCGGCAGATGAGGCACGTCGGTTGCTCGGACACATTGCCACAGATCTCACAGAAGCGCACCTTGTCGCGCACTTCAAGCAGCACGTTGGCGAGCCGGGTCACGTCGAACTTCTCGGTCTGCAGAATGTGGAACGCGATGCGCTGCGCCGACTTCGGGCCGATACCGGGAAGCTGGCCGAGTTCGTCGATCAGTTCCTGAACGATGCCTTCATACATGGTCTAGTGGTCGTTTCTGGTTCGGGGCGCCGCGGTGTACGGCTGTTCTTCGATGAAGGTGGCACCGAGAATCTCGCGCACGACGGCCTCGCCGTAGCGCTGCTTCTCGGCGAAGGACGGCGCGCGCGCGGGGTCTTTCGTGGTGCCGCGCTGGCCGGAAGCGTTCGGATGCCGGCGCGGGGTCGGCGCACTCTGCTGGCCAGGGTCCTGCTGGCCAGGGCTCTGCTGGCCAGGGCTCTGCTGGCCAGGGTCCTGCTGGCCAGGGTCCTGCTGGCCAGGGTTCTGGCTGCCCGCATGTGGCTGGGGTTCGTCCCGCGGCTGTTCGCCCTGCCCCGGGCTCGCCTGCACAGCGGATACCTCCTGGTGCGACACGTAGGTCGGCACGCGTTCCTCGGCGGGAGCATCCATCTCGGGCGGCGCATCATCATCGAAAGGCGGAGGTACGTCGTCGAACGGCGGTTCGTCTTGGCCCTGCGACGGGGCGGAAGGCATGAAAGATCGCCCGAACGACGATTCAGACGCTGGCGACGAGACCGGAATGGCGGCAGCGCTCGGTAGCGGCTGCTCAGAAGTGGCGGGGGTTGAGGCATCAGCTGCAACGTCGGCCACAGCCGGCAACGCCGGACCGTTGGGCGAACCGGGGATAGCCACGGTGGCCCATCCGCTGGTGGCTGGAGCAACCGGCGACGCACCTGCCGTCGCTGCTTCCCGCCTCGCTCCGGAGGGGACCATTGACGTCGGCGCGGGTGCATCGGGCGCGGGCGATTTCGCTGTGCCGTGAATCTGCTGGGTGGATGCAGGTGCAGACACGATAGGTGCAGACGCAGCCGGTGCGGCTTTAGTCGTTTCTGGCTCGGCGGCCGCTGGCGCAGGCTCCGCGGTGACGGTCGACGAGTCAGCCGAGGAGGCGCTGGCGAGGGACGGCTCGCGGTCGGCGTCGACCCGCGCGATGAACTTGACCCGCAGGCCGAGCACGGCGACGATCGCGGTGCGCAAGAAGTCACTGGTTCCCATTCCGGGAACCTTCTGCTGCTTAAAGCTGTCGACGTCGGCCTGGCTCGGGAACGAGAGCGCGAGCACATCACCGTTCAGGCCAAGCACGTGCGCGGTGTAGACGACGAGCCACGCAGTGGTCTTCTCGTTCTGCACGGCTTCGAGAATCTCGGGCCAGGCGTCTTTCAGCTGCTGCAGCGAGACCGGAGCCCCGAGGACCACGGCTGGTCGGGCAGCCTGCTTTCCCGGGATGGTCGTCTCGACACGCTCGACCACCGAAGAGGGTGGGGTCGCGGAGGTAACTTCAGGGGCGGAGCGAACTTCAGGGGCGGAGGTAACTTCAGGGGCGGAGCGAACTTCAGGGGCGGAGGGTGCGCCGGCTGAGAAGGGTGTGCCCGCTGCGGGCGTACCCGGCGCCGCCGTGACTCCGTCGACTCCGATGCGACGCTCGAGTCGTTCGACCCGGGCGAGGGCGCCGCGCGTCGTGTCGTCGGTTGCAGGAATGAGGGCGCGGGCGATCATGAGTTCGAGGTGCAGGCGCGGCGAGGTGGCCCCGCTCATCTCGGTGAGCGCGGCGTTCAGAATGTCGGCGGTGCGCGAGAGTTCGGCCGGCCCGAAAGCGGCGGCCTGCACGCTCATGCGCTCCAGCTCGTCTTGCGGCACGCCGCGCAGCACGGCCGCGGCTCCCGCAACGCTCGTAGCCGCGACGATGATGAGGTCGCGCATGCGCTCCAGCAGGTCTTCGACGAAGCGGCGCGGATCTTGCCCGGTCTGAATGACCCGGTCAACCGCGTCGAACGCGGCAGCGGAATCGCGGGTGCCGATGGCCTCAACGGCTTCGTCGAGCAGGGAAGCGCTCGTGTAGCCGAGCAGCGCAACGGCGCGCTCGTACTCAATGGACTGCCCATCGGACCCGGCCATGAGCTGGTCGAGCAGCGACAGGGTGTCGCGCGGCGAGCCTCCGCCGGCGCGTACAACGAGCGGCAGCACACCCGGGGCGACGACCATCTTCTCGGTGTCGCACATGTGCTGCACGTATTCGAGCATCGGCCCCGGCGGCACCAGCCGGAACGGATAGTGATGCGTGCGCGAGCGGATGGTGCCGATCACCTTTTCGGGTTCGGTGGTCGCGAAGATGAACTTCACGTGTTCCGGCGGCTCTTCGACGATCTTGAGCAGCGCGTTGAAGCCCTGCGGTGTGACCATGTGTGCCTCGTCAAGGATGAAGATTTTGTAGCGGTCGCGGGCGGGCGCGAAAATGGCACGCTCGCGAATATCGCGGGCATCGTCGACGCCGTTGTGGCTCGCCGCATCGATCTCGACAACGTCGAGGGAACCGCCGCCGTTGCGGGCGAGCTCGACACAGCTCGGGCAGACGCCGCACGGAGTGTCGGTGGGACCCTCGGCACAGTTCAGGCAGCGGGCCAGGATGCGCGCGCTCGTGGTTTTACCGCAACCGCGTGGACCGCTGAACAGATAGGCGTGATTCACCCGGTTCGTGCGGAGCGCCGTCATTAGCGGATCGGTCACTTGGGACTGGCCGATCATCTCGGCAAAGGTCTCTGGCCGGTAGCGGCGATACAGGGCGGTAACCACGTTCTCAATGGTACTTGCCCGCACCGACACTCGCCCGCTTCGTTCCGGGCGCACAATGCCATTCCCTCGCGCGCATCCGCACGTAAAACCGGTAGATCGGAGACGCGCCGTTCAAACACGGCCCGGGATGCGGCGCGTCGCGATTCTGACCGGCATTGCCTGCAGCGGATGAGTCCTCCCCCACCAGGCGAGGCATCCGCTTGTACCCAGATTTGCCCACCGTCCCACGGTTTAGGTGCGGATCTAGCATCCTCTCGGTATGCGTCCCCTTCAGGTTGTTTGCTCGCTCGGTCACGTCGCCACCACCGACGAGCTCTTTCAGAGTGGAGTGAGCGCCCGTGAAATTCGCGCCGCTGTGCAATCGGGCTGCATCGCTCGCGCCGCCCGCGGTATCTACGTCTGCGAGCATGCCGATGCCGAGCAGCGTCAAGCCGGTGCACTGCATGCCCAGATCGCCTGCGTCAGTGCCGCGCACCGCTTCGGAGTCTGGTCGGGCCTGGACTCCGCACTTCACCTCATGCGTCCAGCGGATGCGCGCGGCGGCGGAGCGATCACCCGCCCGGGTATGGACTCAAGCGGGCGTGCCCTGCATTTTCACGGAGCACGGCCGCGGTTCGGAAACCCGGGAAAGTCGTGGGTGGTCGACCCCATCGAAGCAGTCTGGCAGGCCATCCATTGCCTCGATGAAGAAAACGCTATCGCCTGTCTGGAATCTGCCCTGCATCTCAAGTTCCTCACGGTCGCCCAGATGCGCAGACTCTGCCTGCACGCGCCCGCACGACTTCAGCCGGGCATACGGGAGATGGAGAACACCTCCGACTCCGGGCTCGAAACTATTACTCGGCGACGGCTTCGACATCACGGCTATACCGTCGTGGGGCAAGGACGGATTGGTTCGGGCACGAACTCGATCTATGAGGATCTCGTCGTTGAAGATTGCGTCGCGCTCGAGATCGACGGCAGGCAGTGGCACGGAGCGGCGAAGCTCGGCTCTGACTACGACCGAGATCTGATGGTCGAGGGTCTGGGTCGGCGAACCCTACGTTTGTCGTATCGACACATCATGTTCGATTGGCAAACGACCCTCGCGACGATCGAACGCACGGTCACTGACGCACAGTGGGTCCGCAATCGCCATCGCGGTAGTCCAATGCGGGGCCAAAACGAGCCGTGGTGGTGAGCCGTGAACGCAAGACCGGCAGCATTCGCGACACGCCGAGATTGATACTCGTTCGGCACAGCGTGTCGCAGACTTACCGGCACTACGTACCGGCTCGGCCCGAGAAGGAGCGGGCTAACGCACCGTCTTGAGGGTCTGGCGGGCGATCTCCAGCTCCTCGTTGGTCGGAATGACGAGCACGGTGACCGCGGAGTCGTCGGCGCTGATGACGCGGGCGCCTCGGTCGGCGGCGGCGTTGCGCACCGGGTCGATGCGGATTCCCAGTGCTTCCAGCCCGGCGAGGGCGCGCTCGCGCACGAGCGGCGCGTTCTCGCCGACACCGGCGGTGAACGAGATCACGTCGACCCGGCCGAGCTGCGCGTAATACGCCCCGACATAGCCCTTGATCCGGTGCACGTACACGTCGATCGCGAGCTGCGATGGCCCGTCACCGGCGGCCGCGGCCACGATCACATCGCGCATGTCGCCACGCCCGGTCAGGCCGAGCAGTCCGCTGCCGCGGTTGAGCATGGTGTCGAGTTCAGGAAAGTCGAGTCCGGCACGGCGATTCAGGTGAAACAGCACGCCCGGGTCAATGTCGCCGGAACGTGTGCCCATGACCAGCCCCTCCAGCGGGGTCATGCCCATACTGGTCTCGACCGAACGACCCCCCTCGACCGCACACGCCGACCCGCCGTTGCCGAGGTGCAACACGATCTGGTTGAGATCCTCGACCGGTCGCTGCAGAAAGTTGGCCACCTCGTGCGCGACAAAGCCGTGGCTGGTGCCATGAAAACCATAACGACGGATGCGAAACCGCTCGGCCAGGTCAGCGTTGATCGCGTAGGTGAACGCTTCGGGCGGCAGGGTCTGGTGAAAGGCGGTGTCGAAAATGGCCACGTGCGGAACGTCGGCGAACGCCTCCACGGCTGCGACGATGCCCTGCAGCGCGCCCGGATTGTGCAGCGGCGCGAGCCCGGACAGCTCGTTGATGTCACGCTCGACCTGCGGCGTGACCAGGGTCGGCTGGTGAAAGCGTGCCCCGCCGTGCACGACGCGGTGCCCGACGGCGACCGGCGCATGCATGGCGAGCGACGGACCGTGGGTCGCGAACGCTTCGAGCATGACGGCGAAGCCGGCCGTGTGATCGGGAATGGGCAGCTCACGGTTCCACTTTCGATCAGCGGATGCCGGAACGCGCGTCTCCGACGCCGCCTCGGCCGCCGACGCCGTCGCCCCGGCGATGGAGTGCACGGAATCGCCGACGACCTCGCCGATGCGCTCGACCAGACCGCTCGCGAGGGTGATCTCGTTGTCCATTTCGATCAGCTGGTACTTGAACGAGCTCGAGCCGGAATTGACGACCAGAACGGCGGTCATCGGGTGGCACCGGCCGGCGTCGCGTCCACGGCGGCGAGCGGTGACGACGCACGGGTCAGCCCGGCCGCCTGAATGGCCGTGATCGCGACGGTGTTCACGATGTCCTGCACGAGGGCGCCGCGCGACAGGTCGTTGATCGCCCTGCGCAGGCCCTGCAGCACGGGGCCGATCGCGACGGCGCCGGCGCTGCGCTGCACCGCCTTATAGGTGTTGTTGCCGGTGTTCAGGTCGGGAAATATGAACACGGTGGCGCGGCCCGCCACGCTGGAACCGGGCATCTTTGTGGCCGCGACGGCGGCATCCGCTGCTGCATCGTACTGGATGGGGCCCTCGACCAGCAGGTCGGGACGCCGCTCACGTACGAGGGCTGTGGCGGTGCGCACCTTTTCGACGTCGGCGCCCTCGCCGGAGGATCCGGTCGAATACGACAGCATGGCGATGCGCGGCTCGATGCCGAACTGCACCGCCGTCGCAGCGGCCGAGATGGCGATGTCGGCAAGCTGCTCAGCCGTTGGCACCGGAATGACGGCACAGTCGCCGTAGACGAGCACGCGGTCGGCGAGCGCCATGAGGAACACGCTGGACACCACGCCGACGCCTCCTTGCGTCTTGATGATCTCGAAGCTCGGCCGAATGGTGTGCGCGGTCGTGTGGGTGGCACCGGAGACCATGCCGTCGGCGAGCCCCTGCTGCACCATCATGGTGCCGAAGTAGCTCACGTCGGTGACGGTCTCGTTGGCCTGGTCGAGCGTGATGCCCTTGTGGGCGCGCAGCTGCAGGTACTCCTGCGCGAACTTCAGGCGCAGCAGGTCGTCGTACGGGCTCACGACGTGGGCTTTGGAAATGTCGAGGCCGAGGCCGATGGCGCGCGAGCGCACCTCGAATTCCTCACCAAGAATGGTCAGCTCGACCACATCACGGGCCAGCAGCGTGGCGGCGGCGCGCAGCACGCGGTCGTCTTCACCCTCGGGCAGCACGATGTGTTGGCGGTTCTTTCGAGCCCGTTCCAGCAGCGCGTACTCGAACATGAGCGGGGTGACGACCTCGGTCGGGCTCACGTCGAGCCGGTCGAGCAGCGCGGCCGCGTCGACGTGCGTCTCGAACAGGGCCAGCGCGGTGTCGTGCTTGCGCTGCGAGTCGGCGGCGAGGCGGCCACGGGTGCGGGTAATGCGCATGGCCGTGTCATAGGAGCCGAGCGGGGTCATGATGATCGGCAACGAGGGCGCGAGGCCCTCCATCAGCCGCTGGATCGAGTCGGGCAGCTCGAAGCCGCCATTGAGCACGATGCCGGCGATCGACGGGAACGTCGCGGAGGCGTTGGCGAGCAGCACGGCCAGCAGCACGTCCTCGCGGTCGCCCGGCACGACGACGACAGCGCCGTCGATCAGGCGCGGGAGCACGTTGACCATCGACATCGCGGCCACGACGACGCCGAGCGCCTCGCGCGCCAGCAACGCCGGGTCGCCCTTGATCAGGGTGCCCTCGGTCGCCTCCATGATGCTCTGCATGCTCGGGGCGACGAGGTAGGGGTCTTCGGGAATCGCCCAGATCGGCACACCGAACGCACCGCCCGAGCGCGCCGGCTGGGCGTTGGTGGTGGCGCGCACAGCGTCAATGATCTCGGCCAGAGCGCACTCGTCGGCGCGGTTGACAATGATCGCCAAAATGGAGGCGTGTTCGTCGCGCAGTTCCGCCAGCGCGACGTCGGTCTGCTGGCCGATGTCCGCGGCGGAACGGGCGTCGCTCTGACCGAGGCGTTCGCCCTCGCCCGGGCCGACCCGGCCGCCGAGTACGAGCAGCACGGGGGCGCCGAGGTTCGCGGCGATGCGCGCGTTGAAGGCGAGTTCGGTGGGGCTGCCGACGTCGGTGTAGTCACTGCCAATGACGACAACCGTGTCACAGTTGGCTTCGAGCGCCTTGTAGCGCGCAACGATGTGGGCCAGGGCGGCGTCGGGGTCGGTGTTGACGTCGTCGTAGCTAACACCGATGCTCTGCTCGTAAGTCTGCCCGGTCGCGGCTCCGGGGCCGGCATTGGCCGTGAGGTGTCGCAGCAGAAGCTCGACGACGTAGTCGGGTTCGGTCGCGGTGCGGGCCACCGGACGGAACACGCCGACCCGCTCCACCAGGTGGGTGAGCGTGTCGAGCACGCCGAGCGCGATCGAGGATTTGCCGGTATTTCCTTCGGCGCTGGTGATATAGATGCTTCGAGCCACGGTGTCCATTCAAGCTTATTCGGGTTGGGAGAGTGTCGGGCGGGCCTTACACGTCAGTCACGACCCGGCGAGATCGGGTCGAGGTCGGTGCCGCTAGACATTGTCGCTGCCGGTCTCGGCCGCGGCGGGGGCGGTATCCCGTGTCGACCAGGACCAGTCGCTGACGAACGGCAGGTCTTCGCCGTGGTCGCGGGTGTATTGGCGCGCGGCCAGTCGGGAGTCCTGCATGCGCTGTCGAAGCAGACCGGCGCGGGCGGCGAGGCCGGGGGTGCGGTCGATGACATCCATGACGAGGTGATACCGGTCGAGGTCGTTGAGCATGACCATGTCGAACGGGGTCGTCGTGGTGCCGATCTCCTTGTAGCCGCGGGCGTGCAGATTCTCGTGGCCGTGGCGCTTGTAGGTAAGCCGGTGGATCAGCCAGGGATAGCCGTGATAGGCGAAAATGATGGGCTTGTCGGGCGTGAACACGGCGTCGAAGGCGCTGTCGCTCAGGCCGTGCGGGTGGTCGTCCTCGGACTGCAGCCGCATGAGGTCGACGACGTTCACGACCCGCACCTTGAGGTCGGGCAGGTTTTCGCGCAGAATCTCGGCGGCGGCGAGCACCTCGAGCGTCGGCACGTCACCGGCGGCGGCGAGCACGACATCGGGGGCGAGGCCGGGCACCTCGGTGCCGGCCCAGTCGAAGATGCCGAGGCCTCGGGTGCAGTGCGCGACGGCCTCTTCCATGGTGAGCAGGTTCGGCGCGGGCTGCTTGCCGGCGACGACCACGTTGACATAGTTGACGCTGCGCAGGCAGTGGTCGTAGGTGCTCAGCAGCGTGTTCGCGTCAAACGGCAGATACACCCGCACGACATCGGCGCTCTTGTTGACGACGTGGTCGATGAACCCCGGGTCCTGGTGGCTGAACCCGTTGTGATCCTGCCGCCAGACGTGCGAGCTCAGCAGGTAGTTGAGGCTCGCGATCGGCGCTCGCCACGGAATATCGGCGGTCACCTTGAGCCACTTGGCGTGCTGGTTGAACATCGAATCGACAATGTGAATGAACGCCTCGTAGCAGTTGAACAGCCCGTGCCGCCCGGTGAGCAGGTAGCCTTCCAACCAGCCCTGACACTGGTGCTCACTGAGCATCTCCATGACACGGCCGGCCCGGGCAAGGTTCGTGTCGCCGGGCTTCATTTCGGCGTCCCACTGCTTGGCGGTCACCTCGTAGACCGCCGGGGCCAGCCGGTTCGAGGCGGTTTCGTCCGGCCCGAAGATGCGAAAGTTGTCAGGATTCAAGCGGATGACCTCGGCCAGATAGCCGCCGAGCACTCGCGTGGCCTCGTTCAACGTTGCGCCGGGGGTGGGCACGTCGACGGCAAAATCGCGAAAATCGGGCAGATGCAGGTCGCGGCGGAGCAGTCCGCCGTTGGCGATCGGGTTGGCGCTCATGCGCAGATCGCCACCCGGGACGAGGGCTCGGATCTGTGCCACAGGAGCACCCTGTTGGTCGAACAGTTCTGCGGGACGGTAGGAGAGCATCCACTCTTCGAGCAGGGCAGTGTGGGCCGGGGTGTCGCGGGCGTTGGCGAGCGGAACCTGGTGCGCACGCCAGGTGTTCTCGACCTGCACGCCGTCGATAGTGGCGGGGCAGGTCCAGCCTTTGGGAGTGCGGAGGATGATCATGGGCCAGCGCGGGCGGGCGAAATCTTCGTTGTTGGCTGCGGCCACAGCCGCTGCCGCCTTGATGTCGGCGATCTGGTTGAGTACCAGGTCGAGGGTGTCGGCCATGCGGGCGTGCACGAGCAGCGGGTCTTCGCCGTCGAAGCCGCCGGAGACTACATGAGGAGTATGACCGTAGCCGCGCATGAGGTCGAGCAGCTCGTCTTCGGGGATACGCGCGAGCACGGTGGGGTTGGCAATCTTGTACCCGTTGAGGTGCAAGATGGGCAGCACGACGCCGTCCTGCAGAGGATCGATGAACTTGTTCGAGTGCCAGCTGGTGGCGAGTGGACCGGTTTCGGCCTCGCCGTCACCGACGACCGCGGCCACGAGCAGGTTCGGGTTGTCGAACGCGGCCCCGTAGGCGTGGCTGAGCGCGTAGCCGAGTTCGCCGCCCTCGTGGATGGATCCGGGCAGCTCGGGCGAGGCGTGGCTGGGGATGCCGCCGGGAAAGGAAAACTGGCGAAACAGCTTCTGCACGCCGTGGGCGTTCTGCTCGATGTCGGCATAAACCTCGGTGTAGGTGCCGTCGAGGTAGGCGTTGGCGACCATGCCGGGGCCGCCGTGGCCGGGACCGGTGATGTAGATGGTGCTCTGACCGCGCTCCTGGATGGCCCGGTTGAGGTGCGCGTAGAGAAAGTTGAGGCCGGGCGTGGTGCCCCAGTGGCCGAGCAGCCGCGGCTTGACGTGGTCGCGAGTGAGTGGCTCTTTCAGCAGCGCGTTGCCGAGCAGGTAGATCTGGCCGACGGCGAGGTAATTCGCGGCCCGCCACCAGGCGTCGATGCTCGCGAGGGCCTCGGCGCTGAGGGGTTTCGGCGCTCGAGAAGGCCAGGTCATGGTTCCGGAATCGTCGATCATCGGTCCTCCGCTTTGTCGCACGGCGACACAGCCGCGCTTCTTCCATCCTATTGAGCCGCGCCAATGGGCAAAGTGCCAAAGGTCCCGACTCCCGGGTACTCGGCTCAATGGGGGTCAGGATCCTGTCACGAATTTACCCCCTCTCGCAGAACAGAGGGGAGAGAAAAGACTCCTCGCGCACCTCGGTACCGGGGCACAGCCCCGGTTACCCGTGCTGTGGGGGAGAGAAAAGACTCCTCGCGCACCTCGGTACAGGGGCACAGCCCCGGTTACCCGTGCTGTGGGGGAGAGAAAAGACTCCTCGCGCACCTCGGTACAGGGGCACAGCCCCGGTTACCCGTGCTGTGGGGGAGAGAAAAGACTCCTCGCGCACCCCGGTACAGGGGCACAGCCCCGGTTACCCGTGCTGTGGGGGAGAGAAAAGACTCCTCGCGCACCCCGGTACAGGGGCACAGCCCCGGTTACCCGTG